>CAKKRZ010000032.1:2468-6753 GCA_919902925.1 Acidiferrobacterales bacterium | reverse complement strand
GCCAGCCGGGTGCTGTCGAGCAGGAACTCGCCGCCGTTGGGATGAATGCTGATACGTCCCGTCAGGTTGCGCACGCCGGGCGCCGCGCCGAACGGTTCGGTGCCCAGACGAAGCACATCGCTTTCGAAACGGAAATCGGCGGGGCTGACGATGGGCCCCTGCCACTGCGCGCGCAGGTCGGCGAGTTGACCGCCGGGACGGATTTTCCCCAGCAGCCCAAGGCCCGCGCGCAGCCGTTCGCCGTTGTCGCCGTGGCTCGGGCGAAGCGCGCTGGCAAAGGCCGTCACATCGCCGAGATCCAGCCGCTGAAGTTCGACCTCGCCGCCGTCGGCGGAGAACGCCACCGCCAGACGGCCGGCCTCCCAGGCGTTACCGGCCAGCCCGAGCCGCAGCTCGCTGACCTCCAGTGCCCAGCCGGAATCGCGTGCGCGCCAACGCACCATGCCGCTGGCCTGGCGCACCGCCACCGGCGTCGCCAGGGCGCGGACCGGCAAGCGCAGGTCGGCGGCGCGCACGTGGCCACGCACCTGCTGCACCAGGCCATCGCGCCAGCGCGAATCGAGATCGAGCGAAAACTGGCCGGCCAGTCCCCGCGGCAGGCGTTCGCCGAGAATGGCTGGTAATGCGCCCACGTCCAGGCCGACGGCGCGCAGTTGCAGATGTCCCTGCCACGCTTCGTGCCGGAACGGGTTGCCGCGGACATCCGCCACGAAGGTGCAGTCGCGACACAGCGAGCCCGGGAACGCGGCGCGGAATTCGAGACGGTGGCGGTCGCCGCGGTTGTCGAGCGTCAGGTTGACGGCCTTGAAGTACAGCACGTGGCCGGGATCGCGATGATCCACCCATTGCAGCTCGCCGTCGGCGATCTCCAGCCGGCGCTGGCGGAACAGCCAGTCGACAAACACCTCGCCATCGGCCTGGTCAGCCCCCGCCGGCACCGGCTCGAAACCGGTGACGCGGAAACGGCCGTCCTTAAGCCGCTCGAACGACAGTTGCGGGCCGACGACGCGCAGACGGTCGATGCGCACCTCACCCCACAGCAGCGGAATCCAGTCGAGACTGACGTGCAGTTCGCGCAGTTGCACCGCCGGCACCGTCCGGCCGCCGGCATAGACACGCACGCCGGTCAGGCGCACGCCCGGATACAGCCCGCGCCAGAACGTCTCGAGCTGCCCGATCCGGACCTGATGGGCCGACTTCTGACTGAGCCAGGCCTCGATCTCCGGTTTCTTGTCCACGATCGTCGGCAACCACAGGCGCGCGACCAGATAGACGATGGCCAGCGCCAGGAGCAGCAGCGCCGATGTGACATACACCAGCCTGGCCATGCGTCGCCACAGGCGTTGCAACAACGGCAGCCGCGGATGCAGCCAGCGCCGGAACGTCGGCCAGTGGCGGTGTCCCGCCTTGCGCAGGCGCCGCCAGGCGTTGCGGATTCTGGGCAATATCCTTTTCACGTTACATCAGCACCACGTCGTACTGTTCCTGCTGGTAGAGTGGCTCGACCTTGAGTTCGATGGTCTTGCCGATGAATTCCTGCAACTGCAGCAGGCCGGTCGCTTCCTCGTCGAGCAGCAGATCGATCACCGGCGGCGCGGCCAGCACCAGGTAGCGGTCGGTGCCGAACTGGCGCGCCTCGCGCAAAATCTCGCGGAAGATATCGTAACAGACGGACTGCGCGGTCTTGACCATGCCACGTCCCTGGCAGGCCGGGCAAGGCTCGCACAACACGTGCTCGAGGCTCTCGCGCGTGCGCTTGCGGGTGAGTTCGACCAGCCCGAGCGAGGACATCTCCGTCAGGTACACCTTGGTGCGGTCGCGGGCCAGCACCCGCTCCAGCGCGCGCAGCACCTGGCGCCGGTGTTCGGCGTCGGCCATGTCGATGAAATCGATGATGATCATGCCGCCGAGGTTGCGCAGCCGCAGCTGCCGGGCGATGGCCTGCGCCGCCTCGAGGTTGGTCTTGAACAGCGTCTCCTCCAGATTCTTCTTGCCCACGTAGGCGCCGGTGTTGACGTCGATGGTGGTCATCGCCTCGGTCTGGTCGAGGATCAGATAACCGCCGCTTTTCAGGAGCACCTTGCGTTGCAGGGATTTCTGGATTTCGTCCTCGACCGAATAGAGATCGAAGATCGGCCGCTCGCCGGTATAGTGTTCAACACGATCGGCGAGCTCGGGAATGAACTTGATGGCGAAGTCGATGGCCTTGAGATAAGTCTCGCGCGAATCGATGCGGATCTTTTCGACCTGCGCGCGCACCAGATCGCGCATGGCGCGCAGGGCCAGCGGCAGGTCCTCGTGCAACAACGCGCCGTTCGGCGAGTCGGCGATGCGTTCCTGGCCGGCCCGCCAGACGCGATGCAGGTAGCGGATGTCGGTCTCGATCTCGTCCTCGGCCGCCGTCTCAGCGAGCGTGCGCAGGATATACCCGCCCTGATCATCCGCCGGCATGGTCTCCTTCACCAGTTGCCGCAGCCGCTCGCGCGTGGCCTCGTCGCCGATCTTCTGCGAGATGCCGATGTGGTTGCTGTAGGGTGTGTACACGAGGTAGCGGCCCGGCAGCGTCAGCTCAGTGCTCAGACGCGCACCCTTGGTGCCGAGCGGATCCTTGACCACCTGCACCACGATCTCCTGCCCTTCCTTGACCAGTTGGTGGATGTCGCCGCCGGCGCCATTGCCGTTCGCGCGGATGTCCGAGGCGTGCAGGAAGGCGGCGCGCTCCTGACCGATATCGACGAAGGCGGCCTGCATCCCGGGCAACACGCGCGCCACCCGGCCCTTGTAGATGTTGCCGACGATACCGCGGTTGCGGGTGCGTTCGATGTGCACCTCCTGCAACATGCCGTTTTCAACAATCGCCACGCGCGTTTCTTGCGGTGTGACGTTGATTAAAATCTCTTCGCTCATTTGTGGCTATGTTTGCAGGTTGTACCAGCCTTCCCTGGCGTGACACTCGGGCACGGTTGGGCCCCAGCCCGGCCATCCATGGCCGGGCGCTCAGCGGCACGAATACATGTTAAATGTATTCGTGAAAACTCCGCTTCGCCGACAGGATGGAGGCGAGGGCCGCGCGCCATGGATGGCGCGATTGCGGTTTCGCCCTCACTCACGACAATCCCGCCTTTCGCATCATCATAACCAGTTCATGCAGGGGAAGCCCCATCACGCCGGAATAACTGCCTTCGATTCGCTCGATAAAAGCCGCGGCGCGCCCCTGAATGGCATAGCCGCCGGCCTTGTCGAACGGCTCGCCGGTGGCGCAATAGGCCGCGATTTCCGCCGCCGACACGGGCGCCAGGAACACCCGGCTGCGCGACAGCGCCGTCCATTCCTGTCCCCCGGCGATCATGGCGATACCGCTCAGTACTTCGTGCCCCCGACCGGCCAGACGGTTCAACATGTCCGCGGCCTCGCGCGCGTCACCCGGTTTGCCAAACACCCGGTCATCCAGCACCACCTCGGTATCCGCACCCAGCACCGGCCATGCCGGCCGGCCCTGCTCCCGGATCTGGGCCGCGACATGACGGGCCTTGTCCAGCGCCACGCGCACGACATAGTCGGCGGCCGTTTCCGCCGGCTGCCGGGTTTCCTCGAGATGAGAGGGTACCGCCTCGAATGCCAGACCCAGTTGACGCAGGAGTTCCTGGCGGCGGGGTGAAGCGGAGGCGAGGTAAATCATAAACTCAGTGCTGAGTGAGGAGTTTAGAGTTCAGTAGTTCAGGACTGCGCCTCGATGCTCACGGCGGTATTTGCAGCTCAACACTGGAAAATCAAAACTGTCTTATCGATGGTATGGCTTGTTGCCAATGATACTCCACGCGCGGTAGAGCTGCTCAGCGAGTACCACGCGCACCACCGGATGGGCATAGGTCAGGCGGGACAGCGACCAGCGCTCGTCGGCGGCCGCGAGACATTCATCCGACAGACCCTCCGGACCGCCCACCAGCAGCGCCAGACCGCCTCCGCGCCCGAGCTGGGTGCGCAGCGCCCCGGCCAGCGATTCGGTATCGTGCTCACGCCCGGTGCGGTCCAGGGCGACAACGCGCGCGCCCTTCGGGACCGCCGCCAGCAGGCGTTCGCCCTCTTCCGCCGTCAGTCGTGCGAGATCGGCATTCTTGCCGCGCTTGCCAGCGGGAATTTCGTGCAGCACCAGGCAACACTCACGCGGCAGGCGCTTGGCATATTCCGCATAGCCCGCTTCAACCCACTCGGGCATGCGGTTGCCGATGGCGAGGATGTGTATTCGCATAAGGTTCTGAACCGCCAAGACGCCAAGGACGCCAAG
>CAKKRZ010000032.1:0-2368 GCA_919902925.1 Acidiferrobacterales bacterium | reverse complement strand
GACGCCAAGGACGCCAAGATTTGAAAAATTGCGAAAAAACGAAGCGCGGCGTGTTGCCTTCAGTTCTTGGCGCTGTTGGCGTCTTGGCGGTGAAGGTGTTTATCGTTCTCTGCTTCCTTGCCCACACTCCAGAGCTTTTCCAGATTGTAGAAGTCGCGCACCGGCGGACGCATGACGTGCACGATCACGTCGCCGAAATCGATCAGCACCCAGTCGCCCACGCCCCTGCCCTCCACGCCCATCGCGCGCACGCCGCGTTCGCGCAGGGCATCCACAACGCGGTTGGCGATCGACTCGACGTGGCGCGTCGAGGTACCGCTGGCGATCGCCAGCAGATCGGCGAAATCCGAAATCTGGCGGACGTCCAGCAGGGTGATGTCCAGGGCCTTGGCATCTTCGAGGGCGGTGCGGATGAGTTTCTGTTTCTGGCGGATTTGCATCAGTGGGTTTCGCTCCGGTACAGCCGGTGTTGAAGGATATGGTGTTCGACCGCCGGCGGTACAAGCCCGGCGATCGATTCGCCACGCGCAACGCGCTGGCGCACGGCCGTGGCCGAGATGTCCTGCGGGCTGACCTCGACGAAGATCACGCGTCCGGCCGGCGACGCCGTCAGGTCGTTGGCCACGCGGGCGGCCCGGGGACGAGCCCATGCCGGCCAGGTGGCCGGATCGGCGCTCACGTCCGAGTCCGGCCGGCGCAGGACCACCAGATGAGCCAGCGACGGAATCTCCCGCCAGCGGTGCCAGGTGGTAAAGCCGGCCAGGGCATCGGCACCGATCAGCAGGCACAGCGGTATGTTAGCGCCCATGGCGCGACGCAACTCTTCCAGCGTCAGCACGGTATAGGAAAGACCGGCACGGCGCAGTTCTCGGTCATCGACAGTAAAACCGGGCGTCTCCGCCGCCGCCAGCCTGGCCATGGCGAACCGCTCCCCGGCCGGGGCCGCAGGCTCGTCGCGATGCGGAGGACGCGCGGCGGGAATCAGACGGATCTCGGACAGCCCGAGCGCCGCGCGCGCCTCGGCGGCGGGGCGCAGATGGCCGTAGTGAATCGGGTCGAACGTACCGCCGAGAATACCCGTGGGTTGAGCCAGAATAGAAATGGACCCGGCTCCTTCACTCCGAATAAAAATAGGGACGCAGTTCCTGTCCCAGGACGTAGCGGCTCGCCTGTCTCAGCAACGCGCGACAGGTGCCCGTGTCGAGCTCGGAATGGCTGGGGACGGTGAGGATTTGCCGTTCCCCCGTGGACAGGGCTCTCGCGAGTTTCACATGGCTACCGCGTTGCGAAACGACCACGAACCCGAACCGGCCCAGAATAGCAATGACATCCTTATCCGCTCAGCCGCTTAAGCCTGGGCACGTACCGGACCCAGCTCGTAGTTCACGGTGACTGTCGGATTGGCGACAAATCCAAGATGTCGTAAATCCTCGCCTTCCAGGTGCAAGGCAATGGCATCGCGAAGATTTTGGGTTACCTCGTCCAGGGTGGCGCCCTGGGTGACGATCGGCAACTCATGACACTCCGCTACAAATCCGGTCTGGTCGCCGGGCTGGATAACGGCATGAATGGTGTAGTACATGGTTCTATCAAGCGCTCAAGCTGAGATCGTATTTACGGAGTGTAGCACCGGACGACCAATGGTCGCTTCCTGCACGTGATCCGGTGCTACTGCAACGGCTATTTCCGGACGTGGCCGTCACCGAGCACGATGAATTTCACCGACGTCAGGCCCTCCAGCCCGACCGGTCCGCGGGCGTGGATCTTGTCGGTGGAGATGCCGATCTCGGCGCCGAGGCCGTACTCGAAACCGTCGGCGAGGCGCGTCGAGGCGTTGACCATCACCGAGCTCGAATCCACCTCGCGCAGGAAGCGGCGCGCGCGGGTGATGTCCTCGGTAACGATGCTGTCGGTGTGCGCCGAGCCGTAGGTGGCGATGTGCTCAATGGCCTGATCGAGGCCATCGAGCACGCGAATCGACAGGATCGCGGCGAGATACTCGGTATGCCAGTCCTCCTCGGTCGCCGCCTTGATGCCGGACAGAATCTTCTGCGTGGCCGCACAGCCACGCAATTCGACGCCCTGGTCCCGATACATCTTCCCCAGCACCGGCAGAAACTTGTCCGCCACCGCGCGATGCACGAGCAGCGTTTCCATGGTGTTGCAGGTGCCGTAACGCTGGGTCTTGGCATTGAACGCCACGCGCACACCCTTGTCGAAATCGGCCTTGTCATCGAGATAGACGTGACAGACGCCGTGCAGGTGCTTGATCACCGGAATGGTGGCCTCGGCGCTGATGCGCTCGATCAGCCCCTTGCCGCCGCGCGGCACGATCACGTCCACGTATTCCTTCATGGTGATGAGCGCA
>CAKKRZ010000031.1 GCA_919902925.1 Acidiferrobacterales bacterium | reverse complement strand
CGGCGACCTGTGGTGGGCGGCGGGCGATTCGCGCGCGCGCGGCTTCCTGCTCGGAGGCACCGCGGGGCGCACGACCCTGAACGGCGAGGGCTTGCAGCACGAAGACGGTCACTCGCACGTGTGGGCGGCGCAGATCCCGAATTGCATTCCGTATGATCCGACCTTCGGTTATGAGGTCGCGGTGATTCTCCAGGACGGCCTGCGCCGCATGTACGCGGAGCAGGAAGACGTCTATTACTACCTCACCGTGATGAACGAGAACTACACGCACCCGGCGCTGCCGAAGGGAGCGGAGGAGGGGATTCTCAAGGGCATGTATCGCCTCCGGAAGGCCCCGGCCGGCAAGGGCGCGCGCGTGCAGCTGCTCGGTTCCGGTACGATCCTGAACGAGGTCATTGCCGCCGCCGATCTGCTCAAGAAGGACTGGAAGGTCGCGGCCGACATCTGGAGTTGCCCGAGTTTCACGCTGCTGGCGCGCGACGGCGAGAGCTGCGCGCGCTGGAACCTGCTGAACCCGGAGGGCAAACGGCGCGTGCCGTACGTCGAGCAGTGCCTCAAGGACACGAGCGGCCCGGTGATCGCCTCGACCGATTACGTGCGCGCCTTCGCCGACCAGATCCGGCCGTATATCCGGCGCCAGTATCGCGTGCTCGGCACCGACGGTTTCGGCCGCTCCGACACGCGCGAGAAGCTGCGCCACTTCTTCGAGGTCGATCGTCACTGGGTGGTGCTGGCGGCGCTGACGGCGCTGGTCGAGGAGAAGAAGCTCAAACGCGACGTGCTGGCCAAGGCCATCAAGAAGTATGGTCTCGACCCCGCGAAGCCGAACCCAATGACGGTTTAACGGAGAACAGCAACCCCTTCGCCGCAAAGACGCAAAGAACGCCAAGAAAATCATTTCTGAATTAAAAGAAGCAGGACATTGATTTTTGCTCTTCTTCGCGTCCTTTGTGCTGTATAGGATATACGAATGCCGCGAAGCGCAGGATGCGCGGGAGCGGCCGTCTTTGCGGCAACGGTTTTAAGGTTTTAATGAAAAATGTCTAAAACCATCGAAATCAAAATCCCCGACATCGGCGGCTTCGACGACGTGCCGGTGATCGAGGTCATGGTCAAGCCCGGCGATACCGTCCAGGCCGAAGACTCCCTCATCACCCTCGAATCCGACAAGGCGACGATGGACGTGCCCTCGCCGGTCGCGGGCATCATCAAGTCCGTCAAGGTCAAGGTCGGCGACAAGGTCGCCGAAGGCACCCTGATCGCGTTGCTCGAGGTCAGCGAATCCGCAGACGCGACCAATCTAAACTCAGGACGAACGAGCGAAGCGAGTAGGGATTCGTCATCGTCGCGCGGCTCTCGCCTCGATCCTATCGGCGAGGCGGCTACAACATCGCCCACTACGCCCATCCCCCCCACCCAACCCTCCCCCTCGAGGGGGGAGGGTAAGGGAGGGGGTGCGCCGAAGCCGTTACCCACAACGCCCGAGCCGGCGGTGCGCG
>CAKKRZ010000030.1 GCA_919902925.1 Acidiferrobacterales bacterium | reverse complement strand
TCGGTCGAGTCCGACATCGACGACACACGGCTCTTGATGTCGCCGTGGCCCGAGTCGCCGAGGTGCGCCTGGCCGAACAGCAGCTTGTTGCGCATGCCCGACACATCGGTGCCGTCGCGCATCAGCTGGAAGTACCAGGCGCCGTCCATGGTGTCGCCATACATCACCGCGCCCTGGATGCGGTTGTCCTTGAGCACCACCTTTTTGTACACCCCGGCGCCGGCGTCCTGCAGCACGATTTCCTCGGTGCCCTCGCTACCGTGAAAATCCCCGGCCGAGAACAGGTCGATGCCCGTGACCTTGAGTTTGGTCGAGGTCATCGACCCTTCGTAGCGGGCAATGCCGAAATGCGCGAGGTGGTTGGCGCAGACCTTGGCCTGTTCGAACAGCGGCGCGACCAGGCCGTAGGTCTGGCCGCGGTGCTGCACGCATTCGCCGACCGCGTAAACGGCCGGGTCGTAGGTCTGCATCGTGTCGTTGACGAGGATGCCGCGTTCGCAGTAGATGCCGGCCCGTTTCGCGAGATCGATGCTCGGCCGGATGCCGACCGCCATGACCACGAGGTCGGCCGTCAGTTCACGCCCGTCTTTCAGGCGCACGCCCTGCACGCGTTTGCGGCCGATGATCTCTTCCGTCACGCCCTGCATGACAAATTCAAGGCCGCGCGCCTCCAGCGACTTTTTCAGCATGCGCGCGGCCGGGGCGTCTAGCTGCCGCTCCATCAGCAGCTCCGGCAGGTGAACGACCGTCACCTTCATGCCGTGCTTGAGAAGTCCATTCGCCGCCTCCAGCCCGAGCAGGCCGCCGCCAATCACCACGGCGTGTTGAAACTCACCGGCCGCGGCCAGCATGGTTTCCACGTCGCGCAGATCGCGAAAGCCGATCACCCCCGGCAGGTCCTTGCCCGGCACCGGCAGCAGGAACGGGTTCGAACCGGTGGCGAGCAACAACCGGTCGTACGGGGCTTCGGTCCCGTCGCTGGCTGTCACCGTGTGCCGGCGCCGGTCGATGGTCACGACCTCCCGACCCTTGTGCAGGGTGATGCCGTTGTCCCGGTACCAGTTATCGTCGTTGAGAACGATCTCCTCGAATTTCTTCTCACCGGCCAGGACCGGCGAGAGCAGAATGCGGTTGTAATTGACCAGCGGCTCGGCACCGAACACCGTGATGGTGTATTTGTCGGGGGCGAGCTTGAGCAATTCCTCGACGGCACGGATACCAGCCATGCCGTTTCCGATCACCACCAGCCTTTCCTTCATGATTGGAGACCTCGATGCAGATGCCATGCTGACCGGCCAATTGCAATCCACATGCCAGCCCCGGGACCACATGTAACATATTGTTTATATAATCAATTTATGCCTTTTGACGCATTGATGGCATATGCCGCTGCGCCAAGTTGGTGCGAGGAATCCGGCCAGATTTGCCGTCTGCACCACAACGGACTGACGGCTTTCAGCGCTGGGCCAGCGAAACGATCAGCGCGATCAGGAGCAGCAGCGAGACTACCTGCCAAAAACGCAGCGGGTTGCGTTCGTACAACGTGCGGCGGGAAGGCCGCGGGCGGGGTCCGTGGGCCAGATTGTGTTCGAGTTCCAGCGCCAGTTCCATGGCGTCACCATGGCGTTGACCCAGATCGATGGCCGTGGCGCGGGCCAGCACGGCATCGAGCCAGGCCGGCAGATCGGCGCGGTAATGGTTGAGCGGGGTGCGCCGGGCGAAGCGCGGCCGCGAGAAGGCCTCCACCTCACCGTACGGGTAGTGGCCGGTGAACAGGCGATAGAGCGTGACGCCCAGCGCATAGACATCGGAGCGTACGTCACCTGCCTGCCCGTCGAACAGTTCCGGCGCCATGTAACTGGGCGTGCCGGGGATCTCCTCGTCCGGAGTCTCTTCCACTCCGGGCAGACGTGCCACGCCGAGATCGACCAGCCGTAACCCGCCCTTGCCGGTCAGCAACACGTTTTCCGGCTTGACGTCGCGGTGGATGATGTCGCGGCGGTGGAGTGCGTAGAGCGCCTTGCCGAGCTGGATGCCGATGCGCATGCCCTCTTCGAACGACACCGGCGGTTCACGCCGCAGGCGCCGTTCCAGCGATTCGCCCGTGTAATACGGCATGACCGTGTACAGGCAGGTACGCCGGTCGAGCGGTATGTCAATCACCTCGCCGACAAAAGGACTCTGCACCTGGGCCGCCACCCAGGCTTCACGCACGAAGGCACGCCGGTAAACGGCGTCCGTGGCCACGCGCGGATGGGGAAACTTGACGATGACCTCGCGGCCGCTGTCGCTGTCTTCGGCGCGGAACAGGCGGCTGTAGCGCCCGTCCGAAACCATCTCGACCAGGCGAAAACCGTCCACCGTCTCGCCGGTCGCCGGCAGATCCTGGATCGGCAGATCGGCCGCCAGCACTTCCAGGTCGAGCCGTTCGGCGCCCGGAATGGAGAGCACGTCGAGCACCAGCGCCGTGACATTGTCCTGACTGCCGGCGGCCAGCGCCGCGTGCACGATGCGCTGGGCGGTCTCTTCCGGCGAACTGCGTTCGGCCAGCAGATCGCGCAGGCGTTCGTCGTTCAACACGGCATGGATTCCGTCGCAGCACAGCAGGTAACGATCGTGCGAGCGCAGGTCGCGGGTCGCGGTATCGGCCCGGATGGTGTCCTCCAGGCCGACCGCCCGGATCAGGACATGCTGCATGTCGGGATGAGTATGGGTATGGTCATGCGTCAGGCGCGCCAGGGCGCCCTCGCGCAGCTGGTAAATCCGCGTATCGCCGATGTGCACGAGAAACAGGCGCCGGCCGCGCAGGATAACGGCGCTCAGGGTCGTGGCCATGCCGCGCAGGGCTGGGTCCTGCCCTCCCTGCGCCCACACCCAGCGATTCATGGCGGCCAACGCCTTCACTCCCGCCCGCTCCGCCGACAGGGTGGCGGGCGCGCTCAGCAGTCCGTCGACAAAACCGGGTGCCGTCGTTTCCGCCGCCAGTTTGCCGCCGGCGCCGCTGATGCCGTCGGCGATGACCGCCACCACGGTGCGCAGGCTGTCATCCGACTCGCGTACCAGGGCAATGTCATTGTTGGACTCGCGTTTGCCGCACTCGCTGGCGATGCCCGCGCGAATCTCCAGTCGGCCTTCGCTCATGGAGTCAGAGTATCGGCCACCTCACCCTCCGCACAAGGGCCGGTCAAACACGTGCCCCGGAAGCCGCGCCCCAGGTCGTCCGCCAGCGTGTCTTGACCCGCAAGAGGCCAACGATGCCAGCGACCGCCAGCCCCGCAAAGATCAGGAACCCCGGCGTAAATGTGCCCGTGGCGGCCTTCGACCAGCCCAGAGTCTTGGCCAGCACGAATCCACCGAGTCCGCCGGCCGCACCGACCAGGCCGGTCATGACACCGATCTCTTTGCGAAACCGCAACGGCACCAGTTGAAAGACCGAGCCGTTGCCCATGCCCAAGGCCATGGCGCCGACGAAGAACACCAACACCGCGACCCAGGCGACACCGGGCAGGGCGGTGAAGTCCCAGCCACTGACCTTGGCGGCCGTCACCGTCTCCGGCGCCGGGCCTTGCGGCAGGAAGGCCACGATCAGATAGGTCACGGCGACCGCCGCCAACAGGACCTGCAAGGAACGCAGGCCACCGATGCGGTCGGCCATCCAGCCACCGAGCGGGCGGAACATGGAGCCGGCAAAGACTACCAGCGCGGCCATCAGGCCGGCCGCCACGCCGGAGGCGAAGTACCAATCCTTGAAGTAGAGCGGCAGTGCACTGGACAGTCCGACAAAACCACCGAAGGTGATGAAGTAGAAAAACATGAACCACCAGGTGTCCACGTCGCGCAACACCGCACCGTAGTTGGCCAGCGAAACCGGTGCGCGCTGTTCGGGCGCATCCTTCGCCACCAGGCTGTAAAGCACGAACACCAGCACCAGCGGCACCAGCATGACGCCGAACACCGCCTGCCAGCCCCAGTGCTCGGCGATCCAGGGGATAAACAGCGAATCCAGCACGACTCCCATGTTGCCGGCGCCGGCAATGCCCATGACGATTCCCTGATACTGCGGCGGATACCAGCGCGAGGCTTGCGGCAAGGCCACGGCAAAACTGGCGCCGGCCACGCCCAGGACCGCACCGAGCAACTGCACGGCTTCGTACGACGCCAGCCCGAATAACCACGCGTAACCGATGCCGGCAATGACAATCAGCTGGCCCAGTTGCCCGGCGAGTTTCGGACCAATCTGGTCGGCGAGCATGCCCATGGGCACCCGAAAGATCGCGCCACTCAGGATCGGGATGGCCACGGCGGTGAATTGCTGTTCGGGTGTCAGCGCCAGCGACTGGCCGAGATAAAGCATGAGCGGTCCGAGAATCACCCACGCCATGAAGCTGACGTCGAAATAGAGAAAGGCCGAGACCAGGGTCGGAAAGTGCCCGGCACGACGGAAATCCTGCCAATTCATGTTGCTCTCCTGTAAGCGCGTTCGCACGCCGTTGCGCGAACGGGGCTGACTAGAGCAACTGCTGTGCCACAACAGGAATTACAAGGAGAATCAACGTCCTGGTCACGCGCGGCGCCACGAGGGTGCACCAGATGAGGGAATCGGGCGCGACCTCGTGAACCAGCATGGTGCAACACGCGGGTTCACGGGCGCGCCCTATTCGACCGGCCTTCCTCGCCGACATCGCCACGACGGATGGCGACCGGTTCGGCATCCGTCTAGAACTGATAGCTGGCCTGCAACCAATACTTGGTCACGTCCTGGGATAACGCCAGGTTGCGCGTGACATTGGTGGCGTTGGTATCACCCCGATATCGGGCGACCTTGGCGAGCAAGGTGAAATTCTTGGCCGCCTTCCAGGTGGCCAGCAGGTTTGTTTCCTGTCCATAGGCGTAACCCAGATTATCGGAGGAGTAGTCGCGATAAACACCGAGCAGGCTGACCGGACCCAGCGTGGTGCCCACGCTCACGGACACGTCCACCAGACCGTCGAGCGGCGTGCTCAGAAACTTGTCCGCCCAGCCGTTGTGGGCGTGCAGGGTAGCCAACGGCGTCTGCAGGGCATAGACACCATTGCCGCTCAGCAATTCGTAGTTGAGCTTGAACTGTATGCCAGCGATGTCCACGCCGATCATGCCATAGCGGTACGTGGCGTCGATCGTGGAGGCACCATCCGCATAGCTGTCCTGGCGGGCGTGCTCCACGGTGTATAGCCACTTGTGATCCCCGGCCGCATAACTTCCGTCAAAGCGGATACCGAGGTTTCGGTGCGAGGCGGTCACGGCAAATGGCTGGTTGGGGTCGTAGTCGATGAAATAGCCGTAACCGACCAGCGTGCCGGCCGGCAAACCCTTGTACGCGGCATTGATGAGATTGCTCTGCATCTCTACATCGCTCAGGGTCGGGTGCCGTTCGCTGAAGATGCGGTTGACGTTGGTGACATACGCATAAGAAATGGTCATATCCGGAAAGGATGTATTCACCAGCGTAAACGCGTCGTAGGTCTGCTGGTTCTGACGCCAGCCGACATCGCCGATGAATCGGTGATTATCATAGGTGATAACCTGCCGACCTCCCTTCAGGGTGGTGCCAGAAAAGCCCTTGTAACTCACGTAGGCCTGGTTCAATTCAGTGTCGGAAGGATCGGTAACTGCCGGGTACTGGGTCAATCCATTGATCGAGCTGTTGTAACGCTCGGCGCCCACGTGGCGCACGTCTTCGAGTTGCACGAACGCCCCAAACCCCCGGTAGTCGCCGGTGTCATATCCCAGCTGGGTCCGTAGCGTCGAGGCCCTGGCCTTCAGGGAGAAACCTTGCTGCTCGACCCACTCATAGCGATACCGCAGTTCGCCCGACAGTTTCCCTTCGGCCAGGGCCGTGGTCATGGTCGACAGGGACAGTAGTACAGGCACCACGATAGTGAAAGCGCGCAGCAACGCCTGGCGGCGGAAAATAAAATGTTGCTGACGGATATTGCCTGGCATATTCATCACGAATCACTCCCTATGTTGATGTTAAGTTTGTACACAGTCTTCTAAAGCC
>CAKKRZ010000029.1 GCA_919902925.1 Acidiferrobacterales bacterium | reverse complement strand
CCGGCCTCTTCGATCAGTTTTCGAAATACTCCTTCCGCCGTGGGCGAACGACAGATGTTGCCCATGCAGACAAAGAGGACGCGGATGGTGGTTTTGCTGACCATGTAGCAATAATTCTTGTATGAGAAAAAAATCCTAACGTCTTGCCGTATCAGAGAAAAGTTTCCTGACTCGTTCCAGGTCCTCCGGTGTGTCCACGCCGGGTGCCGGCAGTTCGTCACTGACATGCACAATGATCTTCCGGCCGTGCCAGAGAACCCGGAGCTGTTCGAGTTGCTCCGTTTGCTCAGGCGGGCATGGCGGCCAGGCGGCGTATTCCTTCACGAATCCGGCCCGATAGGCATACAGGCCGATGTGTCGAAAGGCCTCGACCGGTCGGTCGCTTTTCCCGGCCGCCATCCGTTCGCGTGGCCAGGGAATCGGTGCCCGACTGAAATACAGCGCATAGCCGGCGGCGTCCATGACGACCTTAACGACATTGGGATTCCCGAACTCATAGGGATCCTCCATCGGATGACAGGCAGTGGCCACCGAGGCATCGGGATGTGCCGCCAGCTTTTCCGCCACCTCGCGGATCAGCGCCGGCGGCATCAACGGTTCATCGCCCTGCAGGTTCACGACTATGGTATCCGCGGGGATACCAAGCCGCTGGATAACCTCGGCCAGGCGGTCGGTGCCGGAGGCGTGAGCGGTGGAGGTCAGGCAAACCTGGGCGCGGAACCTGCCGGCGGCATCGGCAATGCGCTCGTCGTCGGTGGCGATGACAATGCGTTCCGCGCCCGCTTCTTTTGCGCGCTCATAGACCCGTTCGATCAGCGGCTTGCCGGCCACGTCGGCCAGCGGCTTGCCCGGCAGGCGGGTGGAGGCGTAACGCGCGGGGATGACAATAATCATATGATCTTGGAACGCAGATGAACGCAGATAAATAAAGATGATAAACGCGGATATAAGCGAGCTAACCCGAATCTATCTGCGTTCATCTTCAAATAAATCTGCGTGCATCAGCGGTCACGAATTATTATTTAGGCAGCTCTTCGGCCGTCAGCTTACGCGCCTCATCTTCGAGCATCACCGGAATGTCGTCGCGCACCGGGTAGGCCAGGCGATCGGCGCGGCAGATGAGTTCGCTTTTCGCTTTGTCGTAATGCAGCGGCCCCTTGCAGAGCGGGCACACCAGGATATCAAGCAGTTTCTTGTCCACGTTTGACCTCCTTCAACCGCGCCGACAGTGCCGACGCGAAATCAAAATCCGGTTTGGCCTCGACCGCCAGATACCAGAGCGGTCCGGAAAACGAACTGCATTTTACCGCATCCTTCTCCGTCATGATCACCGGCAAATCATCGCCGAAACGCACATCGGCCTCGCGGAATACGTGATGATCCGGGAAAGGGTGTTCAATGGGCCGCACACCCAGTTTGCGCAGGTGGCCGAAGAAACGGCCCGGATTGCCGATGCCCGCGACCGCATGCACTTGCTGTCCGTTGAAGATGTCGAGCGGCTTGAGGGCGCCGCCCTCCACCGCACAGTATCCGGTCTCTACCAGGTCCATACGGTGCTCACCCGGACGGGCCACGCCCTGGGTCACGGTCAGGTGCACGTCCTTGAGGCGACCGATGGGCTCACGCAGCGGCCCGGCCGGCAGGCAGAAACCGTTGCCGAAACGACGCTCGCCGTCGATCACGGCAATCTCGATGTCGCGCGCCAGCCGGTAATGTTGGAGCCCATCGTCGCTCAGGATCAGATTGCATTGCAGTTCGGTCGCCAGGGCGCGTGCCGCGCGCACGCGATCCGCATCGGCCATGACCGGACAACCAGCATGCCTGGCCAGCAGTAACGGCTCGTCGCCAACAATGGCGGGGTCGCTTGCGGTTGTTACCCGTTGCGGCGGACGAAGCAAGCTGCCGCCATAGCCACGCGTGACGATCCCGGGCCTGTACCCACGGTCGCGCAGATGGCGGGCCAGCCAGATTACCAGTGGTGTCTTGCCGCTGCCGCCAACCGTGAGGTTGCCGACCACGATCACCGGCGCCGGCAGACTCTGGCTTTTGAACACACCCGTTCGATAGAGAAATCGTCGACAACCGACGAGCAGACAATACAGCCAGGAAACTGGCCACAACAGCCAGGAGAGCGGGGTGCGCCGGTACCAGTGCTCGGGCAGCCGGGCGAGAAGGCTCATGCCGCCGGCGGATTGAACTGGCTGCGGTAAAGGCCGGCGTAGGCGCCGTTCTGGGCCAGCAGCGCGGCGTGGGTGCCGCTTTCCACCACCCTGCCCTTGCCCAGCACCACGATGCGGTCGGCGTGCTCGACCGTGGACAGGCGGTGGGCGATCACCAGCGTGGTGCGGTTGGCCATCAGCCGGCGCATGGCGTCCTGCACCAGCCGCTCCGATTCGCTATCGAGCGCCGAGGTGGCCTCGTCGAGGATCAGGATCGGGGCATTCTTGTACAGCGCGCGGGCGATGGCGACACGCTGGCGCTGACCGCCGGACAGGCGCATGCCCTTCTCGCCGACTGGCGCGTCAAGACCCTGCGGCAGGCGTTCGGCGAACTCCAGCACGTGGGCCGCGCGCGCTGCTTCCAGTAACCGTGATTCATTAATGGCCTCGCCGACAGCGTAGGCGATGTTGCGCCGCAGGGTATCGTCGAACAGCAGCGCCTCCTGCGTCACGATGGCGATGTGCGAACGCAGATTGGCCAGCGTCAGTTCCTGGATGGGCACACCGTCCAGTCGTATCTCGCCCGACTCCGGAAGGTAGAACCGCGCCAGCAGGCTGGCACAGGTGGTCTTGCCGCTGCCGGAGGCGCCGACCAGGGCGAGCGTCTTGCCCGCCTCGATGGTGAAACTCACGCTATCCAGCGACAGCGCCTGGCCGCTGACGTAACGATGGCTCACGTTGTGATACTCGACACGCCCCTGCGCCTTTTCCAGTGTCCGCGATCCGGTGTCCGTTTCCGTTGCCTCATCGAGTACGGCGAAAATACTGGAAGACGCGGCCAGCGAGGTTTGCAGCGTTTCATTGATGCGCGCCAGCCGCCGCGCCGGGCCCATCATCCACGTGGCGGCGACGATGTACGAGGTAAACGTGCCGGCGCTGACCTCGCCGATCAAGAGCGCGATGGTGATGACGCTGGCCAGCATGAGGGCGCCGACAATCTGCACCAGTCCGGTACCGATCGAGCCCACCGCCACTCTGCGCATCGACTGGCGACGGTTCTGCTCGTTGACACGCTCGAAGGCGCTCATCTCGACTGCCTGGCCACCGAAGGCCTTCACCACGCGCTGTCCCTCGATCGCCTCCTGCGAGACTTGGGTGATCTGGCCGACGCTGGTCTGGATGCGCTCGCTGGTCTTGCGAAAACGGCTGCTCATGGCCCGGATCACCAGCGTCGACAGCGGCAATAGCACGGCGAAGATCAGCGTCAGTTTCCAGTTGAGGTACAGCAACCAGGCGGACAGCACGATCAACGTGACCCCGTCGCTCACCAGCGTGTACACGGCTTTGGTCACCCCGCCGGCGATCTGTTCGACGTTGAAGATCAGCTTGGCGATCATGCCGCTGGAGGCATGGGCGTCATAGTACGGGGCGGGCAGACCGAGCAGGCGTTGGAATACCCGGTTGCGCAGGTCGAAGGTCACGCGCCGACCCACCCAGGCATTGGTGTATTCAGCAACGAACCCGGCCACCGCGCGCACCAGAAACAAGGCGATCAGCAGCGGCGGAATCAGGCGAATGACGCTGGAGTCGCGTTCGACAAAGCCCTGGTCAACCAGCGGTTTCATGAGGGCGGCGAAACCGGCCGCGGTAGCAGACAACACCAGCATGCCGACGATGGCGATCACGTAGCGCCAGCGATACGGCCAGGCGTAGCCGAGCAGGCGTCGGTACAGCGTCAGGTTGTCGCCGAACCAGGAGCGATCGGGTCGTGCGGATGAACCCGGCTTCACGGCGAACTGCCGGCCGGTTGCTGGGTGGCGAAGGTCAGGTGGCTGAAGCCGAGCCGGCGGGCGGCGTCCATCACCCGCACCACCGCCTCGTGCGGCGTGCGCCCGTCAGCCTGCACGACCACCACCGGATCGCGGCGGCCGGCGGCGGCCTTGGACATGGCGGAACGCACTGTCTCGGCCGTGGCGTTGATCAACTGCTGGTCGTTGATGTAGTACTGCCCGCGCGAGTCGATGACGATGCGCAACTGCGCGGTCAACGGCTTGGCCTGGGTGCTGGCCTCGGGCAGCCGCAGGCGCAATTGCGATTCCTTCGAGAAGCTGGTGGTGACCAGCAGGAAGATGAGCGTGAGGACGAGGACGTCGATGAGCGGAATCAGGTTGATTTCCGGTTCTTCATCCTCGCTCGGACGGAAGCGCATGGCGGTCAGTCCTTTTCGCGCCCGGCGCCGTCGTGCGCAGAGGTGGCGGTGGAAAGTTGGATTGCGGTGATCATGCGTGTTCTGCCCCCCGCCTTCCGGCGCCAGCGAACGACTCGCGACGGGCGCATCCCCATTTCATGGGGCCCCTGCTTCCTGCTCGCGCTCGCCGTGCAGAATCTCGACCAGACGCATCGATTCCTGTTCCATGTCGAGCAAAAGATTCTGCACCCTGCCGCGCAGATAGCGGTAGAACATCAGGCTGGGAATCGCCACGAGCAGTCCGGAGGCGGTCGCGACCAGGGCCTCCGAGATACCGTTGGCCACGCGCGCCGGGTCGCCCCCGCCGGTGCCGATGCCGGAAAACATGGTGATCATGCCGAACACCGTGCCCAGCAGACCGAGAAACGGGGAAATGGCGGCGATGGTGCCGAGCGTGCGCAGGTAGCGCTCCAGGTCGGGAACGGTATGGCGTCCGGCGTCCTCGATGGATTCCTTGATGATCTCGCGACTGTGCTCGCGGTTGGCCAGACCGGCGGCCAGGATGCGCCCGAGCGGCGAACTTTCGCGCACCAGGCGGATACGGGTGTCGTCCAGTTCGTGCCGGGCCAGCCATTGCTGCACCTGCGGCACCAGGTTGGCCGGCGCCACGGTCTTCTTCTGCAGCGACCAGAGACGCTCGCCGATGATGGCCACCGCGGCGATGGAACAGGGAATGATCAGCCACATCACCCATCCCCCGGCCTTGATCAACTCGAACATGCCCGTTGTCCTTTATATATGGTTGGTTTTTTGCCGCCGCTACTCTAGCAGACGGTGAAAAAAGCTCAAACCGCTGAACCACTTGCATCAGCGATCGAACCAGTAGCGCCGTTGATCGATCCGGTACAGCCTGGTTTCCATCCCGTCGGCACGCAGGCGCAGTTCGATGGCGCCGCCGGCCGGCGAGTCGAGCTGGCGGATACCGAGGGCCCGGTAACGTTCAACCACGGTCGGATGCGGGTGGCGGTAGGCATTGCGGTAACCGACCGGGATCAGCACCAGTCGCGGGCGCACGGTTTCCAGAAACCGCTGGCTCGACGACGTCCGGCTGCCGTGATGCGGTGCCACCAGCACGTCGGCCTGAAGGCCTCGGCCGAGGGTTTCCACCAGCCACCGCTCGGTTTTCTTTTCGATGTCGGCGGGCAGCAGGACGCGGCCGTGACGGCTGACGATCATGAGCACGCAGGAATCATTGTTATGACCGCCGCTCGCCCCGGCCGGCGGATTGAGAATCTCGAAGCGCACATCATCCCAGCTCCAGTGCTGGCCGGCGACACAGCGTTCGTGGCTGGCAATGGCCGGCACGCTGCTCATGACACGATCGACCGGCAAGGCGGCCAGCAACGACTCCACCCCGCCGGCGTGATCGCGATCGCCGTGGCTGACCACCAGCCGGTCGATGCGTCGCACTCCCGTCTGGCGCAGGTACGGCAACACCACCGACTCGCCGGCGTCAAAGTTGCTGCTGTAGCGCGGACCGGTGTCGAACACCACCGTGCGGTGTTGCGTGCGCACCACCACGGCAAGTCCCTGCCCCACGTCGAGCAGCGTCATCCATACCTCGCCAGCCGCCGGGCCGGGTGGACGCACCAACAGCACGGGCAGCAGCCACACGGCGCCCACCCAGCGCCCGGGCATGCCGCGCGGCGCGAGCAACAACAACACGCCAACGATCGCGCACACCGTTGCCCAGGCCGGCGGTTGATGTTGCCACCATTGCCCCCACGAGGGTGCACTCAGCCACTCCAGGATCGGCCAGAGCAGATTGAGCAGTCCGGCCGCCGCCTGCCAGGCCAGCGAAGCGAGGGTCTCAAGTCCCACGCCACTCAGGGCGATGCCGGCCAGCACCAGCGGTACACAAAGCAGATCGAACACCGGGATCGCCAGCGTATTGGCCACCGGCCCAACCAGCGAGATCTGCTGGAACAGCACCAGCGTAATCGGCAACAGGCCGATGGCGATTGCCCATTGCAGACTGATCCAGCGTTTCCACCAGGCACGATCGTCTTCCTGCATCACCAGGAAGATCACGGCCACGGCCGCGAACGACAGCCAAAAGCCGGGTGCGTGCACGGCCAGCGGGTCGTACCACAGTACCGCCAGCAGCGCGGCCGCCAGCACCTGGGTGCTGGCGAAACGTCGTCGCCACAGCAGCGCTCCGAACACGACGGCTGCCATGATCAGTGCCCGCTGCGTCGGCACCACGAACCCGGCCAGGGCGGCGTAGCCGGCGGCGGCCATGAAACCGGCGATAGCACCGGCCTGCTGGGCCGGCAGCCACAGCACGGTGCGCCCCGGCAACGACCACAGCCAGCGGCCGATAAAAAAAGCGATGGCCGCCACCAGGCTGATGTGCAGCCCGGAGATGGCGACCAGATGCAGGGTGCCGGTGCGTCGCAGCACGTCCCACTGCCGTCGCTCGATGCCACGCGCATGGCCGTTGGCCAGTGCCTCGACGATCCCCGCTTGCGGATGATCTGGCAACGCCGCGCGCATGCGCTCGCCGATTGCTTCGCGCACGCGGTCGACGGCATAGCGCGGCGAAGCCGATGGCAGGCGTTGCTGCCAGGCACGCACGTTGCCGCGGGCGCGGATCCCCTGACGCAACAGATAGGCTTCGTAATCGAAGCCACCCGGATTCTGGAATCCGTGCGGTCGCTTGAGACGCACCTGCAGGCGCCACGATTCGCCGGCGCGCGGAACGATCTCGCCGCGGCGCGCGCTCAGCAGAATACGCGCGGGTATCTTGACCTCGCGGTCATGATCGCGGCTGTTGTGTACATCGAACGGAAAGCGGTAGCCATAGTCGGTCACCTGCGGCAGATCGGCGACCGAGCCTTCGATGACGAGATCCGCTCCTTCCAGCGAGCGCGGCAGTTCATCCGTCAGCAAAACATCCGCACGCCAGCTCGCCCACACGATGCCGGCGATCAGAAAGACTGGAACGAGAAACACTGGCCGCCACCAGGCCAACAGCAGCGGCGGCAATGCCAGCCAGCCCCAGTGCAGGGACGGCAGCTCGGCCAGCTGCTGCACCAGTAGAATCCCGGCCAGAAAGGCGAGCGCCGCCAGGCGGATGGTGAACCTCCCTGTATGTCATAATGCCGTGACGCCCGGCCACTATACCCGAGCCATTCATGCTCAAGAACTGGTTAAAACACCGCCTGCCCTCACCCGCTTCGCTGCGCGAGCAACGTGCGCTGCGCTGGTTCGGCACGCGCCTGACCGAACCGGGCCTGTGGTATTTCAACCGGCGCTCGGTCAGTGGCGGCGCTGCTGTCGGTCTGTTCATGGCCTTCCTGCCGGTGCCGTTGCAGATGGTGCCGGCTGCCATCGCCTCGCTGTTCCTGCGTGTGAACCTGCCCACCGCCCTGCTCGGCGTGTGGATCACCAACCCGCTGACGGTGGCGCCGATCTACTACGCCTGCTATCTGCTGGGCAGTTGGGCGCTGGGAACACCGGCGTCGGCCGAATTCGATCCAAGCTGGGAATGGTTGGGCGGGGAACTGGGGCGCGCCGGTTGGCCGCTGCTGGTCGGCTGCCTGTTGGTCAGCAGCATCAGCGCCGTGGCCGGCTACCTCGGTGTTCACTGGTGGTGGCGCTGGCAGGTGGGCCGCGCCTGGAATGCCCGGGCACGCCGGTCCGCTACACCTGGCTGAGCACACCGCCCTCAAGCTTGAGCACGCGGTCCATGCGTCCGGCCAGCACCAGGTCGTGCGTCACCACCACGAAGCTGGTGCCGAACTCGCGGTTCAATTCCAGCATCAATTCATAAACACCGAAGGCCGTCTCGCGGTCGAGATTGCCGGTCGGCTCGTCGGCCAGCACGCACAACGGTTTCGTCACCAGTGCGCGCGCCACCGCCACGCGCTGGCGCTCGCCGCCCGACAGTTCCGACGGTTTGTGCGTCACGCGCTCTTCCATGCCCACGCGCGCCAGCATGGCGGCGGCACGCTCGTGCGCTTCGGCACGGGCGGTGCGGCGGATCAGCAACGGCATCATCACGTTCTCAAGCGCGGTGAATTCCGCCAGCAGGTGGTGGAACTGGTAGACGAAGCCCAGCGCCGTGTTGCGCAGGCGCGCGCGCTCGGCTTCCGGCAGCGCGTGGATGTCACGACCTTGCACCTCGACCAGTCCCTGGCTCGGCCGGTCGAGCCCACCCAGCAGGTGCAGCAAGGTGCTCTTGCCCGATCCGGAGGCGCCGACAATGGCGATACGCTCGCCCTGCGCGACGCGCAGGAACACGCCCTTGAGCACCGGCACGTTGAAGACGTCCTCTTCGAACGTCTTGTACAGGTTCGTGCAGCGGATAACCTGCGTGCTGTCGCCGGGCTTGCTCATTCGTAGCGCAACGCCTCGGCCGGTTGGATCTTGGAGGCGCGCCAGGCCGGGTACAGGGTGGACAGAAAACCGAGCATCAGCGAAGCCCCGGAGATCATGGCAATGTCCGTCCACAACACCTCGGACGGCAGGAAGCTGATGAAGTACACGTCCGGCGCGATGAAGGCGGTGCGGAACAGTTTTTCGATACCCTGCACGATGGCCTGAACGTTGACGGCGGCCAGTACCCCGAGCAGCACGCCAAGGCTGGTGCCCAGCACGCTGACCACCGTGCCCTGCACCATGAACACCGACAGAATGCTGCGCGGCGTGGCGCCGAGCGTGCGCAGGATGGCGATGTCGGCCTGTTTTTCGGTGACGATCACCACCAAGGTCGATACCACGTTGAACATCGCCACCATCACAATCAGCATCAGGATGATGAACATCACCGTCTTTTCCATCTTGAGCGCGCGGAAAAACGCCGGCTGCTCCTGCGCCCAGTCGCTCGCGCGGTACGTCGGCCCGAGCAGATTGGCCAGTTCAGCCGCCACGTAAGGCGCGGAGTCGAGTTCGTCGAGCTTGAGGCGTAAACCGCTGACCGCGTTCGGCATGCGATACAGCAGCGCGGCGTCGTCGATGTGCGTCAGCGCCAGTGCACTGTCGTATTCGTGATGCCCCAGGCGATAAATGCCGACCACCGTAAAACGTTTGTAGCGCGGGATCATACCCACGGGCGTGGCCTGTCCCTGCGGCACCATCAGCGAGACCTGCGAGCCGACAGCGAGGTCGAGTTTCCACGCCAGGGTGCTGCCGACGACCACACCGAACTGGCCGGGCTTCAGATCGTCGAAACTGCCAGCAATCATCTTGCGCCCGAAATCGGCGACCTTCGATTCCTGTTCCGGGATCACGCCGCGCACGAAGGCGCCCTGCGCGCGGCTGCCGCGCGCCAGCATCGCCTGGCCGAGCACATAAGGTGCATACGCCTTCACCTGCGGGTGGGTTTTCACCTTCTCGGCCACCGCCGGCCAATCCGTTAGCAGTCCGCGGTCGGTGGTGATGGTGACGTGCGACACGGCGCCGAGAATGCGCGTGCGCAATTCCTTGCCGAAGCCGTTCATGACCGACAGCACGATAATCAGCGCCGCCACGCTGAGCGTGACACCGACCAGCGACACCAGCGTGATGAAGGAGATGAAATGCGAGCGGCGGCGTGCACGCGTGTAGCGCAGGCCGATAGCGACTTCCCAGGGGCGGATCATGGGCGCGCATTAAACCACGGCGAGTGCCGTGGACGGAAACCGTCGAGAGGCTTAACGACTACCCCGATCGGCCGAAGCCGCGAGCGCGACATCCCGGTCGCGCGGCCCTCGCCTCGATCCCATCGGCGAGTGTGAATTCCGGCAAGCTATCGACGTCCCTGCTCAGCCGTTTTCGCCAGCCGTTCAAGCGCGGCGCGCAGATCCGGGTCGGTGACGCGCTCGGCCACCTCCCGCAACAACTGCGCCGTTTGCGGGGAAAGACGCGCCGGGGCGCGCCGGGTCGAATCGGCCAGGGTGCGCAGGTCGGCGGCGGTATCGTGCTCGCCCTTCGGAACGATTTGCACCGCCAGCTCATGCAGGTCGGACAGGCCGGGCTCGTGCCGCAGACGATCGATCAGTCTGGTCTGCTGTTGACGCAGGCGACTGCCCCAGGCGGCGCTGGAGACGCTGACGGTGAGTTTTCCCTGCTCGTAGTGCCGGGGCCGGGTATGGTCAGCCAGCGGACCCGGCAGCACGCGGGACCAGGCCAGGTGCAGGCGCGACATGTCGTCAAGCTCATGGCCCAAGCGCTGCAACAGATCCGACTGCATATGAGCCCGGATCGAACGCGGTCCCGATTTTTTTTTCATATGGCTAACCGGCCACCGGATGACTATAGGTAGAGGTTATGCAGATTATCCTGGTTCCGCGTGGTATCCGGAAGGGAAATACCGCGGCGACGCTTTCCCACCGCCACCTAATCCTACTCCTCCTCGTCGGGCTCCTCGCCCTGCCGA
>CAKKRZ010000028.1 GCA_919902925.1 Acidiferrobacterales bacterium | reverse complement strand
CCTCGATCACCGGCACGTCGTCGAAGCCGCCGATGTCGGGGATTTTGATTTCGATAATCTTGCCCATATCGCTCAGGGTGTGGAGCGGTGCATGTCGGCGAGCGTCTTGCCCAGGTGGGTGATGAAACGCGCACCCGAAGCGCCATCGATGACGCGATGATCGTAGGACAGCGACAGCGGCAACATCAGGCGCGGCGCAAAATCCTGGCCATTCCACTTCGGTTTCATGTCGCTGCGCGAGACGCCGAGGATGGCAACTTCCGGCGCATTGATGATCGGGGTGAACAGCGTGCCACCGATACCACCCAGACTGGAAATCGAGAAACATCCGCCGGTCATCTCGGCCGGCGACAGTTTCCCGTCGCGCGCCTTCTTGGCCAGGGCCGAGGCCTCGCGCGCGATATCCAGCAGTGATTTCTGGTCGGCATCCTTGATGACCGGCACCACCAGGCCATTGGGCGTGTCGGCGGCAAAACCGATGTGATAGTAGTGTTTCAGTATCAGGTTATCGCCATCGATGGAGCTGTTGAAATCCGGAAAGGCCTTGAGGGCGTCGACCGCGGCCTTGATCAGGAACGCCAACACGGTCACCTTCACGCCTTCGGCCTCGTATTGCTTGTTCAGGTTGACACGATGGGCTTCGAGCTCGGTAATGTCGGCCTCGTCGAACTGCGTGACGTGCGGGATCATCACCCAGTTGCGGGCGAGATTGGCGCCGGCATTCTTCTTGATCCTGGACAGCGGCCGGGTTTCGATGGACCCGAACCGGGCGAAATCAACCTTGGGCCAGGGCAACAGATCGAGCGCACTGCCGGCCGGACGCGCGCCGGTCATCACGGCCTTCACAAAAGCCTGCACGTCTTCTTTCAGAACACGATTCTTGGGGCCCGTGCCCTTGACCTTGGCGACATCGACGCCCAGTTCGCGCGCGTAGCGGCGCACCGACGGGCTGGCGTGCGAGCGCGGACCGCCGACCGCCGCGGCGACCATCTCGGCCGGGCCGGGCATCAACACCACGGGCGGCGGTGCGTTCATTTCTTCGCCCTGCCCCGGCGTGGGCGGAGGCCCCTGGGGAAAACCACCAGCGGCGCGCACCGCCGGCTCGGGCGTTGTGGGTAACGGCTTCGGCGCACCCCCTCCCTT
>CAKKRZ010000027.1 GCA_919902925.1 Acidiferrobacterales bacterium | reverse complement strand
TCCCCCTCGATGGGGGAGGGTTGGGGAGGGGGTGTGGTGAATACGCTTCATTCTCACCCTCCCCCTCACCCAGAGTGAACCAGTGCGCGAAGCGCCACGGCCCGCTCCCTTCTCCCTGCGGGAGAAGGGGTGGGGATGAGGGCCGACCACCCTCACCCTTTACCCTCTCCCGGAGGGAGAGGGGATGTGGTTGAGAATCTCCACTCTGGCTGGGAGGGGGGAATCCATATTTATCTTCCTGCCGGGCGAGATTCGAAAGAGCCATAGCTATGGAGTTTTTATCTTCGCCTTGTCGCGCAGCGATTTGACCAGCGCCTGGACGTGTTCTTCCTGCATTTGGCGGGTCATGCCCATGCGCGCCTGCGGGTTGTTCATGAATTCGTCCACGGTCGGCAGCTTGAGCGGGCGCGAATCGGTGAGGCGGATGATGTGCCAGCCGTACTGACTCTTCACCGGGGCGCCGGTCATGCCGCCTTTTTTGAGATCGGGCAGGACATTGAAAAACTCAGGCACGGTATTGCCCTGCTGGCGCCAGCCGATGTCACCGCCATGTTGGCCCGAGCCCTTATCCATTGATTTCTGGCGAGCCAGTGCGGCGAACGCCGCGCCGCGCCTCAGCTGGGCAATGACCGCCTTGGCTTCGTCCTCGCTGGCCACCAGGATGTGGCTGGCCCGGTATTCGTTCTTGTGCAGGCCGGCCAGATTCTTCTCCACGGCCTTGCGAACGGCGGCGTCATCAACCGGTTTTTCCTCGCGCAGCTTGCGGATGGCGGCCTCGATCAGCAGCTCTTCGCGCATGCGCTTGAGGCGCAGGTCGATCGCCGGATCCTTGTCGAGCTTCTGGTCGATGGCGTGTTGCACCAGCAGGATGCGGTTGGTGAGTAACTCGGTCGCTTTCTGGCGTGCCTCGGCGTTGTCCTTGGGGACACCACGCGCTTGCAGGAGATCGTCGACATCGCGCTCGGTGACAACCTCGCCGTTGACGGTGGCCACGGTCTTGCCGCTGTCACTTTTGCCGCAGGCGGCGAGTACAACGATGAGCGGAATCAGAACCAGCAGACGGGCGTGTTTCATGGCATTTCCTGTGTGGTGGATAGGGACAAAGATTCAATGTTCGCCGGGTGCCAGCGCCTGCAGCGATAGGGCATGAATGCCGGCCAGTTTGAGATCGCCGAGCGCCTCGTAAATGCGTCGGTGACGCTGGATCGGCGACAGCCCGGCAAAGGCCGGCGCGACGATGAGCACGTGATAATGACCGCCCTCGCGCGCACTGGCGTGGCCGGCGTGTTGGGCGCTGTCATCGCGGATCTCGATTTTTTCCGGCGCGAAGGCGGCGCGCAACCGCTGTTCGATGACGGCGCGCGTGCTCATGGCAGCACTTTGCGGAATGGACGCACGTCAACGCCGGCGTAGACACCGGCAGCAAGATAGGGATCGGCCTCGGCCCACAGGCGGGCGGCCTCCAGCGATTCGAATTCGGCCACGATCAGGCTGCCGGTGAAGCCCGCCGGTCCGGGATCGTTGCTGTCGACCGCCGGCAGCGGACCGGCCAGCAGCAGTCGGCCCTGGTGTTGCAGCGCCTCCAGCCGTTCGAGGTGCGCGGAACGCGCCGCCAGCCGTTTTTCCAGACTGTGGGCGAGGTCCCGGCCGTGGATCATGTAGAACATCAGCGCGATGTCGGCGGGGTCTGATCCGGCAGGTGGCGCGCGAGCAGGATCGACTGGCCGACGATGAACAGGAAGGTCAGCACCAGCGTGCCCCAGACCTTGAAGTTCACCCAGATCTTGTCGCGCGTGGCCTCGGCCAGTTCCTGCCCGAACCAGAAGGCGACGTAAAGGTTGAGGACGCCGAGCGCCAGAAAGAAGATCGCCCAGCTCAGGTTCATCTTGCGCCACACCGGGCGCGGCAGTTGCATCTGCGCCCCGAGCAGGCGCTCGAAGGCGGTCTTGCCGCGGCCCCATTGGGTGGCCAGCATCAGCGTGGCCAGCACCCAGTAGACAATGGTTGGTTTCCACTTGATGAAGGTGCTGTCGTGCAACAGCAGGGTGAGGCTGCCGAACACCATGATCGCCGCCAGCGTGACGATGTGCATGGTCTCGAAGCGGCCGTGCTTCCAGCGGAAGTGCGCCACCTGCGCCACGGAGGCGACCATGGCCACGGCGGTGGCGGTGTAGATGTCGAAGACGTAGAAGGCCGCGAAAAACAGAATCAGCGGAAAGAGATCGTAGAGAAATTTCATCGGGATTGTGCGTGATTTCCAGCCGCCATTGTCTCACCAGCACGGAAGCACCTGCAACCAAGCCAGACCCACCGGGATCGCCAGTCGGTTATTGACCCGGCGTGGTCTCGGACAGACAGTGAGGCCCGAGGGTTCCCTGGCGAAAAGGAAGTGCCGGGTCGTGCATGACATAGCCTAATCCGGCAGATTCCAGTACAGTTTGCCGCCGCCATACTCTACCGCGCCGGTCCGGGCCCACGGTTTTCCCCATGCGTTGCGATCTGCATACCCACAGTTTTCATTCCGACGGCATCCTGGCGCCGGCGGAGGTGGTGGCACATGCGCTTGAAGGTGGCGTGGAGCTGCTGGCGCTGACCGATCACGACGTGACCGATGGGCTGGATGAGGCGCGCGCGGCGGCCGAGGCCGCCGGCATCCGCTTTCTGCCCGGCGTCGAGATTTCCACCACCTGGGAAGGCATGACCATCCACATCGTCGGGCTTGGCATCGATCCGGCCTCAACGATTCTGCAAGCCGGTCTGAAACGCCTGCGTGATATTCGCCACGAGCGCGCGGCGGAGATCGACCGTCGCCTGGCGAAGCACCGCATTCCCGGCACGCTCGCCGGGGCTGCGGCGCTGGCACGCGGCGCCATCGTTTCACGCACCCACTTTGCGCGTTATCTGCTTTCACAAGGTTACGTGACCGGCATCGGCCAGGCGTTCCGCCGTTACCTCGGTCGCGGTTGCCCGGGGCACACACCGACGGTGTGGGTGCCGATCGAAGAGGCCATCGGCTGGATTCGGGCCGCCAGTGGCGTGGCAGTTCTGGCGCATCCCGCCCGCTACAAACTTTCCTCCGGCAAACGGCGCAAACTGCTGGCCGAGTTCAAGGCCGGCGGTGGCCACGCCATTGAAGTGGTCAGCGGCGCGCATTCACCCGACGAGGCACGCCGCTTCGCCCAATTCGCACAGGAGTTCGGGCTGGAGGCCTCGCTCGGCTCCGATTACCACGGTCCGTTCGAATCCGGCGGTTCCTGGACACGGCCCGGCTGTCTGGCACCGTTGCCGCCGGAGTGCACGCCGGTCTGGCACCGCTGGGCCGCCTGAAGTCGGAATACCGTGGCGCAGTACTTCGAGGTTCATCCCACCCATCCCCAGCCGCGCCTGGTCAAGCGCGCGGTCGAGATCGTGCGCGCCGGCGGCATCGTCGCCTATCCGACCGATTCCGGTTACGCGCTCGGCTGTCACATCGGCGACAAGCAGGCGATGGAGCGCATCCGCCGCATCCGCCGCGTGGACGAGAAGCACAATTTCACGCTCGTCTGCCGCGACCTGTCTGAGATCGCCACCTACGCCATCGTCAGCAATGCCGATTACCGCCTGCTCAAGGCACACACGCCCGGCCCCTATACTTTTATTCTGCCGGCCACGCGCGAGGTGCCGCGCCGTCTTCAGAATCCCAGGCGCAAGACCATCGGCCTGCGCGTGCCCGGGCACGTCATCGCCCAGGCGTTGCTGGTGGAGCTCAACGAACCGCTGATGAGTTCAACGTTGATTCTGCCGGAGGACGCGGCCCCGCTCAGCGATCCGCCGCAGATCCGCGAGCGGCTGGAGCATGAGGTGGATTTAATCATCGATGGCGGGCCGTGCAGCCTGCAACCGACCACCGTCGTCGAACTGCACGACGGCACGGCGCGGGTGGTGCGAATAGGGCAGGGCGACCCCGCGCCCTTCGGCGGCTGACCGGAAGTGGCTGTCGGCGAGGGCTTTTTCCGCGCGCCCCGCCCCCTGATATACTCCCGCCGATGCTTCAGAAAATCTTCGGGATTCTCAGCGACTTATCGACTCCCCAGCTGATTTCGGTCCTGATCATTCCGGTGCTGTTCGCCATTGTGGTACATGAAGTCGCGCATGGCTGGGTGGCCAAACTGCTCGGCGACCCCACCGCCCACCGCCTCGGCCGGCTGACCCTGAACCCCTTCAAGCATATCGATCCGGTCGGCACGATCCTGGTGCCGGCCCTGCTGGTGCTGTTGCGTACCGGTTTTGTGTTCGGCTGGGCCAAGCCGGTGCCAGTGACCTGGGAGAATCTGCGCCGCCCGAAACGCGACATGGCGCTGGTTGCCGCCGCCGGACCTGCCGCCAATTTTTTGATGGCCATCTTCTGGGGACTGATGGTGCAGCTCAGTCGGGCGTTGCCGGAGTCCATCGACTGGATTTCGGAACCGCTCCAGCACATGGGGCTTGCCGGCATCCTCGCCAACGTGCTGCTGATGGTGTTTAACCTGATTCCCCTGCCGCCGCTCGACGGCGGGCGCGTGGCGGTCGGCCTGCTGCCGGGGCCGCTGTCCTATCGGCTGTCGCAGGTCGAGCCCTACGGTTTCTTCATCCTGCTCGGGCTGATGGTGCTCGGCGTGTTGTCGATGATCGTGATCCCGGTCGCCGAGGTGATCGTGCGCCTGGTGCTGTTGCTGGTGGGGTTCTGACGCCCGCATGAGCACCGTCATGCCGGGTCGTGCGCCGCGGGTGTTGTCGGGCATGCGGCCGACCGGAAAACTGCATCTCGGCCATTATCACGGGGTTCTGCGCAACTGGCTCAAACTCCAGAGCGAGTACGAATGTTTTTTCTTCGTTGCCGACTGGCACGCGCTCACCACCCACTACGAATCGCCGCAGGTGATTGGGGAATCGGTGTGGGACATGGTGATCGACTGGCTGGCGGCCGGCGTCGATCCCGCCAGCGCCACGATCTTCATCCAGTCGCGCGTGCCGGAACATGCCGAACTGCACGTGCTGTTGTCGATGTTCACGCCGCTGTCGTGGCTGGAACGCGTGCCCTCGTATAAAGACCAGCAGGAGCAGCTGCGCGACAAGGATCTCGCCACCTACGGTTTCCTCGGCTACCCGTTGCTGCAGAGCGCCGACATCCTCGCCTATCGCGCCAGCCGCGTGCCGGTGGGCGAGGATCAGGTGGCGCACGTCGAGCTTACCCGCGAGGTGGCGCGGCGCTTCAACCACCTCTACGGTCGCGAGCCGGATTACGAGCAGCTGGCTGAAGCCGCGATCAAGAAGCTCGGCAAGAAAAACGGCAAGCTCTACCGCGATCTGCGCCAGGCCTACCTGGAGCAGGGCGACAAGGAGGCGCTGGCCACCGCCCGGGCGATGCTGGACCGGCAGAAGAACATGACCCTGGGTGACCGCGAACGTCTGTTCGGTTACCTCGAGGGCGGCGGGCGCATCATCCTGCCGGAGCCCGAGGCTTTGCTGACCCCGACCGCCAAGATGCCCGGCCTCGACGGGCGCAAGATGTCCAAGTCCTACGACAACACCATCAGCCTGCGCGAGGAACCGGCGGTCGTGGAGCACAAGCTCCGGACCATGCCCACCGATCCGGCGCGCGTGCGCCGCACCGATCCCGGCACCCCCGAAAAGTGCCCGGTGTGGGCCTTCCATCAGGTCTATTCGAACGATGAGGTGCACCAGTGGGTGCAAAAAGGCTGCCGCTCCGCCGGAATCGGCTGCATCGAATGCAAGCAGCCGGTCATCGAGGCGGTGCTGGCGGAGCTGAAGCCGATCCAGGAGCGGGCGGCGGAATTTGCCCGCGACACGATCACGGTCAAGAATATCGTTTCCGACGGCTGCCAGCGGGCCCGCGAGGCGGCCGGCGAAACCCTGGCCGAGGTCCGCCAGGCCATGGGACTGGGTTACGCACTATGAACGAACACGAACGCAACGGCACCGAACCGCTCGCCCCGATCGCGCACGTGCGCGGCGAACCCCTGCGCGAGCTGCCGGTGGATCTGTATATTCCGCCGGAGGCGCTGGAGGTGTTTCTGGAAACCTTCCAGGGTCCGCTCGACCTGCTGCTGTATCTGATCCGCAAGCAGAATCTCGACATCCTCGACATTCCGGTCGCCGAGATCACGCGCCAGTACATGACCTACATCGAGGTGATGTTGGGCCTGCGCATGGAGCTGGCGGCCGAATACCTGTTGATGGCCGCCATGCTGGCCGAGATCAAATCGCGCCTGCTGCTGCCGCGGCCCGAGACGGCGGAGCAGGAAGAACTCGACCCGCGCGCCGAGCTGGTGCGCCGCTTGCAGGAATACGAGCGCTTCAGCGCTGCCGCCGGGAACATTGAACGCCTGCCACGCGTCGGCCGCGAGGTGCAGCTGGCGCTGGTGGAGTCCAACTATCGGCCGATCGATCGCCCGCCGCCGAAGGTCTCGCTCACCGACCTGCTCGACGCCTTCAGCGAGGTGCTGCGCCGCGCCCAACTCTACCAACACCACCGTGTGAAGCTCGAACCGCTCAGTGTTCGTGACCGCATGACCGCCATCGTCGATCGCATCCAGCGCGAGTCGTTTGCGCGCTTCGAGTCGTTCTTCAATCTCGAGGAAGGGCGGCGCGGGCTGGTGGTGACTTTCCTGGCGATCCTGGAACTCCTCAAGGAAGAAATGATCGTGGTCGTGCAGCAGGAACCCTACGCCCCCATTCACATCAAAAGCGCCGCGTAAATGAAGAAGTCCAAATCCAACCCGGAACTGAAGAACATCATCGAGGCCGCGCTGCTGGTGGCCGGCGAGCCGCTCACGCTGGAACGGCTGGCGGCGTTGTTCCCGGACGGTGCACACCCGGCACGTGAACAACTGCGCGCGGCGATCGACGAGCTTGAAAATGATTACGCCAACCGCGGTATTGAATTGCGCCAGATCGAAAAAGGCTGGCGCATCCAGACCCGCGAGAAATATGCCGGCTACGTGGCCAGGGCGGTCGAGACACGCCCGCCGCGCTATTCGCGCTCGCTGCTGGAGACGCTGGCCATTATCGTCTACCGCCAGCCGGTCACGCGCGGAGACATCGAGGAAATCCGTGGTGTCACCGTCAGCACCGAAACTATTCGCACCCTGCACGACCGGGAATGGGTCCGCGAGGTCGGCCGCCGCGAAGTGCCGGGGCGACCGGTGTTGTACGGGACCACTAGGCAGTTCCTCGAACATTTTAATCTGAAGAGCCTGGCAGACATGCCGCCGCTGTCCGAGCTACGCTCGATTGAGGAGATCGGCGCCGAGCTTGACCAGCGTCTGGCCCAGTCCCTCGGCGCTGCCCGGCCGGCAGCAAGCGAGGAGCCCCCGGCGACAGGTGACGACAGCGACAGCCTGTCGGCCGAATCGGCGGCCGTTGAAGCCGCCGCCCCGCACCGCGGTGGTTGAGCGCTCACACGGTACGCCGACCGCCGGCGAACGCCTCGCCGCTCACGACGTCCCTGTCTCACGCGGGCCGCTCCAGCGCATCCTGCGCCCGCGGCATTTGTGCATCCCTGCACATCACACTTGTGATTCAGAAGCTCATCGCAAAAAGTTATGATCGGTGAGCGTCTACAAAAGGTCTTAGCCCGCGCCGGTATCGGCTCGCGCCGCCAGATCGAGCAGTGGATCACCGAAGGACGCCTGTCGGTGGATGGTAAACCCGCCGTGCTCGGCATGCGCGTGACGTCAGAGTCAGAAATCCGTCTTGATGATCGTCTCATTCCACGCGCCTCGGCGGTGCCAAAGGCACGCGTGCTCCTGTATCACAAACCGGAAGGTGAGGTCTGCACGCGCACCGATCCGGATGGGCGAACCACGGTATTTGAAAAACTGCCGAGCCTGCGCGGCGCGCGCTGGATCGGCATCGGCCGGCTCGACTACAACACCTCCGGCCTGATGATTTTTACCACCGACGGCGACCTGGCGCACCGACTCATGCATCCCTCGACTGAAATCGAGCGCGAATATGCCGTGCGTATCCTCGGTGAAGTCAGCGCCGACCAGCTCAACCAGCTCCGCCAGGGGGTCGAACTCGACGACGGCCCGGCGCACTTCGAGAACATCGTCGAGGCCGGCGGCAGCGGTGTCAATCACTGGTACCACGTGACCTTGAAGGAAGGGCGTAACCGCGAGGTGCGGCGCCTGTGGGAGGCGGTTGGCGCCAAGGTCTCGCGCCTCATCCGTTTTCGCTACGGCAACGTCAGCATGCCGCGCCACCTGTCGGTCGGTCGCTTCGATGACCTGGACAAGGAAACGATGCTTGGTCTCTACCAACTCGCCGGCCTCGAAATCCCGGAGCCTGAGCGCCCCGCCGGCCGCGGCCGCCGCAATCAGCCCCACACCCGCAAACCGCACGATGCCGTGTCGCGCCGGCGTCTGAATCCCTCGCGCCGTCGCACCCGCAAAGACTGATCGCCAGACTTACATTCCTGAAGTCTGGTTTTCACCGATTGTATTGCCTTATCTGCTCTGGCAGGGCGGCGGGTCTAGAACTCTTCAAAACGATTCCTTCTCGACCTCGCGAAACACAATATTCGCATTGCGACGCGCCAGCAGTTCGAAATTGGCGAGGTGTTTGAATTTCGACTGATCGATCTTGTCGACGGCGATCATGAGCGACTCGCCACGGTCGAAGGCCTGCTTGGCCTGGGTGCGCAGGCTATCCAGGTAATCGCGCGTGTCGCGCTTGGCGCGCGCGGCATCCGTCGGACTGCCATGACCGGGCACGACCACCCCGGGTTTCAGCACCATCAGTTGATCGTAGGCGGTAATCCACTTGCCGCTGTGGCTGAGCGGGATCACGGCCAGTATCCGCTCGGTATAGATGATGTCGCCGGAGAAAATGATTTTCTCCTTAGGCAGCCACACGGCGACGTCGCCCGGCGTATGGGCAGGGCCGAAATGCCTGACCTCCACTTTTCGGCCACCGAGGTCGATCGTATGGGCTTCCTTGATCAACACGGTCGGGTAGGCGAGGGTGGTGCCAGCGGCCTTTTCCTTCAGGTCACGCCGATTACTGTCCAGTTGGGCATTGCCGGAACTGCGCATGACCGTCACGGCCGATTCGTGAGCGATGATCGTTGCCCCCTGGGCGGCAAAGTAGCCGTTGCCGTGCCAGTAATGGTTCTGGCTATTGATGTTCATCACCCATTTGACGGGCACCGGGGTGATCGCCTTGATGGCGCGGTGCAGGGCCTCGGCGACACGTTTTGTCGGTCCGGTATTCACCACCAGCACGCCATCGCGTCCGATGATGAACCCAAGGTTAGCGTTGAGCCCTTCATTTTCGTAGGTCTGACCGCCAAGATCGCCGACCACGGCATATACGCCAGCGGCGACCTTGATCGGTTTGAGGTTCAGTTCCGCCGCTGACAGCGGCGCGATCCACAGCAAGGTCAGGCAGGCAATCCAGCATCGTGTCATGCGAGTTCTCCGGGGGCTATGTATGATTGTAGTAGACGTAACACGATTGTAGAATATTTCACATGGATGTCATTACCCGGCCGGCATGGCTCGTGTTGGTGATCAGTCTCCCGGGACGGCGCGGAACGGCGCGCATGCGCGTGTGGCGCGCGCTGCGCGGTCTTGGGGCGGCGGTACTGCGTGACGGCGTCTATCTGCTTCCACAAGCTGGCACGGCGCGTGCCGCCTTCGAAGAGCAGGCGCAGGCCATCCGGTCCGCCGGGGGTGCAGCCCACGTCCTTCCCCTGGAGCAAACGACCTCCGAGCAGGACCTGGCATTTCGTGAGTTCTTCAATCGCGGGGCGGAATACGCCTCCCTGATCGGGAAGTTGCAGAAGTTTCGCACCACCCTGGCGAAACGTCGCGGCATTCCGGTCAACACGCTGCGTGCCGTGCGACGCGAGTTCGATGCGCTGCGGGCGACGGATTTTTTCCCCGGACCGGCGGCAGGCCAGGCGACGCAGTTGCTCGTCGAGCTGGAGGCACAGGCGGCGGCCAAGAATGCACCCGGCGAGCCAAACGCGCGCGCCGGGCATATCGCGCGGCTCGAGGCGAGCGCCTACCGTGCCCGCACCTGGGCGACGCGCGCCCGGCCCTGGGTCGATCGCCTGGCATCGGCCTGGCTCATCAAGCGCTTTATCGACCCGAAGGCGCGCATTCTCTGGCTTCCGGACCCGAAACGGTGTCCGAAACGCGCGCTCGGTTTTGATTTTGACGGCGCGACATTCACGCATGTCGGCGCGCGCGTGACCTTTGAAACCCTGTTGGCCAGTTTCGGCCTTGAATCCGATGCTGCCCTGACGCGTGTCGGCAATCTTGTGCATTGTCTCGATGTTGGCGGCGTGCCACAGGCCGAGGCACAGGGGCTGGCCGCGATTCTCGCCGGTGCGCGCAAGCGCCTGAAAAAAGATGACGTGCTGCTCGCGGAGAGCATGAAAATATTTGATCACCTCTATGTTGCCTACTCTGAAAAACCAGGAACGATCCCATGACCACCCAGATTGACATTCCCACGACCCCGCCATCGCCGGTTTCTTTCGGTGAGGCCTTCCGGTATTGGCTCAAACTCGGCTTCATCAGCTTCGGTGGCCCGGCCGGCCAGATTTCGATGATGCACCACGATCTGGTCGAGAAGCGCCGCTGGATCAGCGAACACCGTTTTCTGCACGCATTGAATTACTGCATGGTGTTGCCGGGGCCGGAGGCGATTCAGCTCGCGATCTACATCGGCTGGCTCATGCACGGCGTGCTCGGCGGTATCATCGCGGGCATCCTGTTTTTTCTGCCGGCGCTGGTGCTGCTGACGTCACTGTCGTGGATCTATATTGCCTTCGGCGATCTGCCGGTGGTGGCGGGTGTGCTCTACGGCATCAAGCCGGCGGTGACGGCGATTGTGGTGTTTGCCGCCTACCGTATTGGTTCCAAGGCGCTGAAAAACGGAGTGCTGTGGGCGCTGGCCGCCGCGGCCTTCGTGGCCATCGCACCTTTTGGTCTCGATCTGCCATTCCCGGCGATCGTGCTGGCCGCCGCTATTCTCGGGGTGATCGGCGGTCGTCTCGCTCCGGACATGTTCAAGGCCGGCGGCGGACATGGGGCGTCCAACAAGACCCACGGCCCGGCGTTGATCGATGACCACACCCCCGTGCCCGACCACGCCCGTTTCCGCTGGTCGCGCGTCGTTACGTTTCTTGTCGTCGGGCTCGCCCTCGGCATCGGTGTGTTTGCCGTTCTCCTGGCCTTGTACGGCTGGCAGGGCACGCTCACGCAAATGGGCTGGTTCTTCACCAAGGCCGCGTTTCTTACAATAGGTGGTGCCTACGCGGTGTTGCCCTACGTCTATCAGGGTGGTGTCGAGCATTACGGCTGGCTCACCGGTCCGCAGATGATCGATGGCCTGGCGCTCGGCGAGACCACGCCCGGCCCGCTCATCATGGTGGTGACCTATGTCGGCTTCATCGGCGGCTGGACCAAACAGGTGTTCGGGGCCGACCTGCTGGCACTCGGCGGCATCGCCGGCGCGTTGGTGGCGACCTTCTTCACCTTCCTGCCGTCATTCCTGTTCATTCTGGTCGGCGGCCCGATGATTGAGGCCTCGCGTCATGACATCAAGTTGGCCGCGCCGCTGACCGCCGTTACCGCGGCGGTGGTGGGCGTCATCATCAATCTCGCCGTGTTCTTCGCCTGGCACGTGCTGTGGCCGCAGGCCAGTGCCGCCGCCCCGTTCACCGGACGCTTCGAGTGGTTCGCCGTGATCGTCGGCATCGCCGCGTTCCTGGCGCTGTGGCGCTTCAAGATCGACATCATGAAGGTGATCGGCGCCTGCGCCGGTCTGGGGCTGATCTATAAATTTTTCATAGCGGGTTGACGTCGTTCCATCTGACAAGGAGGCGGTCATGAGTGAGGCATCGTTCGCAGCACGCTGGCGTGAGGTGGCACGTGGCTTTCTCAAGATCGGTGCCATGAGTTACGGCGGCCCGGCCATCATGGG
>CAKKRZ010000026.1 GCA_919902925.1 Acidiferrobacterales bacterium | reverse complement strand
CACCTGGGCACCTCCGGTTCCGTTTCCTGGGATTTTGACCATCTCGGCATGATCGAGGCGGTCCCGGCAAAGACCGGCGCCGACCCCGAGGCCGCCGCCATCGAGGCCGGTGCCCGCGACCTGGAACCCGGCGAAAACGGCGTGACAATGTTCTACACCGACCCGGCCGATCTCGACGCCGTCAGCCGCGCTTTGCCGGCGCACGGCTTCACCGTGCAATCCGCGCAACTCGGTTACCGCGCCAAAAACCCGCTCACGCTCGGCGAGGCGGAACGCAAGGAAGTCGAGGCATTCCTCGAAGCCGTTGACGCCGACGACGATGTGCAGAATGTCTATGCGGGGCTGGCGGGCTAAAACCGGAACAACGGGTTTACCCATCCAGAGTTGGGTACAACGTGGAATCCAGAACAAATAGCCTCGTGCGCATCCGTCGATGACCCGAGGCGCCAAGTTTGAAAACTATGGGCCCTGCAACAAGTACTCTATGTAGTATGAGGTGCTATCTATAGGAATTCGCACCATATATAGGAACTTTTCTGGAAAAGTGCCGCGTACTAGTCCGTCTAATTCATAGTTAGACCTAAATGGGGAAGTGCGCATAGAATCTGAAACATGCACTTCGAATGGAATCCCGCCAAGGCTAAACATAACCTCCATAAACATGGAGTTTCGTTTGAGGAAGCCTCCAGTGTGTTCTACGACCCGCTGGCGGTCACGGGTCCTGACCCAGATCATTCCGAAGAGGAGGAAAGATCAGTTACTTTCGGAATGTCGTCCCAGGGCAGGCTTTTGGTCGTAGCTCATACCGAGCGCAATGATGCCATTCGAATCATCAGCGCCCGTGTCGCAACTCAACATGAAAGGCACATTTATGAAGAAAGCTAAATCTAGTTCTGATGAACTTCGGGCCGAGTACAAACGATCAGACTTTGGAAAGCTTGAGCGCGGGAAGTATTACAAACGCGTTATGGCCAGCTCTAACGTCGTGGTTCTAGACGCCGAGGTAGCTGCGGTCTTTCCTAATTCCGCCGCAGTCAATAAAGCACTGCATTCACTGGTTGATGTCGCGCAAAAAGCTTCAGGTCTAACACGTCGTTCCACCGGACGCGCAAAAACAGCGCGCCGGTGAACCCTGCGTTGGGAGCCCAGGGTATTGATCGTATGCAGCCTGTAAGGTACTGCCCCAGATGTGCGAGCAAACTCGAGACCAAACTATTTGAGGGCGTTGAACGTAAGGCGTGCAGTTCTCCGGGGTGTGGTTTCGTCCATTGGGACAATCCGCTGCCCGTGGTGGCCGCTCTCATTGAGTATCAGGGTCAAATCATTCTTGCGCGAAACGCGAAGTGGCCACGCGAGATATTCTCGTTGGTGACCGGGTTTCTCGAACGGAAGGAAACCCCAGAGCGCGCGGTGATCAGAGAAGTAAATGAGGAGCTTGGTCTTGATAGTGAAGTCACGAGCTTCATCGGCCACTACCCGTTTGCTGAAATGAACCAAATCATTTTGGCCTTTTCGGTCCGTGCGGCAGGGGAGTTAAAAACAAGCGACGAGATCGCTGAGACCAGGCTGATCACGATTGAACAACTGCGTGCTTACGACTTTGGGCCTCTGTATATTACTTCGGCCGTAGTAAAGGACTGGTTTGAACAAACAGGAATCCCGCGGTCAGATCAAAGTATTGGCTAATATTAGCGGAAACTGTGAACTGAACCCGTGTTTTTCCTGGCCCGCATAATTCATAGTTGGGCCGACTACACGAGGGACGAGCCGATGAGGACTGACTACCGTACTTTCGTGGCAGCGCTACTGGCGGTCTGGGTGCTGGCGTCCGCCGCCGATGCCGCGGACATACGCCCCACGATTGGAAGCCGTGTTCGTGTCAAAGCGCTGGCGCTAGGCCCGGGCTGGCATGAAGGGATGTTCAACCGTACTCGCACCGAGCCCGCCTGCTCTATCGTCGTGTTCTTCAAGCCTCGGCCCTCTCGAACGGATGCCCTTGAGGCGTCGTCAACCATCTACGTGAGGGACGTGACTGCGCTTGAGGTCTACACCGGGGCGCCGCAGCCGTTTCAGGACTGGGCGGTCGTCGCTCCCGAGACATCTCCACATCTCTGGCAGCGGGTTACCCCGGAAGCCCTGCGCAAGGTGAGCGGAGTCTGTGGCGCGGCGACGCCAAGGTCACTGTTACCAGGGTCGGATCAAAGTATTGGCTAATATTTGCGGAAGTCGCGAACTGATCCGTGTCTCGCCGGTGAAAGTAAAGGGAAGTACGCCGCTCGCCTAGTGCGAGGCGGCGGGAGACGCCTGCGGCGACGGGGATGTGTCGGCGACGGCGCGCAGGCGAGTCATGTCCAGGATGCGCACGGAGTTGTGCGTCGCCTGAATGAGACCGGCCTCCCTGAAGTTCGTGAATACGCGGCTCACCGTCTCGATCGCCAGCCCGAGTATTTCCGCGATCTCCTGGCGCATGAGCGGCAGCGATGGTTTCGTGCCCGTCCCGTACGCGGCCTCCGCGAGCATCAGCAGCAGCGATGCTATCTTTTCGGCGGCGGATTTCTGGCCGAGCAGGCGGATCAACCGCTGCGCGTCGGCCAGCTCGCGGTTCAGGATGGCCACGGTGCGCATCGCCGCCTGCGGGTTCTGCTCCAGCACGCGCAGCATGTCCTTGTGCCGCAGGATGCACACCGACGCGGGCGTGACGGTCTCGGCGGAGTAAGTGTGATTCTCGTCGGTGAGGCTGTCGAATCCCAGCACCTGGCCGGGCGTGGTGAGCCCGAGGATCTGCTCGCGCCCGTGCGGATCCGACACCGTGAGCTTGAGCAAACCTTCGCGCAGCACGTAGAGGTGCGTGCCCGGGTCGCCCTGGCGGAACAGAACCTCGCGCGCGCCGTAGCTGCGCTTGCCGATCAGGCCGCGCACCTCGCAGACGTCCTCGACCGACAACGCGGAGAAGAACCGCGCCCCGCACAGCACGCA
>CAKKRZ010000025.1 GCA_919902925.1 Acidiferrobacterales bacterium | reverse complement strand
GGACGGGAACGATCGCCGCAGCTTTCGAGACCGCGGCGGTAGGCGGCGAGCGCCTGGTCCTTCTCGCCCTGTTCCTCCATCACCGCGCCCAACTCCAGACAGGCTTCCGTGGTCGGCGCCGTCTGTACGGTTTTTTCCAGATAGCCGCGCGCCTTGCCCGGTTGGGCGGCGCGGCGGGCGAGCCGCCCGAGCGTCAGCAGCAGGCGCGGATGATCGGGATGCGCGCCGAGCCAGCCCTCGGCCGTTTCCAGGGCCTCGGCCACGTCACCGCCTTGCAGGCGGCCGTACAGCTCAACCAGCGTATCGTCCCACGAGTGTTCGAGTGCCTTGCGCAGCGTGGTCTCGGCCACCGGCCATTGTTCCTGTTGCATGAGCTGACGGGCATAGATGCCAATCAACGTGGGATGGTGGCGCAGGTTGCGCGGCAGCGCGTTCCAGGCCCGCTCCAGCACGTCGAGCGAACCGGACGGCAGGGACAGCATCAGCAACTCGCGGTGCGTGATCATCTCCAGTTCGTCGAGCTCGGGCGGCGACAGCGCGCTGTGGCGCCGCAGGGACGGCAGCAACTCCACCAGTTCGGTCCAGTCGCGCAGTTCACGGTAGACGCGCGCCAGCAGCTTGAGCACGTATGGGTGTTGCGGATGTTGCTGGTGCAGGTCGGAGAGGGTGGCCAGCGCCTGTTCGTCCTGGTGGGCAAGGTGTTGCAGATAGGCCTGCACCAGACCGATGGCGAGCGTGTCGCCCGGCGAGTGCTGGTGGGCGTGGGCCAGGTACTCATCGCGTTTGCCGACCTGTTCCTGCGCCTGTGCCGCACAGGCGGCGCCGAGGTAAGACAACAGCGGCGATTCGCTGTGGCGTTGTGAGAGCATCAGCGCCGTTTCGGCCTCGCTCCAGTTTCCCTCGGCCAGGTATTTGAGGCCGCTGATGAGCACGCGCCGCGCGCGGCGCTGCTGGCGGCGGTCGCGCCAGCGGCGAACGTCGCGCGGGATGCGGATCAGGCGCGCGACGATATAGAACACCACGAACACCGCCAGGAACAGCACCAGCAGCAACGGGATGAACAGCGTCAGCGCGATCTCGATGCTCCACGGCGCGCGCGCGATCAACACATAACCAGGATCTTCCAGGGCGAACAGGCCACCGACAATGGCCAGCAACAGAACCGCGACGATGAAGATGATGAAGCGCATGTCCGCCGCCTCAGGGCCCGGCCTGGCGACCGCCCAGGCGACGCAGGATGTCGATGGGGGCGGAGATGTCCGGCAGTTCCCGGGCCAGCTTTACGTCGAGCAGCTTGTCGATTTCGGTGACGGCGCTCTTGACCCCCGCGTGTTCGGTGTCGAAGTGTTCGCGCAGCCAGCGGCGCGCGGTCGTGAGGTTCTGGCGATAGGTGCCGACGTTGCCCTGCAGGATCGATTGTTGCGCGCCGTACAGCACCAGCCGCAGGTTCTCGCGCACGAAGTACTGTTGTTCGGGAGGCAGCAGCGGCAGGCTGGCCCCGGTATCGTGACGGATGCGGATGAGTCCGAGCAGGTCCTTCCACAGGGTGCGCGCGGAACCGCGCCAGCCGTCGTTGGCCTTGGTTTTTTCGGCTGTGGCGCCAGCCACCGGCGTGGTCGCGCGCACCTGACGGCGCAGCGGCAGGTGGTCGAGCGTTTCGGCCAGCGCGGCGATGCGCAGGGTGATGCCGGCGACGTCCGCCGCCTCCAGCGCCTGCAACAGACCGATGACCCGGGTGATCTCGCGGCGCACCGGCAACAGGTTGGGATTAGCCAGCTGCACCAGTTGGCGGTCGGCGGCGCGCAGCGCCCCGAGCGCCGACGGGATGTCGCGTGCCAGCTGCAGGCGGTGATGGGCGCTGATCAGCAGCTGTTCGGTCTCGGACAGCAGCCAGTCGTTGCGCGAACGGCTCAACTCGTTCTGCATCTTGGCGATGGCGACGCGCACGGTGTCGCGATGCTCGCGCAGCTGGGTCATTTCTTTTTGCAGGGAGTCGACGCTGTCGCGCAGCGTGCGCGAGTCTTCCTCCTGACGGGCGAGGCTGCCGGCCACGTCGGTGGTCAGCAGTTCCGGGTGGCTGTAGAGCAGCGTGTACCAGAGGTAACCGCCGCCGGCGAGGGCGATCAGCGACAGGATCAGCGCCAGCCCGGCGGCCAGACCGCCGCGGCGTGGCGTGGGTTTTTCGGTGGGTGAATCGGTCATGCCGGATCCTCGATGGTGGTCCGATTATAGGGACTTTTGCCCGGCCCGCCACGTTCGCAGCGCCGTGACAATATCGGCATCGTCCGGTCGGACGATGCGCGGCGCGGTGCGCGGCCGGTGTTCGGCCACCCGCGCGGCCAGCCGTTCGCTGACCACCAGCACCGGCGTGTCGCGCAGCAGGCGGCGGCCGGTTTCGCCATAAAGTTGCAGCAGATTGTCGATGGCCTCGGCGCTGGTGAAGATGGCGATGTCGACGGCGTCCGGCGCCAGCCGCCGGGCGGCCTGCGGGTCGGGGGCGGGCGCCTGGCGGCGGTAACATTCGGCGTAGGTCAGTTCGGCGCCACGCGCGCGCAGCGTGTCGGCCAGCTGCTCGCGCCCGCCTTCGCCGCGCAGGATCACGATGCGCCGGCCGGTCACCGATTGCAGCGCCGGCTCGGCGAGCAGGCCTTCGCTGTCGAAGCGCGCGCGCGGCACGATCGCGGCGGCCAGACCGTGCGCGGCCAGCGCCTGCGCCGTGCCGTTGCCGATCGCGGCGATCGCGAGGGCAGGCGGCCAGGACCGCCCGAGTTGCGCGAGCCGCGCCAGCGCCTGTTGCACGGCGTTGGGACTGATGAAGATGGCCAGGTCGAAACGATCGAGCGTGGCGAGTGTTGCGTCCAGCCGCGCCAGGTTGCGCACCGGCTGGATATCGATCAGCGGCCAGACCAGGGGTTCGCCGCCCTCGCGGCGGATGGCGCCGGCCAACACCTCGGCCTGCGCACGCGGGCGGGTGATGAGGACGCGGACGCCGGACAAGGGCGCCGCGTCAGCCACCGGCGTAGACCCTGGCGAGAATCTCGCGCGCGCCGCGCGCCAGCAGGTCGCGCGCGAGCGTATCGCCGAGGCCCGCGGCGGCGCCGGCCGGGCCGCGCACTTCGCCGCGGATCACCCGGCTGCCGTCGGGATCGCCGACCAGCCCGCGCAGGTACAGTTGCCCTTCTTCCAGGATGGCGTAGCCGCCGATCGGGACCTGACATCCGCCTTCCAGGGCGGCGTTCAGCGCGCGCTCGGCGGTCACGCAGGTCCGCGTCGGGGCGTGATCGAGCGCCGCCAGCCAGCGGTTGACGGCCTCGTCGCCGTCGCGCGATTCAATGCCGATGGCGCCCTGGCCGACGGCGGGCAGGCAGTCGGCCGGGTCGAGCAACAGGCGGATGCGCGCCTCGAAACCGAGTCGCTTGAGACCGGCAGCGGCCAGCAGGATGGCGTCGAAATCGCCGGCATCGAGTTTGGACAGGCGCGTGTTGACGTTGCCGCGCAGCATCTCCACTTTTAATAATGGATAGGCGGCGCGCAACTGGCACTGGCGACGCAGGCTGGCGGTGCCAACCCGGCCGCCGGTCGGAAGGTCGGCCGGCCGCGCGTAGCGACTGGAGACGAAGGCATCGCGCGGATCCTCGCGTTCCAGCACGGCGGTCAGCCGCATGCCGGGCGGCAGCGTGACGGTCATGTCCTTGAGGGAATGGACGGCCAGGTCGATGCGTCCTTCTTCCAGCGCCTGTTCGAGTTCTTTGATAAAAAGTCCCTTGCCCCCGACCCGGGCGAGGCTGCGATCGAGAATGCGATCGCCCTCGGTGGACACGCGCACCAGCTCGACCTCCAGCCCGGGATGCAGGGCCTGGAGTCGCGCCCGAACATGCTCCGCTTGCCAGAGGGCGAGGGGACTTTTGCGGGTACCGAGGCGCAGGCGTTTCATGGGGGAAACCGGTAGCTGGATCAGATCGTCGAAGATTATGCCATGAAACGAATATTGACCCGATGGCTGTGGCTGCTGGCGTTGTCGTCGTCGTGGGCGGCGGCGCAGGGCGTGCCGCTGGCGCAAGACCTGCAAGCCGATGCCGGGCGAAATCGCCACGTGCCAGTCCTGCTGTTCTTCGTCTCGGAGGGCTGCCCCTACTGCGCCACGGTGGAGAACGATTACCTGGCGCCCATGCACCGGGGTGGCGAGCTGACCGGCAAGGCGATCGTCCGCAAGATCGATATCGACCAACCGCTGCCGATGAAAGACTTCAGCGGCGCCGAAACCACCCACCGGGATTTCGCCCGCCGGATGCGATCGACCTTTACACCCACCCTGCGGTTATACAGTTACCGCGGGCAGGAACTGGCGGAAGCCATTGTCGGTTTTAACACCCCGGAGTTCTACGGCGGGCGCATCGCCGGCGCGATCGACGAGGCGCGCGCCCTGCTGCAACGTCACAGCGCTCGTTGCCGGAACCGGCCGGCCTGTTGACGTTTCAGGGGGCGGCCTTCGGGCGGTTGCGCGCCCAGCGGCGCACCGCGGCGGTGTGCCGGCGGCTGACGCTCAGGCGGTTGTCGAGGCCCTGCAGGGCCACCTGCCAGACGCCGCCCGGGCTCTTCTCGATGCCCTTGATGTATTTGGTGGCGATCAGCGCGTTGCGGTGAATGCGCAGGAAGCGATCGTCGAATTCCTTTTCCAGGTTGATCAGCGAATCTTCGATCAGGTGCTCCTCGGTGGGCGTGCGCACCACCACGTATTTCGAATCGGCGATGAAATAGATGATGTCCGGCACCGGCACCAGGCGGATGTTGCCGCGCAGGTGCACGCTGATGTGAGTGCGTGCCTGCGGTTCCGGCCGTGCCTGGCCGATGACGTCGCGCGCCTGCTTGCCGGTGAGCTTGCGCGCCTTGGTCAGCGCGTTCGCCAGGCGGTCCTTGCGAATGGGTTTGAGCAGGTAGTCAACGGCGTTGACGTCGAAGGCGTCGAGCGCGTGCTGGTCGTAGGCGGTCGTGAAGATGACGGACGGCGGATGGTCCATGCCCATCAGGTGCATGGCCGCCTCCAGCCCGTCCATGCCCGGCATGCGGATGTCCATCAGCAGCACATCGGGGTTGAGCTCCGCCGCTCGCTCGACGGCCTCGGCGCCGTTGCCGGCCTCGCCGACGACGGTGTGCCCGCCGATGTCGTTGAGCAATTCGCGCAGGCGGTCGCGCGCCAGCTTTTCGTCATCGACAATCAATACTCTCATGGGTTTCCTCCGCGTGTCGGCAGCACGGCCGTGACCACGGTCGTGCCGTCCTGTTCCTGTTGTTCGATCCGTGCCGCCTCGCCGTAGTGGTTCTGCAGGCGCAGGCGGATATTGCCCAGGGTCTGGTCGCGCAGTGCTTCCTCGCGGCGCGTGCGACTGCGCGCGGCCGGCGCGGCGATACGCACGTGCAGGTTGTCGTCCTGATCCCAGAGGCGGATGTCGATGGTGCCACCGGCCGGTTGATCTTCGATACCGTGGCGGATCAGGAATTCCAGAATCGGTTGCAGGGTCAGCACCGGCATATTCGCCTTGCGTGGGTAACTGCCAATGTCCCAGTGTACCGTCAGTCGCTGGTCGAGGCGCAGTCCTTCGAGGGCCAGGTATTTCTTGGCCACCTCGATCTCGTTGCGCACCGGCACGATGGCCTCGTCTTCGTTCAGCATCATGCGGAACAGATCGGCCATGTCCTCGATGGCGGCCTCGGCCTTGGCCGGCTCGTTGCGCGTGAGCGAGGCAATGATGTTGAGACTGTTGAAGACGAAATGCGGGCGGATGCGCGACTGCAGCGCCTGCATGCGGGCACGGGCCTCGGAGTGGGTGCGCGCGAGCAGTTCCTGCTTGGCGAAGAAGTAGCGCAGCAGCAGCCCGTTGGCGATGGCACTGATGGTGAGATTGAAGATCTGGAAGCTGCCGTGCCAGGCTGGGCGCAGGGTGCTGATTTGGCCCATCAGCCACAACGCCAGGATCGCCAGCTCGCCGACGATAAACGTGCACACCAGCAGCACCAGGTAGGCGAACAGCAGCGCGCGCAACGGCGGCAGGCGGTTGAGCCAGCGACGCAGGCCGCACAGCGAGGTGGTGCCGGCCAGCGCCACCCACTGCACGAACACCGTCACCACCAGCAGGTCGCTCCAGGCGTGCGGTGTCACGAACCCGGACGGCAGAAACAGATTGATGACGATCGCCAGCAGCTCCGCGACCACCACCACGTTGAAGATGATCCAGCCGCCGCAGAAGTTTGGCAGCACGTCGTGCTCGCTGGCGTCCGGCGGCGGCACGAACACGCGCCGCCCCAGGCCCTGGGCGATGGCGGCGAGTTGTTGCAGGCGTTGGCGGAACGGAAACGGTTGCATGATCAGGTTTCGGCGGTAATCGGTATCTTGACCTTGACGTGATACTGGTCGCCCTCGGCAAACGACTGCAGGGTGGCGCGATCGCCGAACTGCGTTTCCAGCCGCTCGCGGATGTTGCCCATGGCGATCTTGTTGCCGCGCGCGTGCGAGGCGCTGCGCCCGGCGTCCGGCAGCGGATTGCTGATCATGATGTTGAGCATGTCACCTTCACCCCACATGGCAATGGTAATAGTACCGCCACCGAAGCGCGGTTCGATACCGTGGTAAATGGCGTTCTCCAGCAGCGGCTGCAGGGTCAGCGCCGGAATCTGGAAATTGCGCGGCACGTTGTTGAGATTCCACTTGATGCGCAGGCGGTTGCCCAGGCGCAGTTTCTCGACCTCCAGGTACTGCCGGGAGATCTCGCGCTCGGCGGCGATGGGTACCAGCTTGCGGGCGTCGGCCAGCAACACGCGAAACAGGTCGGCCAGATCGTGCAGCACGGCCTCGGCCTTGGACGGGTCGCTGCGCGCCAGCGCGGCCACGCTGTTCAGGCTGTTGAACAGGAAGTGCGGGCGGATGCGCGACTGCAACGCCTGCATGCGCGCATCCTGTTGGGACTTTTGCTCCGATTCGGCACGGTGTTGCATGACCAGGTAGCGCAGCCCGAGCACGCTGACGATCAGGGCGATGATCAGGGTGCGGAACAGGAAGCTCGGCCGCCACTCCGGCCAGCGTTCCGGGATCAGGCCCATGTCGTGCAGGGCGAAGATCAGGCCGTCGGCGCTGATCACCGCCACCACCAGGATCAGCAGCACGACCACGGCCGAGCCGACGGCCACCGACAGGCGTCGCAGCAGCGGCGAGGCCAGTTTGAGCACCACCACGCTGGCCAGCGCGATGCCGATGGCGAAGCCCGACAGCAGGTTGAAGTCCTGCCAGGCCTGCTCGCTCACCGCGTCGTTGCGGCCGATGGTGATGACAATGGCGATCAGTTCGGCCAGCAGCGCCAGGCCGACGGCCATGCGCAGCGTGCCGAACTCGGGCAGAAAATGACGGTTGCTGGCCTGATCCTTCGGCATGGTCGAGTCGGGGTGGTGACGGTTACTTCCGGTGCGACCGGCGCGGTGCGCCGGTCATCGTGCGATTATATATACAACACGGTGGTTATCCGCGCAGCGTGTAGCCATGTCCTTGATTTCCGTGGCTCCCTCGGTAACTATACGACGGAACTCCCGGCCAAAAAAAACCCCCGTGATGACACGAGGGTCGAAGACCTGGTCCGGGATTCGGGGTGGGGGTGCACTAAGGAGAGCCGAACCAGGCAACTCACGCCAACGATAGTGTCCCGGATTCGCCGCCTCAACCGGATACCGACGACCGGAACCCGGTCACGGATGGGCGGCGCCCGCCGCCGAAAAACCAGCAGGAACAGTTACTGAATCGCCCTATGAGCAAAGACAAGCCGTGGAGTGGCCGGTTCACGGAAGCCACCGACCGTTTCGTGGAAGAGTTCACCGCCTCGGTCGGATTCGATCGCCGCCTGTACCGTCACGACATCGCCGGGTCGATCGCCCATGCGCGCATGCTGGCCAAGGTCGGTGTGCTCACCGGCAAGGAATGCGAACAGATCGTCAACGGCCTCGAAGAGATCGGCCGCGAGATCGCCGCCGGCGATTTCGCCTGGAGCACCGCGCTCGAAGACGTGCACATGAACATCGAGTCGCGCCTGACGGCGCGCATCGGCGAGGTCGGCAAGAAGCTGCACACCGGCCGCTCGCGCAACGACCAGGTGGCCACCGACCTGCGACTGTACCTGCGCGACGGCATCGACGAGACGCTGGCGGCCGTGAAGCGCCTGCAGGCGGCGATCCTGACGGTGGCCGAGCGCGAGGCCGCCACACCCATGCCCGGATTCACCCATCTGCAGATCGCCCAGCCGGTGACCTTCGGTCACCATCTGCTGGCCTGGTTCGAGATGCTCGACCGCGACGCCGGACGCCTGGCCGACGCTCGCCGTCGTCTGAACCTGCTGCCGCTCGGCGCGGCGGCGCTGGCCGGCACCAGCTTTCCCATCGATCGCGAACACGTTGCCCGCGCGCTCGGCTTCGATGGCGTGTGCGAGAACTCGCTCGACGCCGTCTCCGACCGCGACTTCGCCATCGAATTCACGGCTGCGGCCGCGCAGATCATGATGCACCTGTCGCGCATGTCGGAGGAGCTGGTGCTGTGGGCCTCGCCGATGTTCGGATTCGTCGAGTTGCCGGATGCCTTCTGCACGGGCTCGTCGATCATGCCGCAGAAAAAAAATCCGGACGTGCCCGAGCTGGTGCGCGGCAAGACCGGGCGCGTTTACGGCCACCTGACCGCGCTGCTGACGCTCATGAAGGGCCAGCCGCTGGCCTACAACAAGGACAACCAGGAAGACAAGGAACCGGTGTTCGACACACTCGACACCGTGCTCGGCTGTCTGCGCGCCTACGGCGACATGGTGCCGCAGCTCAAGGCCAACCGCGAGCGCATGCTGGCCGCCGCGCGCGGCGGTTACGCCACCGCCACCGACCTGGCCGACTATCTGGTGCGCAAGGGCGTGCCGTTCCGCGACGCCCACGAGATCGTCGGTCGGGCGGTGCGCCTGGCCATCGATACGCACCGCGATCTGGCCGCGCTCAAGCTGGAAGAGTTGCAGGCCCTGTCCTCGGCCATCGGCCAGGACGTTTACGCCAGCCTGCTGGTCGAAGGTTCGTTGAACGCGCGCCGCCATACCGGCGGCACCGCCCCCGAGGCGGTGCGCGAGGCGATTGTCCGTGCCCGTCGCCGACTCGACGGCTGAGCCGGGATGATCGGGAACCTGCCCGAGCGGGATGCGCCCGACGCCGCGCCGGAACGGCGCGGCATTGAACGGCGCCACGACAGCGACCGCCGCACCCTGATTGCGCGCACCATCGACGGCGTGCGCGCGCCCAGCTATCCGGAACAGCGCACCCAGTACGTCATGCGGCTGGTGTTCGCGTTGATCGTGTTCGGTTACTTCAACTGGGCCCTGCCGGCCGGTGCCTCCCGTCTGCCGACCATGGTTATCGATGGGGTGCTCGGTGCCTTTGTGTTGTTGCACCTCGCGGGTTGGTGGCATACCCGGCGCGTGCTGCAATCGCCGCGGCGCTGGCGTCTGACCATGTGGCTGGACCTGATCATGACCGCCGCCATGAGCGCCGCCGATCCGGTGGTGCCGTCACCGGGTTTCCTGGTGTTCATCGTCGTCCTGCTCGGCAACGGCATGCGTTACGGCCTGCGCTTTTTCGCCGAGGCGGCGATCGGCTGCTTCGTGCTGGCCATGCTGCTGTTCGCCATCCGCTTCGAGGATTACCTGTGGCCGCTCAAGCCGAGCAACGCGCTGTTCATGCTGTTCGGCGCGCTGTTGCTGCTCTATTCCTACCTGCTCATGGCGCGCGCCGAGCGCTCGCGCCGCCAGTTGGAGTTCGAGCGTGGCGTCGATCACCTGACCGGCCTGCTCAATCGCCGCGCCTTCCTGGAGCGCGCCGAGCCGCTGTTTGCCGGCCCCGGTGCGCCCGGCGATCCGCTGGTGGTGATGTTCGCCGACCTGGACGGGTTCAAGGCCATCAACGACCGGCTCGGGCATCACGTCGGCGATCAGGTGCTGGCGGCGGTGGCGCGCGCGCTGGCCTCGGTGGTGCGCAGTCACGATCTGATCGCCCGCTACGGCGGCGACGAGTTTGTGTTGCTGCTGCCGGATACCGATATCGATCAGGCAACGGTGGTGGCGCGCCGATTGCAGGCGCGCATGCAGGAGTGGTCGGCGCAGAGCGGGGTCGCCGTGAGCCTGTCGATCGGGCTCGGCCAGTTCCCGCAACCGGGCTGCGATTTCCCGACGGCGCTGGTGCGCGTCGATGAGGCCATGTACCACAACAAGCAGACGCGGGGTGGGGGCGGCATCCATCGCGCTGTCATCACCCCATCATGAGCGCGCCCGGCGACGACATCGCCCGGTTGACGGCGGCGCTGCGCGCCTTCGCCGCCGAGCGCGACTGGGAACAGTTTCACGCCCCCAAGAACCTGGCCGCGGCGCTGATCGTCGAGGCCGGCGAATTGCTCGAACACTTCCAGTGGCTGAGCGAAGAGCAATCGCGCCGGCTGGACGAGGTCACCCGCCAAAAGGTGGAGGAGGAGATCGCCGACGTGCTGCTCTACCTGTTGCGGCTGGCCGACATGCTCGGCATCGATCCGGTGGCGGCGGCCGACCGCAAGATCGCCCGCAATGCCGAGAAGTACCCGGCCGCCGAGGTCCGCGGTCGTTCGGACAAGCGCTGACAGCCGTTAGGGCTAACGCTGGTTCCGGGGTCGCATCGGCAACCGATTGGTGCGCGGGGGTGTCCCTGGACGCGCATTCTGCAACTGTTCACGGAACGCCTGGCGATCGGCCGGCGTCATGTTTTTCCACCGTTCCCGCAGTTCCTGCCGTTTTTCCGGCGGCAGGTTCTGGAACCAGCGCCGCTGCTCGCGCAATCGCTGCTGGTCCTCGGGCGGTAGCCGGCGGAACTGCTCGTAACGGTTGCGCACCGCCTCACGCTCCGCCGGGCTCATGCTTCTCCACTGCTGGAAGCGTGCCTGCGTGGCGGCGCGCTCCTCGGGCGTCATCGCCGCCCAGCGCGCCGCACCGCGCTGGAGGCGCGTGCGCCGCTCGATGGGCATCTCATCCCAGCGGCCTTCGAAAGAACGCAGCACCTGCTTCTCCTGCGTGCTCAGCGAGCTCCAGTCGAGCGCGTCGGCGGCCCGCACCGGCGCAGTGAGGGCGATCACAACACCCAGGGCCATCAGCCAGCGGACGGTTTTCATGAGCGCGGTTCTCCGTTGGGACCGGCGCCGCGTTTTTCCGGCGCACGTTTCGGGGCGGGAACGTCGATCTGCTCCAGCAGTTCGACCGGGTCGGGGCTGCTCGCCCCGTTCGGGCGCGGTGCACTGCCACCGAGAAATTCGAGCAGCTCGGGATCGGCCGGTGCGACCGCACCGGGCGCGGCCGCCTGAGCGGCACCCGCGAGCAGCGACAACACGATCATGGGCACCAGTTCAGCTCGTCTCGCCACGGCTGGCCAGCCATTGATAGAAATCGAGTTCACGGTAGAACTCCGGGTTGTCCTGCGCGGCGAGCAGTTCGAGATCGTCGATGCTGTGCGGTTGCGGCGCCGATGGCGAGGCGAACCACAGCCAGCCGGCGACGATGCCCGTCATCGCCATGGCGGCGGCGGACAGGCCGGCCGACCAGGCCCACAGCGGCCGCCAGCCGCGGCCCGGCCGGTAATGATCGAGCGCCCGAAGGCGCGCGGCCTTCAGGCGCGCGCGCGTGAGTTCGTCGGGCGCGCGCGACTCCAGCGTGGCGCGCACGCGCGCGACAAAGGTCTCGTCGGACTTGTCCGTGTTCATGAGCTTTCTCCTTCCAGTGCCGCGCGCAGGGCGTGGAGCGCGCGCGAGTAGTGTGTCTTGACGCTGCCTTGCGAACAACCCATGGCGCGCGCGGTCGCGGCGGTATCGAGTCCTTCCCAGGCGCGACACAAAAAGGCCTCGCGCTGCCGGGCCGGCAGGCGCGTCAGCGCCGCCTCGACCGTCTCCATGGACCAGCGCAACTCGCTGGCGGTCTGCGGATCGCGGGCGGCCGGATCGGGCAGTTCGTTGATCGGGTCCGGCGCGTCTTCCGCGTCCGCGCGACCCAGCCACACCCGCAGGCGGTTGCGGACCTTGCTGCGCCGGTGCCAGTCGCGAATGCGGCTTTGCAGGATGGTGTGAAACAGCGGTGCCCACTCCGCGGCCGGGCGATCGGCGTAGCGACGCACCAGTTGCAACATCGCCTCCTGCACGATATCCAGGGCGTCGGGGTGCTGGCCGGTGGCGAACCGGGCCATGGACCAGGCGCGGCGTTCGACGCCGGCCAGAAAACCATCCAGTTCCGCGCGCCGATCGTCTGGCGCGACCGCCGCCCGCTGCCTGCCTGTCAGGGTGTCGTTCCTCGTTCCGAAAGGGGTGGCATAGGCCAGGCCCGTCAACGCCGCTGTCATGCCGGTCAATCCTCGCTGTCGATCGTCGCCATCCCGGCCCAGGGGCGCCCCGCTATTGTCGGCATGCCCCCGCCGCAGGTCCAGTCGGGTGCGCTCGCCCCGGTGACGGAATCCGCTATGCTTGATTTAACGCCGCAACGGGACAACGGTTGACCGCCGGGTCGCCGGACTGTTGGGGAACGGGGTGGGACGATGGCAGACGATGACAAACCGGTGCCGGAGCGCCGCCAGGATGATCGGCGCGACCGGCCGGACCGCCGTGGAATGGGCCGCTGGGACCCACGCCCGCAGGAGCGTCGTCACGACCCGGAACGCCGGCAACCGAACGACGACAAATCAGTGCCAGAAACTTGATTGCAGCGCCTGCGCCGGACCCTGGCGATTCAGCCACAGGCTGTCGGCCAGCGGCCAGTGTCGTTGACGCAGGCGGTCCAGCGATGAGGACACCGCGCGAAAGTCACGATGCAGACGCTGGAACAGGCGACGGCGCGGCGGCAGCGGTTCGATCCCGGCGCAGTGACTGTAGGCGCTGGCGCCCTGTGCAAGGTAGTAGTCGAGTTCGCCGCGCCGCCGCAGCCGTTCGCGAAACAGCCCGCTCATGAACAGCGAGTATTCACCGACGTGGCACAGCACCAGCCGGGCGCGTGCGCGTCCCAGACGCGGATCGGCCAGTGCCTGGCGATACGCACTCCACAGATCGACCAGGTGTTCGAGCGGCCGGCCGTCCGCGGCGAATGGGTAGAGGGCCTGCGGTCGGGCAAAACGGGCCAGCAGGTCGCTGATGTAGTCGAGCGCCGGCGCATCTTCCGGCCGGCCATCGGTAAACACCCGCGCCAGCTGATGACGAAAGAACTGCGTCAGTGTCGGTGATGTCATACGCGCTCCTGACCCCTCTGTTACTAATATAGTATCGGTTGCCCCGGTTCGGGAGCTGGTTGGAACCGCCGGTTCACGGCCTGTTCCCTGGAGTCCCCGGCGCGTATGATGCGCGGCACTCTCTTTGGCCGGTGTTTGTCCCATGTGCCCGCGTTTCTGCTTCGCGCTTCTATTGGTGCTGTCCACGGTCTTGGCCGGCTGCAAGCGTCAGGACCCGGACGCCGGCCGTCGGCCGGCATCCGCGGCCGAAGGCGAGCTGGCACAAGCGCGCGGCGAGCTTGATGACCGCCAACGGAAACTTTCAGAGATACAGGCCCGCCTGACCCGAACCGAGGCCGAGCTGACAGAGGCGAACCGGCGACTGGTGCGCGAAAAAGTGGAGAACGCCAAGCTCCGTCAGGAGCTGAACGCCTGGCGCCGGAAGCCCGGTCATTGATCCGGTTTGGCGGCATTCCGGTCGTGACCCACGGCAGTGGTATCCGCAGATCGCCGGCAGACGGTGGCGAGTACGCACTGACGGGGTTTCGCCGGGCTGTTTATACTACGGGGGCGATTCACTCCCCCACCTCAGCATTGAGAATTTTTCCATGCCTATCCTGCTCCGTCATTTGATGGCGATGGTGGTTGCGCTGATGCTGGCCGGTTGCGCGGGCGGCGGCCCATCGCCGTCCGCGGAAACAAACGCCGCGGCCACACCGGCGCCGGCGCCCGTCGACCTGGGCCAGTTGCACGAAAAGGCCGCGCAGGGCGACGCCCGCGCGCAGTTTTTCCTGGCATTGCAATACCTGCACGGTCGGGGCGGTGCGCCGCGCCGGCCGGAGGTGGCGGTGCGCTGGTTGCAACGCGCGGCCGCGCAAAAATACGACGACGCCCAATTACTGCTGGCCGTGCTCTACCAGCGCGGCGAGGGCGTGCCGGTCGACATGGCCCGCGCCTTCAAACTGGCCAAGCAGGTGGCGGAACGTGGCCACCGCCACGGCATGGGGATCGTGGCGGAAAGTTACGAACACGGACGCGGCGTGGCGCCGAATCTGGCGCAGGCCGCGGCCTGGTATCGGCGCGCGGCCGAGGCGGGCGAGCCCTTGGCGCAGACCCGGCTGGGATATTTTTACCTGACCGGCCGCGGCGTGAAGCAGGACCGGGCGCAGGCCATTCACTGGCTGGAACGTGCCGCCACGCAGTATTACCCGCCGGCCTTTTACATGCTCGGTTTCCTGCACGTCGGTTCGGAGGGTGCCGGGTCCGATCCGGTGATCGCCTACCAGTGGATTTTATTGGGTACGTCCACCGATCCGCGCCCCAACTTGGCCGCCCAGAACGCCAAGACTTCGCTGGAAACCCGGCTCAGCGCCGCCGACCAGGCCCGTGCCCGGAAACTCGTCGCCGAGTGGCAGGCCCGTCATCCACGACCGGCCGGTCGGGACGCCAGATAATTATCGAGGGATGACGATGCAGGAGTATTCAGGTAAGCCGCACGGCGGTCCCGGCCTGATCGCTGATCAGCCGCGACAGTTCCTCCAGCAGGTCGGCGCCGGTCTGGTCGTTGCGCCAGCGGCCTTCGCGCCAGTTGTAGTGAAAGCCGCCGGCGCGCGCCGCCACCCACAGCTGTTGCGCGGCGCCCTGGCGGTTGAGGATGATCTTCGTGCCGTTGTCGAAGCCGAGGGTGAGGATGTCGCCGCTGTTCTCGAAGTCGATGTCCACGCCGCTGTTCTCGACCGCCTGCTCGACCTGCATCAGGGTGTTGGTGACCGCCCGGTTGAAATCCTGTTCGTTCATCGTCGTCGCGTTCGCGGCGCGACATTAACACACTACGCCAGCGGTCCGGCATGAGCGACATCTCCGGAAAGCGCCTGCTGTTGCTGGGTGAATACGGCGCCTTCGGCCGGCACCTGGCGGTGCGTCTGGCGCGCCTGCCGGATGTCACGCTGACACTCGCCGGCCCGGCGAGCCGGCCGGCGGAAGCCTTCGCGCGCGATCAGGCGCTCGCCTATCAGGTGGTCAATCCCGATGACGATCACGCCCTGGGGTTGCTGCTCGATGGTGTGTTCGCGGTCGTGAATACCTGGCGGCCGCTGATGGGCGGCGAATATCCACTGGCCACCCTGTGCGCCGAACGTGGCGTGCACTATGCCGACGTGGCCGACGAGCGCGAAGAAGTCACCGGCATCGAGCGTTTTGCCCGCCAGGCGGAACGCAGCGGCGCGCGCCTGGTCAGCGGCGCCGGTGCCAATCCCATGCTGTCGGCGGCGCTGGTCGATCTCGCGCGGCCCGACTTCGATCGCCTGAGCGAGATTCACGTGTTTCTGGTGCCGGGCCGCGACGACGGCCGCGAACTGGCCACCGCCCGGCTGATCCTGTCGCGGCTCCACGATCCGATCCGCTTCAAGGAGCGCGGACGCTGGCAGGAGACGCGTCGCTGGCATCGACCGCGTGTATTGCGTTTCCCGCTGCCGATCGGGCGGCGGCGCGGCTATCTCAGCGACCTGCCCGAACTCGATATCTTTCCGAAACGCTACGAGGTGGGCACCGTCACCGCGCGCACCGGCTTGCGCTCGATTTGGTACAACCTCGGCATCCGTCTCATGTCACTGATCGCGCGTTGGCGCGACACTCGCCATCCGCCGGGATGGCTGATGGCGCTGTTGCGCCTGAGCCCGCGCCTGCCCGGCGGTCGCGGTCGCCCCGGGGCTGCCCTGCGGGTCGAATTGCGCGGCCCGTGTGGTGGTGAAGAGTGCGTGCACGTCCTGACCGTGGTCGTGAGCGCCGCCCCGGGCTTGGCCCTGACCTCGGCGCCGCTCATGGCCCTGGTGCGTCAGTGGCTCGAACGCGGACCCGGCAGCGCCGGCGCCGGTTCCGGCGAGGGGCTGGTCGGCTGGAACGATATCCGTCTCGAACTGCAACGCGAGGGCACCGATGTGCGGCTGCTGCGCGCTTGGGA
>CAKKRZ010000024.1 GCA_919902925.1 Acidiferrobacterales bacterium | reverse complement strand
GAAATACGCGCATCCGGCCCGAGTCGTTCCCAGTAGGCCGTGCGTTTGAAGTAATCGATCTTCGGCAAGCCGGACTCGACCGGTTCGAAAACTACCGGCTCAGCCAGCACCACGCGGTATTCGTAACTCTTGAGCCCGGCACCATCGAGCAGGCGATTCAGGTGCAGCGAGGTCGGATACCCCGCCGCACCGACGGTCAGTCCCAGCATGATACCGACCATGATCGCCTCTGCGGTGGGTGAACCCGCCCGACGCAGCATCCACGCGCACAGCGCGGAGGTCGCGATGCCGAGGAGGGCCAGTACCGGAAACAGCCGCTTGGGTTCAGTTGTAAACACCTCTCGCGACAACAGGGGGTCCACGACCATGTAAGCGACCAACGCCACAAACACGACGGCGATTCCGGCTTTCAGCGTTTTCAGATTGGACATATTCAATCCTCCTTAGTTGTTATTTTGCTTGCGATGCCCGTGCCGCGAGCCACGCGGCCGTCACGATCATGATGCCGCCGATCCATTCGTGCAACAAGACCACTTCGTCGGTAAAGAGCTGCTGCACGACGGCACCGGCCACGATCTCGATCAGCGATAACACGGCGGATCGGTACACCGGCATGTGGGTGACGCCGTATTGCACCAGCAGCGTCATCAGCAGGATGCCGAACACCCCGAGCGCGACACCGCCCAGATAGATCGGTGCGTGCACGGTCGGCGGGCTGACGTTGAATGCGCCGATCATCGCCAGCGCCAACACCACCACCCCTGCCCACACCGCCAGCGCCTTGGCTTCCACCGACACGCCTTGCGTACGACGGGTGATGACGTTCGAGACCGCGAAAGCAAACCCGGAGGACAGTGCGTACCAGTCCGCCGCCCCGCTGGGCCAGGGCAACCCGGACTTTGAATCGTAGAGCATGACCACGGCGCCGATCATGGCGATCAGCAGGCTCGCGAGCCCCATCCGCGACGGACGCTCGCGCAGGATCAACCAGCCGAGTAAGGTCTGCCACACCGGCGAGAGGTAGAAGAGCAACAGCACACGCAGGATGTTGCCGTCCAATACAGCCTCGACAAAGGCGATATTGGTCCAGCCCGCGGCCAGCATGAGCAACCCGAGCGAACCCGGATGGGAACGGAAATCCGGCAGGAAGCGGGCCGTGCGCGGCAAGCTCACCACCAGCGCGACGCCGAACATAAGCAGCGTCAGCCACAAACCTCCCAGCCCCCGATCGCGCAACTCACGCATCGGAAACCAGATGACGCCCCACAGGCTGGCGCCGGTCAGGAGCGCGATGGTGGGATAGCTAATGTGATTGGCGCGCACCCTTCAGTTCCGTATAATCATTTTTCTATTAAGAATGAATTGGATACGATGAATTCCCGGCTCGCGAGCCTGCAAACCTACCCCTTCCAGAAGCTCGCGGAACTGTTGCGAAACACTCCGGCGGCGCCCGGCAAGTCCGCGATTCGTTTGTCGATGGGTGAGCCCCAGCACCCCGCTCCGGCCTTCGTGCTGAAGGCGCTGACGCAACATCTCGACGGCCTGTCCCATTATCCACTGACCAGGGGCATGACGGAACTGCGTCAGGCCATTGCCGGCTGGGCGACCCGCCGATTCAAGCTCGATCGGGTCAAACTCGATCCCGAACGCCATGTGCTGCCGGTCGCCGGCACGCGCGAGGCCTTGTTCTCGATCGCGTCGGCCGTCATCGATCGCCGCGCGCACGACGACCAGCCGGTCGTGATCATGCCGAACCCTTTCTATCAGATTTACGAAGGCGCGGCGTTGCTGGCCGGCGCACGACCGTTCTTTCTCAACACCACCGCCGCCAACGGCTACCGCATGGACTTCTCGCAGGTGCCGGACGATCTTTGGCCGCACGTGCAACTGGTATACACCTGCTCGCCTGGCAATCCGACCGGCGCGGTCATGACCGATGACGAATATGTCCGCCTGATTGAACTGGCCGACGAACACAATTTCATCATCGTCTCGGACGAGTGCTATTCGGAAATCTACTTCGACGAAGCCGCCCCGCCGGTGGGCCTGCTGGAAGTGGCCAACCGTCTTGGGCGCCAGGATTATCGCCGCTGCCTCGTTTTCCATTCGCTGTCCAAACGTTCCAACCTGCCCGGCCTGCGTTCCGGCTTTGTCGCCGGCGATGCCGAAATCCTGGAAAAGTATCTGCAATACCGCACCTATCAGGGCTGCGCCCTGCCGCCACCCACCCAACATGCCAGCATCGCCGCCTGGAGCGACGAGGAACACGTGCGCGCCAATCGCGCCCTGTACCGGCAGAAATTCGATGCCGTACTCGAAATCCTGGCCCCGGTGCTGCCGGTGGAACGGCCGCAGGCCGGGTTTTACCTCTGGCCGGAGCTGCCGCAGGACGATGAAACCTTTGCGCGTGAGCTATACGCCCGCCAGAACGTACTGGTGCTGCCCGGCAGCTACCTCGCCCGCCATGCCCAGGGCGAGAACCCCGGTTCCCGCCGTGCGCGCCTGGCCCTCGTTGCCCCGGTGGCGGAATGCCTGGAAGCGGCACAACGCATCCGCACGCATGTAGAATCCCAATCCGCCGTGGCTTGAAATTACTCACAGGAAATCACCATGAACCCGTTGCAGACCATTATCGATGAAGCCTTCGAACGCCGCGCGCAGATCACCCCGCGCACGGTCGAAACCCGCGTCAAGGACGCCGTCTGGGAGGCCATCGAGCTGCTCGATGCCGGCAAGTTGCGTGTCGCGGAAAAGAAGAACGGCCAATGGGTGGTCAATGAATGGTTAAAGAAGGCGGTGCTGCTGTTCTTCCGCATCGAGGACAACCAGCTCATCCGCGGCGGCTACACCAATTACTGGGACAAGGTGCCGGCCAAGTTCGCCGATTACAGCTCCAAGACCTTCCGCGACGGCGGTTTCCGCGTGGTGCCGCCGGCCGCCGTGCGCAAGGGTTCCTACATCGCACCGTCGGCGGTGCTGATGCCTTCCTACATCAATATCGGCAGCTACGTGGATGAAGGCACGATGGTCGATACCTGGTCCACGGTCGGTTCCTGCGCGCAGATCGGCAAAAACGTACACCTGTCCGGCGGTGTCGGCATCGGCGGAGTGCTGGAACCGGTGCAGGCCGCGCCGACGATCATTGAAGACAACTGCTTCATCGGCGCCCGCAGCGAAGTAGTCGAAGGCGTGATCGTGGAAGAAGGCTCGGTCATCTCCATGGGCGTCTACATCGGCCAGAGCACCAAAATCTATGATCGCGAGACCGGCACCATCACCTACGGGCGCATTCCGGCCGGATCGGTGGTGGTGTCCGGTAACCTGCCGTCGAAGGATGGCAAGTATTCCCTGTACTGTGCCGTGATCGTGAAGAAGGTCGATGAAAAGACCCGCTCCAAGGTCGGCATCAACGAGTTGCTAAGAGATATTTGATTAAGAACCTTTGCCGCAAAGACGCAGAGGCGCAAAGAGAACTTAATCTTCATTTCTTTGCGTCTTCGCGCCTTTGCGACAAGAAACTCATATGGACAAGACTCTTGAACTAGCGAAAGAACTGATCCGGCGCCCGTCCGTCACGCCGGAGGACGGCGGCTGCCAGAAGCTGCTGGCCGAGCGGCTGGGCAAGATCGGCTTCGAATGCCACCACCTGCGCTTCGGCGACGTCAATAACCTCTGGGCGGTGCGTGGAAAAGCGAAACCGCTGGTGGTCTTCGCCGGCCACACCGATGTCGTCCCGCCCGGCCCGCGCGAACGCTGGAATCAGGACCCCTTTCTGCCCACCGTGGCCGACGGCTTCCTGTACGGACGCGGGGCGGCCGACATGAAATCGTCCATTGCCGCCTTCGTGACCGCCATTGAGGATTTTGTGGCGGCCCATCCGAAACATGCCGGCGCCATCGGCCTGCTCATCACCTCGGACGAGGAAGGCCCGTCGATCAACGGCACGGTGAAGGTCGTTGAGTGGCTGGGCGCACGGAAGATTCACATCGATCACTGCATCGTCGGTGAGCCGACCTGCGTGCAAGCGCTCGGCGATACCATCAAGAACGGACGGCGCGGCTCGCTGTCGGCGCGCGTGACCGTGCACGGCAAGCAGGGCCACGTGGCCTACCCGCACCTGGCGCGCAATCCCATCCACCTGCTGGCCCCCGCGCTGACCGAACTCGCCGCCGTTGAATGGGACCAGGGCAACGAGTTTTTTCCCAAGACCACCCTGCAGGTCTCCAACCTGCATGCCGGCACCGGCGCCGCCAATGTCATCCCCGGCGAGCTGGTGATGGATTTCAATTTTCGCTTCTCGACGGCTGTTACCCACGAGCAATTGCGTGAGCGCACCGAGCAGATCTTCCGCCGTCACGATCTGACGTTCGACATTGCCTGGACGCTTTCCGGCCAACCCTTTCTGACCCCGGTGGGAATGCTGGTGGATGCCACCCGCGGAGCCATTCGTAAAGTCCTGGGCGTGGAAACCGAGCTATCGACCAGCGGCGGCACTTCGGACGGGCGTTTCATTGCTCCGACCGGATCCGAGGTGATCGAATTTGGGCCGCGCAACGACACAATTCATCAAATCAACGAGCGGGTGGCTGTCGGCGATCCAGCCAAACTTTCAGAAATTTATCAGCAAATTCTGACGAGGCTTCTGGCCTGACTAGTCATGTGAAAACAACGGGTTAGGATTTTTCTCTACATCAACATCGAGGTGGCCTGGCCACCGCATTGAATCGCCGCAGAACAGGGACGGCCGCGCTATACTTTGGAAGCTTTTTGCGCGGGATAACTATGAAAAGAAAGGGGTTCTACAAGGAAGACTGGTTCATTGCCCTGCTCATCGGGCTGATGTTTCTGGCCGGCAGTCTGGCACAGGTCGGGCTGCTCGAAAAATTCGAAACCATGGCGTACGACGCCGGCGTCAAGATGACCAGCCGCACGCCGGGCGCCACCAGCAACATCGTCATCATCGGCATCGACGACGAGAGCATCAAGGCCATGGGCCGCTGGCCCTGGCCGCGCAGCGTCATGGCCGAGATGATCGACTACCTCAAGAAGGTCGATGCCAAGGCCATCGGGCTACTGGTGTTCTTCACCGAGCCGCAGAGCGACCCGGGCCTCACCCACATCCGTCAGATCAAGGACTACGTCGAGAAGGCGCGTCTGCCGCGCCAGGCCGACATCGATCTGCGCAAGCAACTCAGCCAGGCCGAAACGGCGCTCGATTCCGATGCCCGCCTGGCCAAGGCCATCCCGGCCGCCGGCAATATCTATCTGCCCATGTACTTCGTGCCGGGCGAGCCGCTCGGCAAACCCGATAAGCCCCTGCCCGATTTCGTCACCCGCAACAAACTGGAACTGCCGCCGCTCGTCCAGAAAGGCGTGCTGAGCACCCGCGGTGTCGAGTATCCGTTCGAGGCCATCGGCAAGTCGGCGCGCGGTCTCGGTAACCTGACCCTGCTGGCGTCCGACAACTCCTCGGAAGTGCGCTCGACCTCGCTGGTGGTTGAGTACTACGGCCAGTATTACCCTTCCCTGCCGCTGCTGTTGGCTGCCCGCCACCTCAACCTCGGCCCCAAGGACATTGAGGTGAAGTTTGGCGAAGGCGTGAAGCTCGGCCGCATCCACATCCGCACCAACAAGGATTTGCGCATGCTGAGTGCGTTCTATCCCACCAAGGACAAGGACAGCGAGCGCGCCACCTCCTTCACGCAGTACCCGTTTGTGCAGGTGCGCGATGGCGCCATCAAGGACAGCGCCTTCAAGGACAAGATTGTGCTGATCGGCGCCACCGCCACCGGCCTCAGCAATTTCCACCCCACGCCGATCGGCGTGAAGATGACCGACGCCGATCTGAACGCCAACTTTATTGCCAGCATCCTCAACCAGGACTTCTACGTCCGCCCGAGCTGGGCCGAATACACGGAAGCGGCGATATTTCTGGTCATTATCCTGTACCTGATGTTTGCCTTACCCAAACTGCACGGCAAGTGGGCGGCCAGTACGTCACTGTTGATGCTGGTCCTGCTGTTGTTGGCCGGCCACTACCTGCTGGTCAGCGAAAAGATCTGGCTGCGGACGGTATCGCCCGCCTTGCTGCTGTTCGTTGGCCATCTGCTGATGACCTCGAAACGCTTCTTCCTCACCGAGCAACAGAAGAATGAGGCGGAAACGGATTCCGCGCAGAACAACCGCATGCTCGGCCTCGCCTTCCAGTCGCAGGGTCAGCTCGACAGCGCACTCGACAAATTCCGCCGCCTGCCGGTGGACGAGTCGGTGCTGGAGCTGATCTACAACCTGGCGCTCGATTTCGAACGCAAGCGCCAGTTCAGCAAGGCGGGGAATTGCTACGATTACATCCTCAAAAATGAGGCGAAGTTCAAGGACGTGCCCGAGCGCAAGAAACGCGCGGTGGCGGCGGAGAACACCGTCATCCTCGGCGGCAAGGCCGGTGGCGGTGGCACGCTAATCCTGGACGGTTTCGGTCAGAAACCCACGCTGGGACGCTACGAGATAGAGCGCGAACTCGGCAAGGGCGCCATGGGCACGGTCTACTTCGGCCGCGACCCGCGCATTAACCGCACGGTCGCTATCAAGACCCTGGCGCTGTCACAGGAATTCGAGGCGGGCGAACTGGAAAAGGTGCGTGAACGCTTCTTCCGCGAGGCCGAGACCGCCGGCCGCCTGACCCATCCCAACATCGTCACCATCTACGATGCCGGCGAGGAACACGACCTGGCCTATATCGCCATGGAGTTCCTGGAAGGCAAGGACCTCACCCATTACCTGCAAGCCGACAAGCCGCGGCCCGTGGAATGGACGGTGGAAGTCATCACCCAGGTCGCTGACGCACTCGATTTCGCCCATCGCCACGACGTGGTGCACCGCGACATCAAGCCGGCCAACATCATGTACAACGAGAAAACCCGCAACGTGAAGGTGACCGATTTCGGCATTGCCCGCATCACCGCCTCCAGCCGCACCAAGACCGGCGTGGTCATGGGCACGCCGTCCTACATGTCGCCGGAGCAGATCTCCGGCAAGCACGTGGATGGCCGCTCCGACCTGTTCTCACTGGGGGTAACGCTCTATGAGCTGCTGACCGGCAAACAACCCTTCACCGGCGATTCGCTGGCCAACCTGATGTACCAGATCGCCAACGAAAAACAACCGGACCTGCTGCTGCAACGCACCGGTCTGCCGGCCTGCCTCAAGACCGTGATCGACAAGATGCTCGCCAAGAATCCCGACAAGCGCTATCAGACGGGCATGGAGTTCCGCGACGCCCTGCTGAAGTGCGTGCCCGTCAACAGCAATGCCACTGCCGGAGCCGCCAAATCATGACCGACTTCATGATGATCGGCCTGACCGATCCCGGCATGATCCGGACGGAAAACGAAGACAGCATCGGCACGCGCCCGGAAGCCGGGCTGGCCGTGCTGGCCGACGGCATGGGCGGCCACCAGGCCGGCGAGGTCGCCAGCAAGCTGGCGGTCGAAACCATCATCAAGTACCTGACCGATACCTACGCCGCCGACCGCAAGGAATCGCCGACCAAACGGATCAGCGAGGCCATCCGCCGGGCCAACGCCACCATCTTCGATACCGCCCACAAGCACGAAGAATACGCCGGCATGGGATCGACCATTGTCACCGCCCTGTTCCGCAACGGCGAACTGGTGGTCGGCCACGTCGGCGATTCGCGCCTCTACCGCTTGCGTCAGGGAAAACTGGAACAAATGACCGAGGATCATTCGGTCATCCAGGAACTGGTCAACCGCGGGCTCTTCACACACGAGGAAGCGCGCGCCTCGGTCGGTAAAAATCTGGTGACCCGCGCCCTGGGTGTCGACGCGGAAGTTCTGATCGACGTAAACGCCGTGCCGCTGGAAGCCAACGATCTCTACCTGTTGTGCTCCGACGGCCTCAATGACGTGGTCAGCGATGAGGACATCACCCGCATCCTGACCGCGTCCAGCGATAACCTCTACACCGCGGCCTTCAAACTGGTCACGCTGGCCAACCAGCGCGGCGGACCGGATAACATCTCCGTCATCCTGATTCGCCAGGAAATGGCCGCCCCCAAACTGATGAAGGATGGCGATGCACCCACTACCAAAAAGTCGTCTAAGAAAGATTCTTCACATAACATGACGAACGAATTCAAGGTCGATCGTCATGAGAAATTCATCGTCGACGACGACGGCAAAAACTAACGAATAATTGATATATATTTCTGATCGGGGAATGCAACCATGGCAAAATTAATCGTCAAACTCGATAACGAAGTCATCGACCACATCGAGGTTAATCAGGGCGACATGAAGCTCGGCCGCAAACCGGGCTGCGAGATTCATCTCGACAATCTGGCCGTGAGCGGCGAGCACGCCAACATCTTCTCGATTGGCGAGGACTCCTTCGTCCAGGATATGAACTCCACCAACGGCACCTTCATTAACAACAAGCGCATCACCAAGCATCACCTGCGCAACGGCGACACCATCACCATCGGCAAATACTCGCTCACCTACATGTCCGACGCCGGCAGTGCCGGCCAGGACGATTTCGCCAAGACCATCATTATCAACCCGAGCTTCAGGGAATCACCCGCTGCCGCCTCCCCCGCCGCCAAGGTCGCCGCCGTCATGACCCCAGACCAGCAGGCCGCCCTGTTTGTGCTGAGCGGCGGCAACAGCGGCAAGCGCATCGAGGTCACCAAGACCGTGACCAACCTGGGCAAGACCGGCAAACGCGCCGGCACCATCACCAAGACGGCTCAGGGTTACGTACTGAATGCACTCAACGAAGGCGAAGCACCACCCAAACTGAACGGCAAACCGCTGCCCGCGGGCGGCTCGCCGATCAAAAACGGCGATATCATCGAAGTGTCCGGCACGCGCTTGCAGTTCTATCTGCGCTGAAATCTGTATCAATCCCCGGGGGAAACTGAACGGGTCCGTTCGTGGTGAGCCTGTCGAACCATGAACGAATCGAAGCCTTGGGAATTCGGAGGCCAGCCGATCACCCTTCGATTGCCGGTAGGGTGGGCACGTTGTTTGTGCCCACGCTGGGCAAATTAATCTGACAACCACCCAGGTGATTGCCGACCATCCGCTACATGGCTGTTGGTTTTCGCCCCTTAGCAAGTATTCTGAAATAACTCGTTTTTTCAGAGGTTGCCAGCAACCAACAAGCACCGTGAAACTCTTAACAACAAAACAGGTGGTCATCCGGATCACGGTCATCATCGCCGTGGTGGAATTGTTGATTATGCTGGTGTTGGCGGTTATTCCACATAAATTGAACTCATATACAGAAGCCGTTCTTGATGTCATCTTGTTGATTGTGTTGTCCACCCCGCCAATCTTCATTTGGGTCATTAAACCTTTTGTTATTGCCCGGGACGAGGCACTTGCGCAAATCAGCCATTTGGCACATATCGATCCGTTAACGCAGTTGGCGAATCGACGACTCCTGACTAGACACCTGGAAAGGACCATCGCTGGCATCGCCAGACACAAGGTATACGGGGCTCTGCTGTTGTTGGATCTGGACGGGTTCAAGCCTATAAACGACGCTTACGGGCACGATGCGGGGGATGCGGTGCTCGTCGAAATCGCCAAACGCATGCAATCCATTACCCGACCTGACGACGTCGTTGGCCGGCTGGGCGGCGATGAATTTGTCGTGTTGATCAACCACCTCGATGCCGACAAACGAATAGCGCACAAAAAGGTGTTGCGAATAGCCGAGAAGCTGCGTCAATCCATAATAAATTCACCGATTGATTACAATGGAAAAAAATTACGAATTGGCGCCAGTATTGGAATACGTCTTCTGGGTATCGAGGAATTGGACGTGGAGACAGCAATTAGAGAGGCCGATATCGCCATGTATCGCGCCAAACAAGCAGGGGGAAAATGTGTTGACTTCTTCGAGCAATGAACTGGATGGTATTTCCTTTACTTGCGTGACAGGGGCAGTCCGGTAGGGTGGGCACGCTGTTTGTGCCCACGCGGGTCAAATAAACATGACGAACACAGCCGCGATTGACGAAGAGCCGTGTGGGCAACCCGGACAACGAGTTACCCACCCTACCCTGCTTCCCACCCCGAGACCCTGAATGGAACCGTTCTTCAAGTACTACATCGCCGCCTGGGTCATGGCCTGCGTGATTGCGCTGGCAGTCGTCTGGCGCAACCCCGGCCGGTTTGCCATCACCACCCGCGCGTATCGCCAGTTCCTGTTTGTGCCGTGGAAACTCACCACCTTCGCGGTGGCGGCGGTGGGGCTCACCGTGGTGGCGCCCTACACCGGCGACCCGACCTGGGACTACGTCGACGCCGCCTTCATGTCGGTGCTGACCTTCCTGGGCGCACCTTGGGTGATCGGGGTATTGTATCTATCGGCGAAACGCAAACTCCCCTGGCCGCAACTGTACGTGGCGCTGTGCCTGTGGATGTTCTCGGCCAGCTGGTCGTATGACCTGTACCTGCTGCTGCGCGACGGGAAATACACCGAACTCTGGCTGATCAACATCCCGACCTCGTCGATCCTGTACATCTCGGCCGGGCTGCTCTGGAATCTGGATTGGCGCAAGGGTCGCGGCGCGACATTCGCCTTCATGGAAAAGAAGTGGCTGGTCGCCTCGACGAACTTCAAACGCGTCTTCTGGTTCGCCCTGCCGTTCATGGTGATTGCGGCGGTGGCTGTACTGTATTTTCTTGCATGAGTCAGGTCTACCCTCAAATATCATCCCCCCAGGGTCGCTAAAAGCGCAGCGACCAACCGAGACTGATACTGATAAACGGCAAAAGTGGCCGTGTTCGCTTACTAAATTCTGGGAAGGCTTCCATTACTTGCATGATGGGTGTTTTGCACATATATTTGTTATGCGTCTGGGATGAGTCGCCTTGCGTCTCATGCCGGGGTTTAGGCCCCGTCCCCCAGTCGCTTTTTTTTGCGCTTTAAAAGGGAGTTTAGCGCTTGCACATCTGCTACATCGATGAATCTGGCACGGCAGAACTGCCAGGGACCACATCCCATTTCATATTAGCTGGTCTATCGATCCCGGTTTCTCGCTGGAAAGATTGCGATCGACAAATTGCTTCCGTCAAGGCGACTTACCAAATTTCGGATGCGGAAATCCATGTGGGGTGGATGCTCCGTGACTACCCTGAGCAACGAAAAATCGCAAACTTCGAAACTCTAGCTTTCGATCAACGTCGAGCGCAGGTCGCACAGCACCGACGAGCGACGCTCTTTAAGGCTCAGAAAATGGGTGGCAAAGGATACAAGCAGCTCAAAAAAACGTACCGTCATACTGATAGCTACATGCACCTGACTCGGCTGGAACGGACTCAAGTCATCCAAACCCTAGCGGATATGCTGCGCGATTGGCAGTTCGCTCGATTGTTCGCAGAATGCATCGACAAAGTACATTTCGATCCTCTCCGTCACCAGCATACAGTTGACGAGCAGGCATTTGAACAAGTTGTGTCGCGTTTCGAGCGATACTTGCAGTTAATCAGCGCAGGTCAGCCTCAGCCGAATCTCGGCCTGCTTATACACGACAACAACCCAACGGTAGCAAAGAAACACACGGACCTCATGAAACGTTTCCACGCGGCCGGCACGCAATGGATAGATCTCACTAATTTGATCGAGACCCCTTTGTTTGTGGATAGCACGCTAACTAGCATGGTTCAAATGGCAGATTTGTGCGCATACGCGCTAAGGCGGTATTTCGAAAACAATGAAGCGGATTTGTTGAACCGAATTTTTGCGCGAGCAGATAGGTATGGCGACACGGTAGTGGGAGTGCGGCACTTTACTGCCGCATCATGTCGGTGTCGAATTTGTACTGCTCACAGGACGATCTGAAAATACTCTCACAATCTACACCGCCAGTTGATTCGCCAAGCAGAACGAAAGACTGCTTCTGACGTTAACAACGTTGAATTGAACACCAGACTTATCTGCCAAACAATTCTTCCAGCGCGTCATCAAGCCAGCGCACCGGCACCAGCGCGATCTCCGCATCCTTTTCCTTAGGCTGATTGGCGGCCAGCAGAATCATGCGCTTGAAACCAAGCTTGGCCGCCTCGCGGATGCGCTCCTGGCTGCGTCGTTCTCGCACATCCATTAAACGGAATACCTCCCCCCGCTCTGCCGTGATGACAAAAGGCACACATTCGTCTACAGTAGACAAATGAAGCTGTTCCGTTGGAACCACAGGAAAAACGAGCAGTTGAAGGCCGGGCGGAACATCTCTTTTGAAGAGATTGTCCTCGCCATCGAGGCCGATGGATTGCTCGATATTTTGAGGCACTCCAACCCCGGCAAATATCCTAACCAACGCGTATTGGTGGTTGCATTCGAGCAATATGTTTATTTGGTGCCGTTCGTGGAAGAGGACGATTATTACTTCCTCAAAACCATTATCCCAAGCAGGAAAGCAACACGCGATTACCTGAAAAGTGGAGACCGAAATGAAGAAGCGTAGAACTAATGATGAGTCAATCCTTGACGCCTACGAGAAAGGCCGGCTTGTATCCATTTCTCCGTCGAAGGCTGAACTGAAGAAATATAAGTCTGCGGCTCAGGCGACTTTCATCAAGGATCGGAGAGTCAACATCCGGCTGTCATCCCCCGATCTCATGGACATTCAGGCCCGTGCGGCGGAGGAAGGTGTGCCCTATCAAACGCTGATTGCCAGCGTATTGCACAAGTTTGTCACGGGGCGCTTCGCCGAAAAGCCATCGCGGCTAATGCGTTCAAGGGGAATCGCCAAACGCCGGCGCGCTGCGTGACGCGGCGTTCATGCACATATACCCGCCCGGTTTAACCGCCAAATAACTCCTCGAGCGCGTCATCGAGCCGGCGCACCGGCACCAGCGATATCTCCGCGTCTTTTTCCTTCGGCAGATTGGCAGCCGGCAGGATCATCCGCTTGAAACCAAGCTTGGCCGCCTCGCGGATACGTTCCTGGCCGCGGGCCACGGGGCGCACTTCGCCGGCCAGCCCTACTTCGCCGAATACCGCCAGATCGCGACCGAGCGGACGATTCCTCAAGCTGGAAACCACGGCGCTCAGCACCGCCAGATCGGCGGCGGTCTCGGTCACGCGCACACCACCGACAACGTTGACGAACACATCCTGATCGAAAGTGGCGATGCCAGCGTGGCGGTGCAGTACGGCCAGCAGCATGGCCAGGCGCGTAGCATCGAGGCCGACGCACACCCGGCGCGGGTTGGAGAGATGGCTCTGGTCGACCAGCGCCTGCACCTCGACGAGCAGTGGGCGCGTGCCTTCCTGTGTTGCCAGTACCAGGCTGCCGGGGACGGCATCGCTCTGCCGGCTCAGGAACATGGCCGAGGGGTTGTTCACCTCACGCAGGCCGAGTTCGGTCATGACAAACACGCCAATTTCGTTGACGGCGCCGAAGCGGTTCTTGACGGCGCGCAGGATGCGGTAGCGGTTGTCGGTCTCGCCTTCGAAGTACAGCACCGTATCGACCATGTGTTCCAGCACGCGTGGGCCGGCGATGGCGCCTTCCTTGGTGACGTGGCCGACGAGAAACAGCGACGTGCCGCTGTGTTTGGCGTAACGAACCAGCTGGGCGGCGGTCTCGCGCACCTGGGCGACGCTGCCCGGGGCGGACTGGAGCATGTCGGTGTAGACCGTCTGGATGGAATCGATCACCACCACGGCGGGCTGTTCCGTCTGGATGCAGGCCAGGATGGCTTCCAGCCGGTTTTCGGTAAACAGCTTGAGGTGTTCCCCCGTCGCCCGGCTCAAGCCGAGACGCTGGGCGCGCAGGGCGATCTGGTCGGCGGACTCCTCTCCGCTCACGTATAACACATCGGCCTCGCGGCCGAGTTCGGTCAAGGCTTGGATGAGCAGCGTCGATTTGCCGATGCCGGGATCGCCGCCGATCAACACCACCGAACCGGCCACCAGGCCGCCGCCCAGCACGCGGTCGAATTCACTGATGCCGGTACGCCGGCGGGCGATCTTTTCCGCCTCAATGCGGCTGAGCGGCGAGGCTTGGGTGGCGGTGGCCGGAACCAGGCGCGCCACGCGCGAAGCACTCGTGGAGGCGATGACGGTTTCCGTCAGACTGTTCCAGGCATTGCAGGAAGGGCACTGCCCTACCCACTTGGGCGAGGAGGCGCCGCATTCGGTGCAGACGTAGGCGGTTTTGGCCTTGGCCATGATCGGTAAATTGGTGATGAGTTATGAGTGGCGTGAACTGGCTGTCAGTTTACATTAATCCTTTGATCCCTCATTACCCATCATCCATAAAAAGGGTGGCCACCCGGCTCTGCCTGAAGGGCGGCGATGAACTTACCCCCCACCCTCACCCTCATTCCCTCTCCCGCAAGGGGAGAGGGAGGCGAGCCGGGTGCTACGCACGATGACGTTCACTCGGGGGAAGGCGGGGATGGGGGTGGAACGGAAAGAGACGTAATGACAGTGGCGACACCGGCGGTGGTGATTCGCTTTACGTTCACCCTCCCCCTCGCCCCCTCCCGTCGAGGGAGGGGGAAACCCTTTTCTGTGTCCGGCCTGGTGGACTGCACCCGTGCGGATTTCAACAGAGGCCTAATCACTCATCCCCACTCTCCACCCTCGGGATGCGTTCGGCCACTTGGCACATCAGCTCATAGGAAATTGTGCCGGCACCGGCGGCGATCTCGTCCACCGGCAGGCCCCGGCCCCACAGCACCACCGGGTCACTGACGCGTGCATCCGACTGTGAACGGAGATCGAGCGTGATCATGTCCATCGACACGCGTCCCACCAGCGGAACCCGTTCGC
>CAKKRZ010000023.1 GCA_919902925.1 Acidiferrobacterales bacterium | reverse complement strand
GCAGTAATGCCGCGAGAGCCGTGTAGGGTGGGCACTCAGTGCCCGCGTATTCAATCTGCGCCATTGCCGCGTGGGCACAAACGGTGTGTCCACCCCATCTGACTTAAGCCATGGCGTCTAATAACGCTCAATACTTCAGCATTGCCAAGGCTGTAACCACGGCACAATAAATCCTATACTTAGGTACGAACATTATCGTAAGAGGGCAAGGCTATGGCCGCATGGAATCGTATTACGGTGGATCCAGAGGTGATGAACGGTCAGCCGTGCATCCGGGGGATGCGCCTGACCGTAAGGCGGGTCATTGAAGCACTGGCGGTGTATCCGAGATGGGAGGATCTCATCGCCGAGTATCCCGAACTCCAGCCCGAAGATATCCGGCAGGCGCTGGAGTTTGCTGCGCATAATCTGGACGATCAGGTAATGACCCTGGACGCGGCTTGAAACGCCTGTTGTTGGATCAAGGTATCCCGCGGTCCACGGCCCGCACTCTGAACACGGCAGGCTGGGATGCGGTTCATGTCGGCGACATCGGGATGAGCCAGGCCCGTGATCGGGCGATATTGGAATTTGCCGGACGTGATAAACGCATTTGCATTACGCTCGACGCGGATTTTCATGCCATCCTTGCCGTTACCAGCGCTCTCGGGCCTTCCGTCATCAGGATCAGACGCGAGGGTCTGCGTGGTGACGAGCTTGCCGTATTGCTGACAGAAATATGGCCTCGAATTGAGGTTCAGACCGACCAAGGGGCAATGATCACGATAACAAAGCACGACATCAGGGTACGTCGGCTTCCGATACTCCAGGGCGCTGAGGGAAACTGAACAAGCCATGCAGGGCATGTCAGTGCCCAGAGTATTCAATCCGCGCCATTGCCGCGTGGGCACAAACAGCGTGCCCACCCTGCCTGACTCGTTCCTCCTTGAGCAATGCGAGAGGCACATTTTCGCCCGGGTTTGATGAGTGTACATTTGTAATGTACATTTGAAGAATGACCATGAAAGTCAGCGCCAAGGAAGTCAGAGAAAGGCTGAGTAAACTACTGGACCGTGCCGCGCGTGGCGAGGAAGTGGTGATCTTGCGTCGCGGTAAACCCGTGGTCCGTCTGGCGCCGCTGCGGGCCGCCAAGGTCGCCCGTCTGCCCGATCTGCGCGAGTTTCGTGCGTCCCTTCGTGTGCGCGGCGCCTCCTTGACCGAGCATCTCCTGCGGGAACGGCAGGAGGAGCGCGATTAGCCTGTACGTGGACACGACATGCTCACGGCATATTATACTGCCCTGAGCCGGGCTCGGAGACCGCCCAGAAACTGCTCGTAGCCCAACCGAGGCTCGCGGTGAGCGGGCTGACGGAAGTTGAACTCATGTCGGCCATCTCCCGCAAGGTACGGGAGCGGGGTCTGACCCGGCGCGACGCAGGCCGGATTGCCGCCCTGTACCGGGAACACGTAGCAGGCGGATCTTATCGCTTGCTCAGGCTGGAGAGCGCGGATTTCGAGTGGGCGGCGGGTACGATCGGGCGGTTCGATAACAGGCTCCGTACGCTCGATGCACTGCATCTTGCAGTGGTCGTACGCGAATCACTGAAACTTGCCACGGCAGACCGTGTCTTGGCGGACGCGGCAAAAGAATTTGGTATTAAAGTGACGCATGTGCGGTAGGTGAAGATGATCAAAGTCGGCATCATTGGTGGCACGGGGTACACGGGCGTGGAGCTTTTGCGCCTGCTGGCCGTGCACCCGCAGGTTGAACTCAAGGCCATCACCTCGCGTCGCGAGGCCGGCCGGAAGGTGGCTGTGCTATTATTTCTGTCATGAACGAATTGATCTTTCTGGTGGATGAGGCTCCTGAGGGTGGTTTTACGGCCCGTGCCCTGGGGGAATCCATCATGACCGAAGCCGATCATCTGGATGGTTTGCATCAGCAGGCGCGCGATGCAGTCCATTGCCATTTTGATGAGGGGAAGGCACCGAAAATCATTCGTCTTCACCTGGCTCGCTGAGATAAGAGAAATAGATAATGCTGTTCGAATACGTTCAAAAGGCCGTTGAGAAAGCGTGCTACAAGCAGCTTGGCGATGGTTTGTAGTTTGCGGAAATCCCCGGGTTTGCCGGCGTTCGGTCTCAAGGGCGAACGGTCGAGATCTGCCGCAAAGAGTTGCAGGACGTGCTGGAAGAATGGAATGTGCTGAAGCTTCGCGACCGTGATCCGTTGCCCAAGATTCGGGCGAGGCCAGATGGGCCGGGAAGAGCCGATGCCCGGTCAGGCAAGAAACCCGGTTGCATTACGGGCCATGTTATTCTTGGTACAAACGGCCGTGCAGAGGAGAGACGAAATGATCAATGAGTTTACGGCGGTATTCGAGAAGGTTGGGGATACTTACGTCGCCTACGCAGAAGAATTGCCGGGTGCGAATACCCAGGGACACACGCTGGAGGAAGCACGAGAAAACCTCAAAGACGCCATCCAACTGGTGCTGGAGTCCAACCGCGCAATTACGGAGTCCGATCTCGCCAACAAGATCGTTGTTAAGGAGCCGATCCGTATCAATGCGGTATGAAGCGCCTCGACCTGGAACGGCATCTTCGGGAGCATGGATGCGAACTGTTTCGGGAAGGGTCGAAACATTCGGTGTTCTGGAATCCGGCGCGGAAAAAGACATCGACCGTGCCGCGTCACCGGGAGATTAACGATTATCTTGCACGAAAGATTTGTCGGGACTTGGGGCTTCCCGAACCCTAGGGAAGTTCTGAACAAGTCATTTGCTGTCATTGCGAGCAAAGCGAAGCAATCTCCAGTCCATTGATGACGAGATTGCTTCGCCACCTTCGGCTCCTCGCAATCACACTTAATCAGAGATTCCCTAGGCGCATAGGCGTGGCTTTATGTCAATGATCAAAGTCGGCATTATTGGTGGTACGGGTTACACGGGCGTCGAGTTGTTGCGCCTGCTGGCCGTGCACCCGCAGGTTGAGCTCAAGGCCATCACCTCGCGCGGCGAGGCCGGCCGGAAGGTGGCCGATCTGTTTCCCAGCCTGAGAGGCCATGTCGGCCTTGCCTTTAGCGAACCGGACCCAAAGTTACTGGCCGCCTGCGACGTGGTGTTTTCGGCCACGCCCAACGGCGTGGCCATGCAACACGCGCGCGAGTTGCTCAAGGCCGGGACGAAGCTGATCGACCTCGCAGCCGATTTCCGTCTGAAGGACCCGGCGGTGTGGGAACAGTGGTACAAGATGCCGCATGCCTGTCCGGAGCTGCTGGCCGAGGCAGTCTATGGCCTGCCCGAGGTCAATCGCGACAAGATCAAAAAAGCCCGGCTGATCGCCAACCCGGGCTGTTATCCCACGGCTACCCAGCTCGGTTTCCTGCCGCTGCTGGAAAAAGGTCTCGTCGAGCCGGGCTCGTTGATCGCCGATTGCAAATCGGGTGTGTCCGGTGCCGGCCGCAAACCGGAAACGCATATTTTGTTTGCCGAGGCGGCCGACAATTTCAAGGCCTATGGTGTCGGTGGGCATCGTCACTGGCCGGAGATCCGCCAGGGGCTGGAGATCGCGGCCGGCAGGGCGGTCGGGTTGACCTTCGTGCCGCACTTGGCGCCCATGATCCGCGGCATCCACGCCACGCTGTACGCGAAGCTGATTGACCCGAAGGCCGACGTGCAGGCGCTCTACGAGAAGCGCTACGCCAACGAGCCATTTGTCGATGTGATGCCGGCCGGCAGCTATCCCGACACGCGCTCGGTGCGCGGCGCCAACATCTGTCGCCTGGCCGTGCATCGGCCAGCCGGCGGGGACACGGTAGTGGTGCTGTCGGTGATCGATAATCTGGTCAAAGGCGCCGCCGGTCAGGCGGTGCAGAACATGAATATCCTGTTCGGTCTGGACGAAACAACCGGGTTGGCAGCACCAGCATTGTTGCCCTGAGGAAACCACTCCAAGTCCGCAATGACCATGGCGTCCCTTCCCCCTTGACGGGGGAAGGAGAGGATGGGGGTGGATAAAATATCCTTTGGGGTAACGATTTGCCCCCACCCCAGCCATTTCCGCCCTCACCCTCATTCCCTCTCCCTCAGGGGGAGAGGGAGGCGAGCCGTTGCGCGCTACGCACGCACCCTTTCACTTTGGGGAGGGAGAGTTTCCGAATGATCCTGAAAATTCATGCGGTGTTGTGCGCGGTTTGCGCGCCGCTATAATGAGGCGCGTCGTCCACCGAGGTATCGATGTTCAATCGCAACAAGACCGGCGAACTCATCATCCGATCGCGCTTTTCGCCGCGCACCAAGCTGCTGGTCGTCATCGGCGGCGTTGTGGCGCTGACGGCGGCCGTGACCCTCATCTATAACTACGGTCTTAGCATGGCCGGGTTCGAGCGCTATTCGGCGTCCCGTGCCCAGGATTCGCTGGCCACGGAGATGAAGCGGCTGGAGAGTGAGAACCGCGAGCTGCGTGAATCGCTGGCGCGCGCCCAGCGTGCCGTACAGATGTCGGATTCCACCCATCAGGAGTTGGAAAAAACCCTGCAAAGCTCCTCGCAGGAAATCGTCAAGCTGCGCGAGGAGCTGAATTTTTACCGCAACATCATTTCGCCGGCCGACAAGAAGAGCGGTCTGCGCATCCAGAGCCTGGTCATCGAGCCGGACGGCACCAACCGTTTCCGCTACAAGCTGGTGCTGATTCAGGCGCTCAAGCACGAGCGCACGGTTTACGGCAATGCCTCGATCGTGGTTAACGGCCTGCAGGCCGGCCAGACCATCCATCTGCGCATACCGAGCACCGGCGACCGCGCCATGAATGTGAATTTAAAATACTTCCAGGAGTTCGAAGGACGATTCGAACTGCCGGGCAATTTCCGGCCCCAGACCATCAAGGTGCTGGTGACCACCACCAACGGCCCGCCGATCGAGGAAACACTGAACTGGCCGTTGTCCTGAAGCGGCTGGCGGATTCGAACCCAGACGCTATTCTTTATACCCTGTAACACCCCGGAGCCGGACTTGCGTCACCGGCCGTTTCCGGCAGCAGATGAAAGCGGAGGAACTGAACCATGCTGAATGCCATGCAGAAAAACCAGGCCGAAAAGCCGTGCAACACTATCGATACCCTGGTCGGGGCCAAGACCGAGATCAAGGGAGATATCACCTTTTCGGGCGGACTGCGCATCGACGGCAAGGTGCGCGGCCACGTCACCGCCAGGGGCGATACCAACAGCACGCTGGTGTTGTCCGAAAACGCCCAGATCACCGGCAACGTCACGGCTCCGCACATCATTTCCAACGGGTCCATCAAGGGAAGCGTGCGTTGCGCCGAGCGGATGGAGTTGCAACCCAAGGCCGAGATTACCGGCGACGTGTACTACAAGGTCATCGAAATGGCGCTGGGCGCCGTGATCAACGGCAACCTGGTCCGCGACATGAGCGAAAACGGCCGCAATCTGGCCCGCCTGAAGACGGTGCCGACCGGAGGCGAAGGAGAGGAGGGTAGTTGACCTGACCGCTCGGGAAATTGGATAATGAGCGTTAATCATTTCCATACTTTTTAGAGGTTTATTCCCATGACTGCTGCCATGCCGACTACCGCCATGCCGAGCCCGCTGATTTTTACTGAAACGGCGGCCTCGAAGGTCAAACAACTGATTGAAGAAGAGAAGAATCCCGCTCTCATGCTGCGCGTCTACGTGACGGGCGGCGGCTGTTCAGGATTCCAGTACGGCTTCACGTTCGAGGAAGCAGCGGGAGAGGACGACACCCGCATCGAGAGGGACGGCGTGACCATGCTGGTCGACCCGCTGAGCTTCCAGTATCTGGCCGGTGCCGAGATCGACTTCCAGGAAGGCATCCAGGGCGCCCAGTTCGTGATCAAGAACCCGAACGCCAAGACCTCCTGCGGTTGCGGGTCTTCGTTCAGCGCGTAAGTCCGAGAATCGAACGGACCAAGAGGCGGGCGCTTTGGCGCCCGTTTCTTTTTTAGAAGTCAGGACTAAGGACTATAAGGACTGAGGACTGAACAAATAATCCTCTGGCCCATATTCCCCGACACTCAGTCCTCAGTCCTCAGTCCTGAATTTTGTAGTCCTCCTGGATATATCCCACCCAATATCACCGGCCTCTGTGCTCCGGTGACGGCGGGAAGATTACCCGTTTCGCTGGCGAGCGTGCGCTGCGCCAGCCAGGCGAAGGCGACCGCCTCGACCCAATCCGGCTCGAGCCCGAGAGCGCCGGTATCCCGCACCGGAATGGCACCCAGCTCGCGACGCAAGGAACCCACCAGCTGCGGGTTGTGACAGCCGCCGCCGCACAGATAGACCTCATCCACGGACGGCAGGAACTGATGGATGGCCTGTGCCGCGCTGCGCGCGCTCAAGGCCAACAGCGTCGCCTGAACGTCCTGGGGGGGCGGGTGATCGCCAAGCCGGCGCATCGACTCTTCGAGCCAGTCGAGATGAAAATGCTCGCGACCCGTGCTCTTCGGCGGCACGACCCGGAAATAGGGATCGTCGAGCAGGCACGACAAGAGTTGATCGTGCACACGGCCGCTGGCCGCCCATTCGCCGCCGGCATCGTGATGCTCGCCGCGCTGCCGGCGTGACCACTGATCGAGCAGGGTATTGGCCGGCCCGGTGTCGAAGCCGGTGACCGGCTGATCCAGTCCGGCCGGCAGGTAGGTCACGTTGGCGATGCCGCCGAGATTGAGAATGGCGCGCGAGTGTTCAGGCGACCGGAACTGGACGGCGTGAAAGGCCGGCACCAGCGGCGCACCGTGACCGCCCGCGGCCATGTCGCGACGGCGGAAATCGGCAACCGTGGTGATCCCGGTACGCTCGGCGATCAACGACGGGTTGCCCAGCTGCATCGTGAAGGGGTACTGACCCTGGGGGCGGTGACGGATCGTCTGGCCATGGCTGCCGATGGCGCGGACCCCGGAGGCGGTTTGTCCGCTCTGCCGCAGCAACTCTCGAACCGCCTCGGCAAAAACCTCGGCCAGCGCCGTATCCAGTTCACCCAGACGATCGATATTGATGGCGTCGGCATGACTGAGTTCATGCACCGCCGCCTGCAAGTCCGCCGGGAAGGGGTGAGGGTGGCTGGCGAGTAGTTGGGCCCGGCCGTCCGGGCCGATCTCGACCAGCACGGCATCGACGGCGTCGGCACTGGTGCCGGACATCAGACCCACGTAGCGCATGCGCGCAGTGTGCGTTACGTGGCGAGGTACAGCAAGCCGGGACTATTCGCCGTCGCGGCGGGCGAGGCGAGGAGCGCCGATGGCGTCCAGCCGGGTGGCCAGCGCGGCCGCGTGCTGCCGGAAGGCGTCGCGGTCGGCCGCCGCAATCAACGGCGAAGGTGGCGGCCGATTCTTGAGTGGATTGACGTGCTGGCCGTCGACGCGGAATTCGTAATGCAGGTGCGGGCCGGTGGACAGGCCGGTTGTCCCCACGTAGGCGATGATCTGCCCCTGCTCCACGTGGCTGCCGACGCGCAGCTTCTTGGCGTAGGCCGACAGGTGGGCGTACAGCGTGGTGTGCGCGCCGGGATGTTTGAGGATGATGCGGTTGCCATAACCGCCGTCGCGGCCGATGGAAAGAATACGGCCGTCGGCGGTGGCGCGCACCGGCGTGCCGCTCGGCGCCGCGTAGTCGACGCCGCGGTGCGAACCCCAGCGTTTCAGGATCGGATGGAAGCGGTTGAGCGTGTAGCCGGAGCTGATGCGCGAGAATTCCACCGGTGTGCGCAGGTATTCGCGCTTCACGCTGCGGCCTTCCGGCGTGTAGTACTCGGTGATGCCGCGCTCATTGCGGTGGGCGATGGCGCGGTAGACGCGCCCGTGGCTGACGAACTCGGCCGCGAGAATGACGCCGTCGCCGACCTTCTGGCCGCGCCAGTATTTTTCCTCGTGCACAACGCTGAAGCGATCGCCGCGGCGCAGGTCGAGCGCGAAATCGATGTCCCAGCCGAAGATCTCGACCAGCTTGAGGATCATGGCGTCGGCCAGGCCCGCGTCCTGACCGTCCTCGAACAGGCTGGTTTCGATGGCCCCGGTGACGTAGGCGATGCGGGTCTCAAAGTGGCGCGTGAGTCGCCGGATATCGAAGCCGTCGGCGGTGCGGGTGAGGCGCAGTTCTTCCTGCAGATCCGGGCGATAGGCGAGTTCCATCGGGCGGCCGGTTTCATCGACTCGCACCCGGATGACCTGTCCCGGCCTGAGCTGATAGAGCGGGCGTGCGAGCGGGTGATCGAGCAGGGCCGCAAGCCGGTTATCGTGATCCAGCCGGTGACGCCGGACCAGCGTCTGGAAGGTATCGCCACGTCGGACCGTGATTTCCTGCCATTGGCCCGAGTGGTCGCTCGTGTCCGGGGAGGCGCTGGCTGGGTCCACCTCTATAGGAGTGTCCAGATGTGTCTTGGGCTGGCCGTCGGCACCGGGACGGGCGTGGATGGCGGCTACCGTGGCGGTGGCAACCAGGATGGCGGCTAGCGCCAGCCCGGCCTTGCGCCAGGGGAAAGGACTTCCATTACCGTGCTTCTGGTCGGTGGGTTGGATCATGGGTTGGTGCCAAATCGACGCCCGGGGAGACCCCGGGGCGCCTGTTGTAAACCGTCTTGCCGCCGCAGACAAGTGTAGTACGGGATTTAAGGCCAGTGGGCCGGCCGCGGCTGGCCGGCGGCCGGCGGCCGGTGATAGGCTTGGCGCCGCTGTTGACCAACCCGAAACCCCCTGATTTTCAAACCCATGGCCGATATCCGCGAAGCCCTCGAAATCCTCAGGCGGGGAGCGCACGAAATCCTGCTCGAGGCCGAACTGGCGGAGCGGCTGAAGTCCGGCCGGCGTCTGCGCATCAAGGCCGGTTTCGACCCGACCGCCCCGGACCTGCATCTCGGCCATACGGTGCTGATCAACAAGCTGCGCCAGTTCCAGGACCTGGGCCACGAGGTGCTGTTCCTGATCGGCGATTTCACCGGCATGATCGGCGATCCGTCCGGCAAGAGCACCACGCGCCCGCCGCTGACGCGTGACGAGGTGATTGAGAACGCCCGCACCTACGAGACTCAGATCTTCAAGATCCTCGATCCGGAAAAGACGCTGGTGATGTTCAATTCCAGCTGGATGGGCGAGATGAGAGCCGCTGACCTGATCCAGCTCGCCGCCAAGCATACGGTCGCACGCATGCTCGAGCGCGATGATTTCGAGCAACGCTATAAATCCGGTCAGCCGATCGCCATCCACGAATTTCTGTATCCCCTGATCCAGGGGTACGACTCGGTGGCGATGAAGGCCGACGTCGAACTGGGCGGCACGGACCAGAAGTTCAACCTGCTGGTCGGGCGTGAGTTGCAAAAGGTTTACGGCCAGACCCCGCAGGTGGTGCTGACCATGCCACTGCTGGAGGGCACGGACGGGATCAACAAGATGTCGAAGTCGCTGGGTAATTACATCGGCATCGCCGAGGCGCCGGACGAGATGTTCGGCAAGCTCATGTCGATCTCCGATGCGCTCATGTGGCGTTATCTCGATCTCCTGTCGTTCGAGCCCACTGCCACCCTGAAAAAGTGGCGGGCCGAGGTTGAGCAGGGACTCAATCCGCGCGACGTGAAGTTTCGACTGGGCCAGGAACTGGTCAGCCGTTTCCACGGGCCGCCGGCCGGTGCCGCGGCGCTCGCGGCTTTTATCGCCCGTTTCCAGCAGGGCGCCCTGCCCGAGGATGTCCCCGAGGTTAGCGTATCCGCCACGGCGGGAAAGCTGGCGATCGCCAACCTCCTCAAAGAGGCTGGGCTGGCTGCCAGCACCTCCGAGGCCCTGCGGTTGATTAAGCAGGGAGGTGTGCGGATTGATGGAAACAGGGCCGAAGACCCTGCGCTGGAGATTTCGGCCGGGAAAACCCACCTTTTCCAGGTCGGAAAGCGGAAATTTGCCCGGGTAAGCGTGCGCTGACGCCGTCCCCCGGTCTGACCCGCTGCGTGGGCTAATTGCCGTTATTTCAGGCGAATTGGCCAGATACCTGAATTATGACAAAACGTGTTGACGGGTCAGGGTGGACGAGTATAATGCGCGTCCCTCGCCCGGGGTCTGTTCCGGGCGTGTTCTTTTAAAATTTGGATCAAGCAATTTGTGTGGGCGCTCGGTCGAGTCGTGGTCAATCCATGAAAGGCGATCGTCACGTTTACCGCTAAACCGGTAGGCGTACCGATCATCTAGCAGTTTTGTCTCGCAAGAGACAGTAAGTTTCTTTCGGAGAGTTTGATCCTGGCTCAGATTGAACGCTGGCGGCGTGCCTAACACATGCAAGTCGCACGCGAAAGGGGGCAACCCCGAGTAGAGTGGCGGACGGGTG
>CAKKRZ010000022.1 GCA_919902925.1 Acidiferrobacterales bacterium | reverse complement strand
TGATCGCCCCGACCTTGGCGCGAATCAAATGGTCGCAGTGCACGGTGGTCGGCACCGCCGTCTCCGGCCGGCCGGCGGTCATGAACTGGAGAATCGCCATCTGCGCCGTCGCATCCTGCATCGCCACGCGATCCGGGTTCAGCAACGCCGTTGTCTCGCCGCGCGTGGGCAACCCCTTGAAGCTTTTATCCAGGTGCGCAAACAGAACCTTTTCCGCCAGCGTCAGCGGACCACTCACGCGTTTACGCACGGCGGCCATGCGGGCCGGCAGGGATTGATAGTAATGACGAACGGTAACGACCGCGTCGGCAGGGGTTTTTTCCATCTGGGTTCCTGAAATACCGCAAAACTTACTGATCCGAAGGGAGTGGATTGTAAATCAACCAGGGGGCGCGAGCCATGTTACGCCCTGAGCCATTCATGCGGGCTTGAGCGGATCTCATTCAACTGCGGCCGGACGCCAATCGCGCGGGTATAATCCTGCCAGCACCCGCCCATGACCAACTCCCCCGCCCTGCGTGCCGCCCAGGCCTTTGTTGCCGACGATCCGGCGTTGCGGGTCGAGCCCTTCGGTCAGGGACTGATCAACGACACCTTTCTCGTCACCGCCAGCGACGGCCGGCGGCTGATCCTGCAACGCCTCAGCCGCAAGGCCTTTCCGCAACCCGAGCGGGTGCAGGCCAATCTGCGCGCCCTGCTGGCCCACGTGGCCACACGGCAACAGGGCGATCAACGCCAACTGAAACTGCCCGGCACGCACCCGACCCGCGACGGCGCCGATTCCTGGACCGACAGTGACGGCGGTTTCTGGCGGGCGCTGGAATACATCGGCCACACGCGCACTCTCACCCGGCTGAATAATCCGTTGCAGGCGGGTGAAGTCGGCTTCGCCTTGGGGCGCTTTCACGCACTCGTGTGCGATCTCGATCCCGGCCGGTTGCAGATCACGCGCGAGGGTTTCCACCAGACACCGATGTATTACGAACGTTTCTGGACGGCGGCCTCGTCGATCACCGGGAACCCGGACGCCGATGGGATCGAAGCCACCACCTATGCATCCCTGCACAGTGGCCCTCGACTCCATCCCGGAGTCGAGGCGAGGGCCGCGGGCCAAGGATGGCCCGGTGGCGGTTTAGCCGAGTTGCGCTTCTGTCTCGACTTCGCCACCGCGCGCGCCGGCATCGTCGATGCCCTGGAATCGGCGCGGCGCGCGGGCCGGTTGCCGGTGCGTGTCATTCACGGCGATCCCAAGCTCGATAACCTGCTGTTCGACGAATCCGGTCGGCGGGTGGTGGCGCTGATCGACCTCGACACGGCGCAACCCGGCCTGGTGCACTACGACCTTGGCGACTGCCTGCGCTCGGCCTGCAACCCGGCCGGCGAGTCGCCGACCGATCCACGCGAGGCGCATTTCGATCTCGATCTGTGTCGCGCCATTTTGAAGGGCTACTTCGATGAAACCCGCGGCTTTCTGACCCGCGAGGAACTGCATTTGCTGCCGGTGGCAACCCGGCTGATCCCATTCGAGCTCGGCCTGCGCTTTCTGACCGACCATCTGAACGGCGACCGTTACTTCAAGGTGGCCTATCGCGGACATAACCTGCTGCGCGCCGCCACCCAGTTCCGGCTGGCCGAAAGCATCGAGGGCAATCTGGACAGAATCTCCGCCCTCGTCGCGGAACTGGCCCGGTCCTGAAACCGGCCCACGGAGAACCCATGACGCGCGTGAAAATCTACAGCACCGGAACCTGCCCGCTGTGCGAGCGGGCCAAGAACCTGCTCAAGAAATACCGGATTGGCTACGACGAAGTGCGCGTGGATACTGACCGCGCCGGCCTGAAGGAAATGCTGGAGGTCACCAACCACGCGCGCACGGTCCCGCAAATCCTGATCGACGGCCGGCCCATCGGCGGCTTCACCGATGGGATCGAGGCGAGGGCCGCGGGCCAGGGATGGCCCGTTGGCGGCTTCACTGAACTGACCGAGCTGCACATGGACGGCGGGCTCGATGAACTGATGCCGCCTTCGGGCTGATGGGCGCGTCTCCGGCTGCCCGGTTGTAGCGCGGTGATTCTCGCCGGCGAAAAAACAGGCTTGAAGAAATCATTCGTATGGTACACCCCGTGAAATTTTGGCCTTGGGTGCCGGGAAGAAGCCACAAGGTCATCAAGGACATTTGGAGGGGATAGGTGGTCTAAGCTGTGGGTACCAGCATCCATGGACAATGCCCTGTCATGCCCAGCGATGACGTTGATGCCAATCTCGACTTTCTCGGGCAATCGGGCCCGTTATCGCACAAACTCGAACTTCTGCATCGTGAGCTGCGCCGCCGTTATGGCGCCATCGACCAGGTGGGCGTAGCGGTCTACGACGCCCAGACCGACATACTCAAAACCTTCATCGGCTCGGACAGTGCGCTGCCAGCCCTCCGTAATTACCAGGCAAAACTGGCCGATGTGCCATCGCTGCTCGCTTTGCGCGATGCGGGCATCGGCAGGGTAATCGACGATCTCGATCAATACGGCGACCCCAGTCACGTACATACCCGCATCCTGCTGAAGGCGGGCTATCGTTCGAGCTATACCGTCCCCATGTTCGCGCGCGGCGAGTTTTTTGGCTTCATCTTCTACGACTCTCGCCAACCGAAGTATTTCCGGCCCGAGATGCTCGGTCTGCTTGAACCGTTCGCACGACTGATTTCGTTATTGGTGATCGGTGAGCTGTCGGCCATCCGTACCCTGACAGCCGCCACCCTGACAATGCGCCACATTGCCAGCCGGCGCGATTGTGAAACCGGTGCCCACCTGGAGCGCATGGCCCGCTTCTGCCAGATAATCGCACGCCAGCTCGCCACGACACACGACCTGAGCGATGAATACATCGAGCACCTGTTCCTGTTCGCGCCGCTGCACGACATCGGCAAGATTGCGATCCCCGACAACATCCTGCTCAAGCCAGGCCCGCTGACCGATTCTGAATTCGCGCTCATGCGCGAGCACACGCACAAGGGGCAGGAACTCGTCGACTTTATGCTCAAGGAATTTGGATTTACGAAACTCGCCTACACCGAGGTGCTGCGCAACCTCGTGCTCTACCACCACGAGGCCTACGATGGCAGTGGCTACCCGCAGGGTCTCAAGGGGGAGGCGATCCCGATTGAAGCGCGCATTACCACCGCGGCCGACGTGCTGGATGCACTCACCAGTCGCCGGCCCTACAAGCCGGCATGGCCCCTGGATGTAGCCCTGGCCGAGATCAAACGCCTGGCAGGACGCAGACTGGACCCCGATTGTGTTGAGGCCCTGGTATCAAAGCGAGAAGAGATCGAGGCAATACAGCGGCAGTTCGTGGAGAGCCTGTACGGCTAGCGGCCGGATGATCGTCCAGCCAGCCGCTCAGGCGCGGCCGGCGTTGCTGTCGGTCGGCGAATGGAAGTACTCGCTGTCGCGCGCCAGTTCCAGAACCAGTTGTTGCAGCGCCTGCAAACGCCCCTCGGCGGTGGCGATGGGTCCGCAGTCTTCGCAACGCGGATCGCCGCACGGCTGGCGGGAATAGAGCCAGTACTGAATGGCGCCGGCGAGGATACCGTCGGCGATGTCCCAGGTATCGGCCTCCTGGTCGCGGTTGGCCATCTGATTGCCGAGATCCACCGTGCTGCTGAAGGCGTCATCGATAATCTTGTCGGGTTCGTTCATGGGGCATGTCCGGATGGGTGAGACGCAGTCATTGTAACCCGGAAGTATTCTCGTGGTCCGGATACGGGCTCGCGTCCGGAATGACTGCCATGGCGGAACGTCCCGGAAACGCCGGCTACTCGCCGCTGGCAACGGCCGCCACCAGCGCGAGGTCGAGACCGCGACGGTCGGCGGCTGGCGCCAGTTTTGCGCGTTTGCTCCGTCGTCCGGTTTTCTTTTTTTGCCATGAGCGGAGTGTATCGGATCGAGCCAGTGTCTTTCCCGCGCGACGGCCGGCCGCAAATCATCACAATGCCGCCCCGGAATCCGCCCATGACGCCTGCCCCGAAAACCCCCTACGAACTGCTCGGTGGCGAATCCGGCGTGCGTGCCCTGGTCGACCGGTTCTACGATCTCATGGACACCTTGCCGGAAGCTGCCAGCATCCGCGCCCTGCACCCTGCGAACCTCAAAGGTTCGCGCGACAAGCTCTTCAAGTTCCTGTCCGGCTGGTTCGGCGGCCCACCCTTATATATGGAGGAGTACGGCCACCCGAAACTGCGCGCCCGCCACCTGCCCTTCCCCGTCGGCGAGGGCGAGCGCGACGCCTGGATGCTGTGCATGGGCCGCGCGCTCGACGAGACTGCCCTCGAGCCCCTGGTCCGCGAACAATTGAAAGGCGCCTTTTTTCGCACCGCCGACCACATGCGTAACCGGGGTCCGGGCCTGATGCTTTAACCCGGATCCGGAGTCCGGAGGACCGGCGAAGCCGCAAACGCGCTAACCTTATGGTAGGACGAACGAGCGCAGCGAGTAGGGCTTCCGTTACGGCCTGCGGCCCTTCGCTGACGTGCAGGATGCACGAATGCCGCGAAGGCCAGGGATGGCCGAGAGCGGCCTCGGTCCCATCGGCGAAGCCGCTGTGTGCAGAATGTGTACTACTCTGCTTTAAAGTACTGCCGAGAAATATCGATAGCCCAAGCTATCGCCAGACAGGGAGCGTCGGCACCATCCCGTCGTTGCGGGATTGGCACGGAGGCCGGCTCCAGGGAGGATGGTTTGAAGGCCTTGCCGTATCAGGGCGCAGAAGATCTCAGCCCGGAACAACACATCGCCGTCCGGCGCACGGCGGCACACGAGCTTTCGCGCCGTGGCCTGATCGGTATTCTGGTGTACCCGGCCTTTATTCTCGTCCTGGCCCTGGCCACGCCACTCGGTTCCGAACACCCGATCATTACCTATAGCGTGCTGGTCGTTACGACGGCAGCCAGCCTGATGCGCGGCCTGATGTTTCTGCATTTCGACCGGTTTTACGATCGATACCGGCAATCCTGGCTGCTCGCCTACTCCCTGTCGATCTGGGTGGCGGGACTGACGACCGGCATTCTCGGTGGCACGGCAGTTTACTATTACGGTATTTCGTGGGCGGCAATAGTCGCGACGCTGATGATCGCCGGCATCGGTGCGGGGGCGTTGACCAGCATGTGCATGTCGCTCAATACCCTGCGCCTGTACCTGGCGTTCATGTTGCTGCCGGCCATCGTGGGCAGTCTTTCCCTGGATGCCAACAAGGCCCTGTCCATGGCCTTCGCGTACACGACCTTCCTTGCCTACACGCTGCTCCAGGCGCGTAACATGAGCCGCGAATACTGGGAAGGATTGATCAACTCGGTCCGCCTCGATACCGAAACGCAGAGGCGGCTTCATGTCCTGACGCACAACGATCCGCTGACCGGCCTGCCGAATCGCGGCCTGTTTCAGGATCGCCTGCGACAGGCCGTACTCGATGCCAAACGTCGCGGCCACCTGGTCTGTATCATGTCCCTCGGTCTCGACCGCTTCAAGAACATCAACGATACGCTCGGCCATCATGCCGGCGATCTGTTGCTCAAGGGTATCGCCGGCCGCCTCCAGGAAGCCCTGCGCGAAGGAGATACTATCTCCCGTCTGAGCGGGGACACCTTTGCCCTGATCTGCCCCATGGCTACCGACAGCCGGCATGCCGCGCTCGTCGCCCACAAGTTGCTGGAGCAGCTCGAGTCTCCGTTTGTGATCGAGGGTTTGGAGCTGTTCATCGCCGCCAGCATCGGGATTACGATTTACCCTCAGGACACCACCAACCCGGAGCAGTTGCTCAAGAACGCCGAGGCCGCCATGTTCCGGATCAAGGAACAAGGCGGCAGTGGGTACGAATACTACAAGGCCGATATCAACAAACAGGCGGCGGAACGCCTGAAGCTCGAATCCCGTCTGCGTCCCGCGCTCGAGCGGGACGAGTACGTGCTGCACTATCAGCCCAAGGTCGAACTCGCGGCCGGTAAGCTGGTCGGGTTCGAGGCGTTATTACGCTGGTGCCCAGACGGCTCCAGCCCGGTCCCGCCCAACCAGTTTATCCCGATCCTCGAAGACACCGGGCTGATCGCGTCGGTGGGCGAGTGGGTACTGCGGGCGGCCTGTCGGCAAAACAAACTCTGGCAAGATTCCGGGCTAGCGTCCATCACCATGGCCGTGAACCTGTCGGCCCGTCAATTCCGCGATCCCGGGCTGGCCGATCTGGTCGAACGGGTTTTGAAGGCCATCGGGCTGGAGCCACGTTGGCTGGAATTGGAGATTACCGAAAGCATGTTGATGGATCACACGACGGAGACCGCCGTCACCTTGCAGCGGCTGAGTGCCATGGGCGTAAAACTGTCGATCGATGATTTTGGTACCGGCTATTCATCCCTGGCCTACCTGAAGCGCCTGCCGATCAGTGTCCTCAAGATCGACCGTGCGTTCGTCAAGGACATCACCTCCGATGCCAACGATCGGGCCGTGGTCCAGGCGGTGATCGCGATGGCGCACAACCTCAACCTGCGCGTGGTGGCCGAGGGCGCGGAAACGCCGGAGCAGGTTTCTTTCCTCCGCAACCAGGACTGCGACGAGATGCAGGGATTTTTTACCAGCAGACCGGTGCCCGCGGCCGATGCCCAGCCGATCCTGCTGGACGGACATTGCAAAAAAATAGCCGGGATTGCCGCCGCCTCGGCGGCCAGCACCCGACCCTGAACTAGACATTTCCGGACCCGGCCAAGCGATCCGGCCTACCCGGAAACGCTACTTGCCCAGTTTCTTCCTGATGGCGTCCACCACGGTGTCGCTCGACGTGGCATTCACATCCATCAGCAGG
>CAKKRZ010000021.1:4828-12094 GCA_919902925.1 Acidiferrobacterales bacterium | reverse complement strand
TCCGCCCGGCTGGACGACAGTCTGCAACTGCTGTCGGAGGTGTATCTCACCGCCGAGCCGCCGGATTTCGCCTACCCGGGCGAACTGCGGCCGGAGGCCGTGGCCGCCGTGATGAGCGCACGTATCGAGCGCGAGAAGGTCCTGCTGCGCGTCAAGCTGGCCGAGTTGGCCGACGACCACCGGGCGAGTGGCCTCGCCAGAACGGAGCCCAGCCAATTCGATCTGGCCAAGGCCCCCACCGAACCCGGGGATGCCGTCGATGCTTTTGAACTGACCCTCGACGGGGCGCCGATCGCGCCGCCGGACGACGTGCGCCAACTGCTGACCTCCATCCAGCTCGACCTCGGCGGTATTCCGCCGGAGTACCTGGTGGCCGCCGGCGACGGCGAATACGACCCGGCCCGGTACCGGCAAAAAGAAAAAGATCCGGACGATGTCTGGCAGGGGACCTACCACGAGGAAGGCGCCACGTTCTATCCCGAGTGGGACCACGGCCGCCGGCACTACCGCAAGAACTGGTGCGTGATGCGCGAGAAAGACGTCGCGCCGGTGCACGACGATTTTGTCGCGCGCACCTTGCAGAAGCACGGTGGCGTCGTCGAGCAGTTGCGCCGCACCTTCGAAGCCATGCGCGATGAGAACCGGCTGCTCAAGCGCCAGCCCTATGGCGACGACGTCGACATCGACGCCCTGGTCGAGGCCATCGCCGATGCCCGCGACGGCCGCGAGATGACCGACCGGCTGTTCACCCGCACGCACCGGGCCGAGCGAAATATCGCCGTGGCCTTCATGGTCGACATGAGTGGTTCCACCAAAGGATGGATCAACGATGCCGAACGCGAATCCCTGATCCTGTTGTGCGAAGCGCTGGAGGCGCTCGGCGACCGTTACGCGATCTACGGTTTCTCCGGCGTGACCCGCAAGCGCTGCGAACTGTACCGCATCAAGCGTTTCGACGAACCGTACAGCCCCGAGGTGCGCGCGCGCATCGGCGGTATCCGCCCGCAGGAGTACACGCGCATGGGTTTCGCCATCCGTCACCTGACCTCACTGCTGGACGGGGTGGAGGCGCGCACCAAACTGCTGGTCACTCTCTCGGACGGCAAACCGGACGACTACCAGGACGGCTATCGCGGCCCCTACGGTATCGAGGACACGCGTCAGGCGCTGATTGAGGCGAGGCGCCGCGGCGTGCACTCCTTCTGCATCACCATCGACCGCGAGGCGCGCGATTACCTGCCGCACATGTACGGCGCCTCGCACTACGTGATCATCGACGACGTCGGGATGTTGCCGCGCAAGGTGCCGGATATCTACCGGCGGCTGACGACCTGAGTGTGGAACCAGGAAGTCCTGTCGCGTTCCGCGAGGGCCGGCGCACAACGGCACCCTGATCGATTAGCGTCGTTATTGCCATGATCACCGGCTTAAGCCCGATCGGCACTGATACATTGATTTGAGTCAAAGCCGGGCCTTCCCGTTCGGATTTAATATAATAATTTGCGATGCCAAAGCGCCAGCGGCATCGGGCCGGTTCCACGCGAGGAAGCTACCGATGCCGCATGCGCAACGCAGTCCCGAGGGAACGGCCACGGCGGAAGACCTGCTCGCCGTGGTGCGCGCGCTGAGTGCCGAACTGCACCAGCAGCGTCCAGGGGCGGAGGTCCGTCTCGACAGCTCGCTCGAGCGCGAGCTCGGTTTCGACAGCCTGGCGCGCGTCGAACTGCTCGCCCGCCTTGAGCAGCGCTTCGGCGCGCACCTGCCGGAGACGCTGCTGGCGAGCGCCGAGACACCGCGCGACCTGTTGCGCGCGCTGGCGGCGGGGACACACCACGCCGCCGCCCCGGTGCAGACCGAAATACGTGCGACCCCCGTGGCGGGCACGGTGACCGCGCCGGCGCACGCCCAAACGCTTATCGAAGTGCTCGCCTGGCATGCGCGCGCGGTGCCGCACCGCCCGCACATTTATCTCGCGCATGACGAGGCGTCCGAGGAGGTCATCACCTGCGGCGCCTTGCTCGCCGAGGCCCAGACGCTCGCCGCCGGGTTGCGCGCGCTCGACCTCGCGCCGGGCCAGACCGTGGCGATCATGCTGCCGACCGGGCGCGAGTACTTCACGAGCTTCTTCGGCGTGTTGCTGGCGGGTGGCATCCCGGTGCCGATCTACCCGCCGCTGCGCCCGGCGCAGATCGAGGAGCACCTGCGCCGCCACGCGCGCATCCTCGACAACGCCGCCGCCGTGGTGCTGATCACGGTCGCCGAGGCGCGCGCGCTCGCGCGGCTGCTGCGCGCGCAAGTGGCCAGGCTGCACAGCGTGGTCACGCCCGGCGAGCTGATCGAGCGCGCCGCCGGCAGCGTGCTCGCGGCGGCCCCCGCACTCGACGCCCAGGACATCGCCCTGTTGCAGTACACCTCCGGCTCGACCGGCAACCCCAAGGGCGTGATCCTCACGCACGCGAACCTGCTCGCCAATATCCGCGCCATGGGCGCGGCCGTGCGGGCGAACTCTGCGGATGTGTTCGTGAGCTGGATGCCGCTCTATCACGACATGGGCCTGATCGGCGCCTGGCTCGGCAGCCTGTACTACGGCATACCGCTCGTGGTCATGTCGCCGCTCACGTTCCTCGCGCGCCCGGAGCGCTGGCTGTGGGCGATCCACCGCCACCGCGCGACACTTTCGGGCGCGCCCAATTTCGGCTACGAGCTGTGCCTCAAGCGTATCGACGACAACGCCGTCAAGGGATTAGACCTGAGTTCGTTGCGCTTCGCGTTCAACGGCGCCGAGCCGGTGAGCCCGGACACGCTCACGCGCTTCGCCGGGCGTTTCGCGCGCTACGGTTTCCATCCCGAGGCGATGGCGCCGGTCTACGGCCTGGCGGAGTGCTCGGTGGGGCTGGCCTTCCCGCCGCCCGGGCGTGCGCCGATTGTCGATCGCGTCGAGCGCGAGACATTCATGCGCGCCGGCCACGCGCTCCCGGCGGCCGACGACGACGCCACGGCGCTGCGCTTTGTCGCCTGCGGTCAGCCGCTGCCCGGCCACCAGATCCGCATCGTGGACGCGACCGGCTACGAGGTGGCCGAGCGCGAGCAGGGCCGGCTTGAGTTCCAGGGCCCGTCGGCCACCAGCGGCTATTTCCGCAACCCCGAGGAAACGCACCGCCTGTTTCACGACGGCTGGCTCGACTCCGGCGACCTCGCCTACATCGCCGCGGGCGAGGTGTACCTCACCGGGCGCGTCAAGGACGTGATCATCCGCGCCGGGCGTAACGTCTACCCGCACGAACTCGAGGAGGCGATCGGCAACCTGCCCGACATCCGCAAGGGTTGTGTGGCGGTGTTCGGCAGCACCGACCCGGCCTCCGGCACCGAGAAGCTGGTGGTGCTGGCCGAGACGCGTGCGACGGACGCGGCGACGCACGAGCGGCTGCGGCACGCGATCAATGCGCTCGCCGCCGATCTCATCGGCATGCCGCCCGACGACGTGGTGCTGGCGGCGCCGCACACTGTGCTCAAGACCTCAAGCGGCAAGATCCGCCGCGCCGCGAGCCGCGAGCGCTACGAGCGCGGCGACATCGGGCAGCCGCCGAAATACGTGTGGTGGCAACTCGCGCGGCTTGCTTGGTCGGCGCTCCGGCCCGGGTTCCACCGGCTGCGGCACGCCGCCGCCGACATGCTGTACGCGCTCTACACCTGGCTGCTGTTCTGGCTGCTGGCGCCGCTGGTGTGGACGACGGTCGCGCTGGTGCCGATCCCGGCCTGGAATCGGCGGCTGATTGGCGCGGCGGCGCGGCTGTTGATCAAGCTCTCCGGCACGCCATTGGTGGTGCGCGGGCGCGAGCACCTGCCGCGCGGCGCGCACGCCGGCGCATGCATCATCGTGGCCAACCATGCCAGCTACCTTGACGGCATCATTCTGAGCGCGATCCTGCCGGGGGCCTACAGCTACGTCGCCAAGCGCGAGCTGGCCGGCCCGTTCATCGCGCGCCGCTTCCTCACGCGCATCGGCGCCGAGTTCGTAGAACGCTTCGAGCGGCAGCGCAGCGTGGCGGACGCGCGCGAGTTGGCGCAGGCGGCGCGCGCCGGGAGCACGCTGGTGTTCTTTGCGGAAGGCCGGTTCGAGCGCGCGCCGGGGCTGGCGCCGTTCCATCTGGGCGCCTTCATTGCCGCCACCGAGGCAAAGCTGCCGGTGGTGCCGATCGCGCTGCGCGGTACGCGCTCGATCCTGCGCGCGAATCAGTGGTTCCCGCGCCGCGGCCGGATCGTCGTGACCGTGGGGACGCCGATCCGCCCGTCGGGCACGGGCTTCGAGGCGGCGCTCAGGCTGCGCGACGCGGCGCGCGCGCAGATCCTCGCGCACTGCGGCGAGCCGGATCTCGCCGCCGCACCGGTGACATCCGAAATATCAGGGAACCTCTAACCCTCCGGGAGCAGGGGCCCGATCCCGTGTCGCGGCAGCTACCGGTTCAGATTCGGCGATGGAATCCGCTGGTCTTACTGCGGCTGAAGGTAACGGCCGGCGCTGTTGAGCGGCAGGCCCTGAAAGCAGAGCCGGTAAAGCGCCGTGCCCAGCATACCGCCGCCGGGTTTACGCTCCTCGCGGAGTCGATCGAACTCGTCGAACGCTATCTCCACGTCCTTCCCCCGATACCGGCCGCGGCAAACCTCCTGCACCGGGTTGTCGCCGGCATCGAAGCTGCGGAAGGCCGTCAACCCATCGTCCGGGTAGGCATACAGGCTGATGGTCGCCGACCAGGGCGCGTTGCGCGCGTCTGGCAGATACCAGGCCGAATAATCGCGAATCACGCGTCCCCGGCGATCATGGATGAACACCTCGATGGAGTGTAGCTGCGTCGCTGCCTGGCTCACCCACTGCAGGCGACCGATCACCCGGCCGTTGCGGCTGTCGGTGTAGACCTCTTCGCGGAAATATTCGGGATGACGGGCGTAACCGCCGACGCGGCGTGTAACCCGCACCGCGCGGCCGTCGATCAGCCGCCGGTGCAGCGCGTGCACGTCGTCCATGAATTGCCGCCAGCGCCGGACCTGCTCGTCGACCGGTCCGGTGGGCGTCGGCTCGGCGGCCGGCACGGACATGGCCAGGCAAAGACCCGCGGCGATTGTCATTACTTTTATCATCAGATATCTTTCGCCGGCATCGCACCGGGGACTCGTTTTGACAAGACGGGGCTCTCCTGTGAGATATTCCCGCTGCCCGTTTCGCCGGATGGGCTATACTGGAATTTCCGGGAATTTCCGGGCCCGCCTGACAACCGGCCGGTCTACCCGTCCAATCCGCCTTTCCTGACAGGAATCTCAACATGATGAATCGCGCCCGTCTGTTCAGCCTCGGCCTGCTCCTGCTGCTGGCCCCGCTGCTCCCGGCCCAGGCCGGAAAAATCACGACCGTCTCCATCGGCAACGCCCAGATCCGCTTGCAGGCCCCGGACGGATTTACCGAGGTCGGCCAGGACTCCGCCGAGATCATGACCCGCTTTACCACCTTCACCCCGCCAAGCAACAAGCTGCTGGCGGTCTACGTCACCGATGCCGACGCCCGGCGTCTGCGCGCCGGCCAGCAAATGGAGCTGAATACCTACATGATGGTGCAGACCCATCGCCAATCGCTGAGCACCGACATGTCGCCGGCGGAGTTCAACAATTTACGCGACATCATCCGCGGCCAGCAGAAGGAATTGCTCGAACGGGGGAGAACCCAGGCTAACGAGCTGCTGAAAGAGCGGCGCTCGCAGATCTCCAGCCAGGCCGGCAGCGATCTCAACCTGACGGTAGAGGATATGGCGCTCAAGGGTGTATTCGTCGACAACGAACGCATCATCAGCCTCGCCGCCGTCAACCGCTACAACGTCCAGTCGGAAGGCCGTCCGGTCAGCTTCGAAGTGGCCGGGGCCAGCAGCGTCATTCACGTCAGGAACAAGTCGCTGTTTGTCTACGTCTTCGAAAAATACGAAACCAATCGCAACCTGGAGAACGTCCGCACCCTCTCCACGGTCTGGGGCCGACAGATCCTGCGCGACAACGGCGCGCGCTGACGATTCGTCGTCAGTGGCGGTGGGCGCCGGCGGAAGCCGGGGCGTGAGTGGCCGCGGAATGCCAGGGCAACCACGCCGGCTGCCATAACATCAGCAGGCCGGCCAGCACGATCAGCACACCGGCGGCGCGGCGCCATGACGATTGCCGTGAGCTCCGGGCCATCCGCCGGCTGGCCAGGCCGGCCAGCAACAATGCCGGCACCGTGCCAAGGCCGAAGGCCAGCATGCGGGTCGCGCCCGTCACCACCCCGCCGGAACTCAAACTGAGACTGAGCACGGCATAGACCATCCCGCACGGCAACCAACCCCAGATCAGGCCCGCCATATAGGCATGTCCACCATTCCGAATGGGCAGATAGCGGCGACCCATCGGCTCCAGGCGTCTCCACAGGATACTCCCCGCGCGCTCGAGAAAACCCAGCACGGTCGTGATCCCGGCGAGATACAGGCCGAGCAGAATCAGGAACAGTGCCGAGATCAGACTCGCAACTTGCGCGGCCACCGCCGGCTCGACCAGCGGCGTCGCCACGGCACCCAGCAGGCCGGCCAATCCGCCGGCCAGGGCGTAGCTGGTAAGACGCCCGCCGTGATAGGCCAGCGGAAACAGCAGGCCCTCGCGCACGGTCCCGCGGTCGTGGGGTAGCGATAAAGCGCCGACAATCCCGCCGCACATGGCCAGACAGTGGCCGGAACCGAACACACCGATCAGAAAAGCGGCGAGCAGCGGCAACAGCTCCGCCATCATGCGCCCCCGGCGGTGAGCCTGGCCGACGACGCCTTGGGCCGGCGCAGCTCGCCGAGCAGTCGCCACTCCGGCGCGGAGAGTTCCAGATACCAGCGGCCCGGGGGCAGCGACGACAGGCTGCCGCGATAACCCTGCGCCGACCGAACCAGAATGATGTGCTGGTCATGGCCGGCACGCGTGGCGTGCAGCACCTTGAGCTCCAGGGTGGCGGGCCAGCCGTGCGGCGGACGGCCTTCCACGCTCAGCAACAACCGGTCGTTCGCTGCCAGGCGCAGATCGGCGCGCAGCTGGTGGTGGGCGGCCAGGGCATCGCGCGCCAGCTCGCGGTTGATCAGCTTGCCGCGACGGTAATAGTCGTCCACCACCAGGCCGTCGTCGGAACGAATCGCCAGCGTCAACAGGGTGATGCCACCGATTACCGACAGCAGCGGGAACGTCACCAGCAGCCACACGAACGGCTCACGGTACCAG
>CAKKRZ010000021.1:0-4728 GCA_919902925.1 Acidiferrobacterales bacterium | reverse complement strand
ACCGGCGCCAGAAAACGCGCGTTCTCGGTGGCGCGCAGACCGGTGTTATCGACGGCTTCCAGCACAAAGATCACGGTCGAGACGCGCTGCCGAAGTTGCGCGCGCTCGGCGCGCAGCACCACCGGCAGCTCGATGACCTCGCCGGAGGCGATGGTCAGTTCGCGCGTGTCGCTCTGAAGTTCCAGCCCGTCGATACCGCTGGCGCTGATGCGCAAACGGTGGGCACGGGTGTCCATGTTCAGGAGCTTGAGCGTGTACACGTTTTCGATGCGTCCACCGGGCGCCTCGCGGAACAGCGCCTGCCGGTCGCGCAACACGTCGATCTCCAGCGGCGTGCGCAAAAACACCGCCACCACCAGGGCGATGGAGATGCCGGCGAGGATGGCGCTGTAGACGATGATCCGTGGGCGCCACAGACGCGGCGGCTTTCCCGCTTCCAGTTCGTCCTGGGTGGTATAACGGATCAGGCCGCGCGGATATCTCATTTTATCCATCACGGTGTCGCACACATCGATGCAGGCGCCGCAGGAAATACACTGATACTGTAGGCCGTCGCGGATGTCGATGCCGGTCGGGCAGACCTGCACGCACAGGGTGCAGTCGATGCAATCGCCGAGGCCCTGGGCCCGCGGGGCTTCTCCCTTGCGGCGCGACCCACGCGGCTCGCCGCGTTGCGGATCGTAGGAAATGATTAACGTATTGCGATCGAACATGGCGCTCTGGAAGCGCGCATACGGGCACATGTAGATACACACCTGCTCGCGCAGCCAGCCGGCGTTGCCGTAGGTGGCGAAACCGTAAAACAGCACCCAGAAGCTTTCCCAGGGACCGAGCGCCAGCGTTACGACCTCCTGGCTCAGTTCGCGGATCGGCGTGAAGTAACCGACGAAGGTAAAACCGGTCCACAGCGAAAACAGGATCCAGATCGCGTGCTTGGCGGAGCGTTTGGCGATCTTCTCGCCGGTCCAGCCGCGGTCGGCCAGCTTGATTTGCTGCGGCCGGTCGCCCTCGATCTTGCGCTCGATCCACAGGAACACCTCGGTCCACACGGTCTGCGGACAGGCGTACCCACACCACAGCCGGCCGGCGACGGCGGTGAACAGGAACAGGGACAACGCCGAGATGATCAGGATGGCGGTGAGATAGAACAGATCCTGCGGCCAGAAGGTCCAGAAAAAAAGATTGAACTTGCGCCCGGGCAGGTCGATCAGGAACGCCTGCCGGCCTTCACCCCAGTCGATCCACGGCAGTCCGTAATAAAGGCCGAGCGTGGCGAATACCATGATCACCCGCCAGCGCGCGAAGAAACCGTGTACCTCGCGGGGGTAGACCTTCTGGCGTTTGGCGTACAGCGCTTCCTGGGTGGCATCGGCCTCGGCCAGCGGGACGATGCGCACGGGAAAGGAGCGTTTGGCGGGTTGCGCCTCCGCGGTGGCACGGCGCCCGCGCGCGGCGCGCACCGCCTCCTCCTGGGCATCGAGGAGAGAGGGAATTTTTTCTGGTTGTTGGTGTGAGTGGTCAGCGCCTCCCGGATCGCCCCTGGATGGCGTCACGGTCGGCGCTTCTCCCGCAGTTCAGGGCGGGACAGGCCATAGATATAGGATGCCAGCAAGTGACTCTTGGCCTCGCCGAGGAACTCGCCCCAGGCCGGCATCTCGTTGCCACGCCCCTTGGCGATGCTCTCCATGATGTCCTTTTGCGAACCGCCGTACAGCCAGATGTTGTCGGCCAGATTGGGCGCGCCGAGCTGCGGGTTGCCGCGGCCATCCTTGCCGTGACAGGCGATGCAGAGCTGCTGGAACTTGACGCGTCCGGCCACGGCCGCGTTCTCGTCGTGGCGCTTGCCGGACAGGGACAACACATACTCGGTGACGTTGAACAGGCCCTCCTGTCCGAGCACCGCTTCCCAGGTCGGCATGGAACCGGCACGGCCGCGGCCCTTCATGATCGATTCCTTGATCTGGGCCGGATCGCCGCCGAACAGCCAGTCGCGATCGCGCAGGTTCGGGTAGCCCTTGCCGCCGCGCGCATCGGCGCCGTGGCAGCCGGTGCAGTAGGTGATGTACAGGCGCTCGCCGGTGCGCCTGGCCTCCGGGTCGCGGGCCAGGTCTTCGATTCTGAGACGCAGATACTTCTCATAGAGCGGATCGAAACGGTCGCGGGCGCGCTTGATCTCGGTGTCGTACTGACCGGTCGAGGTCCAGCCGAGGGCGCCGGCAAAAGTACCGAGGCCCGGATAGAGCACGAGATAGACGATGGCGAAGATCAGCGTGAGGTAGAACAGGTTCAGCCACCAGCGCGGCAGCGGGTTGCTGAGTTCCTCGAGGTCCCCGTCCCAGACGTGGCCGGTGGGCTTGGCCGCGCCCTCCTCCGGGCCCTTGCCGGGCGTGGTCATCCAGCGGTTCAGCCAGAACAGCGCAATGATGCCCACCACCGTCGGCACGATGATGAACCAGCTCCAGAAGTTGCTCATGAAATCAGCCATGGCGAGATTCTCCCCGAGTGAATGAAGCCGCGCGCAGCGCGCTCGGCTCGCCTCCCTCTCCCTCTGGGAGAGGGAGTGAGGGTGAGGGCCTGGAGAGGGAACAAGGTTCTTCTTCCAGCAGTGGTTCGCGTTCGGCGCGCTCGAAACTCGCGTGGCGTCGGCTGCTCCACGCCCAGCGCACGATGCCGAAAAAGATCGCGATCAGAATGATCGTCCAGACAGTATGAATCAGGCCGAAGTCCATGGGCTTATCTCCGCACCTTGACCGACGTGCCGAGCCCCTGCAGATAGACGATCATGGCGTCCATCTCGGTCTTGCCCTCGAACGCCTTGGGGGCATCGGCGATCTCCTGGTCGGAATAGGGATGACCGAGGGTGCGCAACACCCGCATCTTTCTCTGGATCAGCGCCGGATCGAGCTTGTTCTCGGCCAGCCAGGGGTAACCCGGCATGATCGATTCCGGCACCACGTCGCGCGGGTTGAGCAGGTGCGCGCGATGCCAATCGTCCGAGTAGCGGCCGCCGACCCGGTGCAGGTCCGGGCCGGTGCGTTTGCTGCCCCACTGGAACGGCCGGTCGTAGACAAATTCGCCGGCCAGCGAGTAATGGCCGTAGCGTTCGGTCTCGGCGCGGAACGGGCGGATCATCTGCGAATGACAGGTGTAGCAACCCTCGCGAACGTAGATGTCGCGTCCTTCCAGCGCCAGCGGCGCATAGGGTTTCAGCCCCTGCACCGGCTGGGTGGTGGAATGCTGAAAGAACAGCGGCACAATCTGCACCAGACCGCCGACGCTGACCACCAGCAGCACCAGCACCACCAGCAGGAAGACGCTCTTTTCGACTTTTTCGTGTCCGGTCTTGGCCATGTCGTCGTCCTCAGTACGCCGGGGCCGGGATCGGCGCCGGGGCGGGTTTGCGCCCGGCGATGGTCCGCCACAGGTTGTAGGCCATGATGAACATCCCGGACAGGAACAACAGGCCGCCGAGCATGCGCACAATATAGAACGGGTGCATGGCCTGCACGCTTTCCACGAACGAATAGGTGAGCGTGCCGTCGGCGTTGACCGCGCGCCACATCAGACCCTGCATGACACCGGCGATCCACATGGCGGTGATATAGAGCACAATACCGATGGTGGCGATCCAGAAGTGCGTCTCGACCAGGGCGTTGCTGTGGATCTTCGTGCCATACAAGCGCGGGAGCAGGAAGTAGATGGCGCCGATCGACACCATGCCCACCCAGCCGAGCGCGCCGGAATGCACGTGGCCGACGGTCCAGTCGGTGTAGTGCGAGAGCGCGTTCACGGTCTTGATCGACATCATTGGGCCTTCGAAGGTGGACATGCCGTAGAACGACACCGACACGATCAGGAACTTGAGGATCGGATCGGTGCGCAGCTTCTGCCACGCGCCCGAGAGCGTCATGATGCCGTTGATCATGCCGCCCCAGCTGGGTGCCAGCAGAATCAGCGAGAACACCATGCCGACCGACTGCGTCCAGTCCGGCAACGCGGTGTAGTGCAGGTGGTGCGGGCCGGCCCAGATGTAGGTGAACGCCAGCGCCCAGAAGTGCACCACCGAGAGGCGATAGGAATAGATCGGCCGCTCGGCCTGCTTCGGGATGAAGTAATACATGATCCCGAGAAAGCCGGCGGTCAGGAAAAAGCCCACGGCGTTGTGGCCGTACCACCACTGCACCATGGCGTCCTGCACGCCGGCGTAGATCGAGTAGGACTTGGTCATGGAGACCGGCAGCGCCAGGCTGTTGAAGACGTGCAGCAGGGCGACGGTCAGGATGAAGGCACCGAAGAACCAGTTGGCGACATAGATATGGGCCACCTTGCGCTTGACCAGGGTTCCGAAGAACACGATCGCATAGGACACCCAGACCACGGTAATGGCGATGTCGATCGGCCATTCGAGTTCGGCGTATTCCTTGGAGCTGGTGATGCCGAGCGGCAGGGTGATGGCGGCCGCGACGATAACCGCCTGCCAGCCCCAGAAGGTGAACTTCGCCAGCGCGGGGGCAAACAGCGCCGTGTGGCAGGTGCGCTGCACGACATAGTATGAAGTGGCGAACAGCGCACAGCCGCCGAAGGCGAAGATCACGGCGTTGGTGTGCAGCGGCCGCAGGCGGCCGTAGGTCAGCCAGGGGATATCGAAGTTGAGCTGGGGCCAGGCGAGCTGGGCGGCGATGACCACGCCGACCAGCATGCCGACGATGCCCCAGACCACGGTCATGA
>CAKKRZ010000020.1 GCA_919902925.1 Acidiferrobacterales bacterium | reverse complement strand
CGGGCGTCGGTGAGGGTCAGGACATTGCCGGCCGGGTCGTGGGTGTAGGCGGTGGCGCCGCGGTCGGGGGAGGTTTCGGAGAGGCGCCGGCCGAGATCGTCGTGCGTGTAGGTGGTATTGGCCGCGTTCGGGGCGGTGACGGATTGGGGCGCGTCGATCGGCGTGTGGGCGAGCGTGGTGGTGCCGCCCAGGGTGTCGAGGGTCTGGGTGAGGCGGTTGAGGGCATCGTAGGTGTGGATGGTGGACTTGGGCGTGGCCTGGCCCTGCTGGTTCGGGGGCGTGGTTTTGGTCAGGTTGCCGATGGCGTCGTGCACGAGGGTGGTGAGGGAACCGCCGGTGTTGATCTGGCTTACCCGGTTGCGGAGGTCGTAGGCGGTCTCGATCGTGCGCACGAGGGTGTTACTTGAATCGGTGACTTCTTCCTTGGTGCGGTTGCCGCGCAGGTCGTAGCTGTAACTGACCTTGTTGCCGAGGTTGTCGGTGACGGTCCGGAGGTACTGGGCATTGTCGTAGGTGTAGGTGAGCTTGCGGCCTGTGGGGTCGGTGACCTCGGTGACGTTGCCGTTGTCGTCGTAGGCATACTGGGTGGTGCGGGCCGTGCCGCCCGAGGGGGTTTGGGTGACCGAGAGCACCCGGCCTCGTAAGTCGTAGGCGTAGGCGGTCTTCAGGCCATTGGGGTCGGTCATCTCCGTGACCCGGCCGTGGGCGTCGTAGGTGTTATAGGTGGTGGTCTGGTTCAGGGCGTTGGTAATGGTCTTCAACTGGCCGCAGGCGCCACCGGTGGTGCATTCGTAATAGGTAAAGGTGGTGGTGTCGTTGACGTCCGTGCGCGGACCATCCAGAGACACGACCTGGCCGGAGGCGTTGTAGGTGAGGCCGACGGCGCGCGAGACAGCAGAGCCCGAGGGCGTGAAGCCGCTCTGGGTGATGGCCGTGGGCAGGGTCGGGAAGCGGGTGTCGCCGTAGGTGAGCGTGGTGCGGCGCACCTGACCAGAAGCCACGGACGGGGATTCGATCACCGTCGGGGCGTCGAGGGTGGTCGAGACGTACTGATAGGTGGAGGTGCGGGTGGCCGCCGTCGCGGTCGGCGCGGCGCAGGTGCCGCCCTGCCCTTCGGTCATGCTCGTGCGTTGGTTGGCAGCGTTGTAGGTGTAGGTGGTAACCCGGTCCTCTTCATCCTTTTTGCAGGTCAGGTTGTTGTTGGCGTCGAAGGTCTGGGTGAGGGTCTTGCCGTCGGGCCAGGCTTTGGAAACGAGGTTCTTGACGCCGAGGGTCTCGGCGAAGGTCAGGACCTCTTGCGTGCCGGCGCCATCGGTGACGGTGGTCTGGGTGGCGGAGTTGTAGGTGAAGCTGTACTTCTCCTGCGGGCCCGCACCGGTGTCGGCGTGCTGGGTGAGGACGGCACGGCCGGTACTGTCGTAGGCGTAGGTCGAGAGGCGACGTACTTGGCCGGCGCCGTTGTCGAGGGAGATGCCAGTTAAATGATTCGGGAACGCGGTGTTCTCGTAGTGGTAGAGGCGGGCGGTGTTGTCGGGGTGGGTGACCTTGGTGAGGTTGCGACCGGCTCCGGCAATGGTGTAGCCGTAGGCGATGGTCGTGTTGTCCGGCAGCGTGATGCTCTTGATCGTGGCGCTCGCGGGATCCCAGGCATAAGTCAGGGTGTGGCCGTGGGGCCCTTTGATCGTGGCGAGGCGACCGTCCGCATCGTAGGTGTACGTGGTCGTCTGGCCCGATGCCGTCGTCTGGGTCAGCAGCCGACCGTTGACGTCGTAGGTTTCGCGCTGACCGTCGCGCATCGCCAGCGTGTAACCGGACGCATCTTTGGTCAGCGTGAGGTGGGTATCGGCATTGCCGGCGCAGGGAGAAGCGGTGCAATTGAATGTTTCGCCTCGGCCTAAACCATTTCTGGCCGTAACGGTATTGGCGTCGATCTCCAGCCGCGGGATTTCACCGCCGGACCAACCCACGCCCCAGCCGTAATTTTGGGTGGGGACCAAGCTGCTGTTGAAGGCACGGGTAATCGCAGGTAATCCGTTACCCGCACGGAAGTCGGATTCGACCTGGTATTTGTTGCCGTTGGCGGGATTGCAGGGATTGCCGTAGGCGCATTGCTGGGGGCCGGCGTTTTTGTCGACGGTGGGGTTGTTGTGGGAATGATTAACGCCAAAATAGCTAATGCTGGTAAAGCGCGAGTTACCAATGTTGTAGACACTACCACTACTCACATCGAGTATGTCATACGACGTATAACACGCAATTGTGCCTGCATCGCCCCATATACAGCTTACCGGGGTCGCGATCGTGTAAACATAGCACCTAAAATTAGCGTAACTGCATCCCGTCAGAAAAGCGACATTTGCCTCAGCGGTTTTTATGGCCCAGTCCGTGGCAGAAGTGAGTACGTCCGCCTGTGTACCACTGACGTATTCAACAACAGAACCATTCCAGCGCCAGATCGTGTAACGATTATCAGCCTCCGATGATGGTGAATACACCAGCACCGCAGCAATCAACACACCCGCAGAGATCAATTTGCGGAGCAGAATAATAGAAGAACGCGGTTTGGCAACTGCGGCCAATAGCCGCAAGCGTGGGTGCATTCGAAAGAACATGGTGATCGTCCCCTAACCCCATCCGTGGTTATTGTTTACGCCCGGGATCATTCCCGAAACATGCTTCGATGGCAAGCAGATTGCCAGATCAGTCCGCACAGATCACTCACAGCCGGCGGGAACCAGGACTGTTGACGGATATCACCGAATCCCGGGGTGACAGCCTGACAATGGCTTAGCGCCGGAATGCTCAGGTAGTACTTCAATTTCAGGGATTGCTGATAGAGAGAAGCATCAGGTCTCCCATTGCACGGAGGCGCGTGAGGAATGGGAGACCCCAAATATCCTTAGCTTTCGCCGCGATCGGTACTGCAAGCCGTTTGTGTGCCACAGGCCGATATTTCGTGCCGATGCGTGGCGACCCAGTTGTACGTCCGGCGACCCACGGTGCGGCTGAGCACGGGGATATAGAACAACGGCACCAGCCACCACAGGCCCGGGACGCGGAGCACGACATGCCGATAGGCGTCGAACCCGGGATGGTTCCGGCCATCGGGCATGACAACATAGAGCGCCTTGTCGACCAGCTCACTGGAAACAACCGGTGACGGATCGCGCCGGTAGTCTCGAACCGAAATCTGTCCCAGCCCATCGAATGCCAGCAGCCAGGCCAAGGAACGTTTGCAAAATCCGCAGTTGCCATCGTAAATCATTTCCATGGGTCCGACCCGAGACTTCCAGCGTCGACCCCAATCGGCCAGCCATTCATGACGCAGGAAGGCCAGATGGCCCACAATCATGACGAACGAGAAAATATATAACCCCATCATGACAGCGATGCCGACATGCAACAGTATGGCCATGACCAGAAGATACGGTCGCGTCGACCGACCCCAGATCAGGAACGGATAGGCCAGCTCGATCAGAATGGTGTAGTAGCTCAGCACGTTCACCGTCCAGACATGCTCGGCCATCCAGCCGATCGGGATGTTGGCGTACTCCTGATTGTTGAGCGCGATCCAGAGTGCCGAGCCGTGCCACCAGCTGACGCCCTGGACCTTTTCCACGCCGGCATAGAAATAAAAGACAGCCATTTGTATCTGGATCAGCCGCAGGCAGGCGAACCCCCAGACATTGGTCATTGCCATCGGCAACGACGCCAAGTCCTGATGGCGGGCACGGCGTTGCCGCCGCACGCTGTCCAGGCTCAACGATTGGCCGATGGGCGCGAGGCACAGGATCAGCAACAAGCTCGCCAGGATGCCGTCCACACCGTAATAAATGTGCGGGTTGCGGGCGAGCATCGATACATGGGCGATCAGGACCAACCATTTCACCCAGCGCGTCCGCCAGCCCAATAAGAGAGCGGTGGCCGATAGCAACAGAACAAGATAGATCGCCCAGAGATATCCGGGAGTGGTGAAGTGGAAAAGCAGCGACTGCGTCCAGGGATTGTCCGCCCAGGGGCTCAGGGCCTCGCGGCTAACCCAGCCTTCGTTCCCATACAATGCCGGTAATTCGGACCAGATCGATCCATACAGAATCAGCGTTGCGATAGCCACGCCGATGCGAACAACCTCAAGCGGCGTGGTCGTTTCCGCACGGAACCAGACGCGCTTCCAGATGTTCAGCCAATTCATACGTTAGCGGGGGACGAACAGGAAATCGGCTGGAGTGTCTCGGTGCGGATAAATTCCTGCGTCAACGAGCGTTTGCCGGCCTCATACTCCTCCGGCGTAATCAACAGCTGATGCCTGACGATAAATGTGATCGAGCGTGGCGAATCGCCGACGTGACGCCGGCACAAGTACCGCGCGGCACTCTTCATTAAACCGGGGCGGCCCGGGTGGATGTTCCCGTAAAGGGTCGTGTAGCGGAGATAGGAAGGGCTGAGCCTCTGGAGGGATTCCGTCAACCGGTATTCCTGCCGGCGATTGCGGGCATCGAGCACGACATACCGCAGCTGCTTGCCTCGCACCGGCTCCGGGGCGAAGAAACCCCAGCCACTTTCGAGCTGAAAAAACCGCACATAGGGCCAGGAAAGATCCTGGAAAATCTTCTGCAAATACGAAGGCGGCGCCGGTGTCACCACCAACACCAGGCTGTGCCACACCAAGAACAGAGAGGCCAACACCCACAACAAGGCGCGAACGTAACGCATGGGTGGCCGGTCCGTGAACTCCTGGCGTAACGCGAGATCAGTAAAACTTGAGAGCCAAACCGTTACCGGGGCTGGAGTTGGCTCCAGCCCCGGCCGGCAGTGTTGGTTAGCGACCCATCGTTCCCGGAGCCGGAACCTGCATCTTGTCCTTACCGCCTTCCTTGCCGCCCATCATGAGCTTGTCCTTCCCACCTTCCTTGCCACCCATCATGAGTTTGTCTTTGCCGCCTTCCTTGCCGCCCATCATTAACTTGTCCTTACCACCATCTTTGCCCATCATTTTCATCTTGTCCTTCCCGCCTTCCTTACCGCCCATCATCATCTTGTCCTTGCCGCCTTCCTTGCCACCCATCATGAGCTTGTCCTTACCGCCTTCTTTGGCGCCCATCATCATCTTATCTTTGCCACCTTCCTTACCGCCCATCATCATCTTGTCCTTGCCACCAACCTTCTTGTTCTCATCGTGATTATCAGCCAATCCTGTGTTCGCAACCAAACAAAGCGCAACAGCGCTCACCGCCATACCGATACGGGTAACGTATGCCATTGGTTTTCTCCTAGGTGATAAAAAATCAGTAGTCAGTTTTTTTGCATCACTGCCCATCTGGAACATCCTTGGGTCAAAACAGAATATGCCAAGGTTCAGGGTTTGATGGTACTTTTAACAAACTCGAGATCCACCCTGAATCACAACTTCCTGAATTAAATCTTGATTGATATAGGGGTGCTTCAGGGGCGATCACACTACCCTACTTTACCAGACGCAACAATCAGGCTCGTGCCAAGTGTAGGTATAAGGGCCTCACATACCACACGACCCGGAAGATGAGCTGCGTCGCGAGTCTGGTCTCTCCGGACGAAAAAAAGCCCGCTGACGCGGGCTTGGTATTTGGCGCGCCCGGACGGAGTCGAACCGCCGACCGCCTGGTTCGTAGCCAGGTACTCTATCCAGCTGAGCTACGGGCGCGTACAGAGGGTGCGGATTATATCCGAGAAATGACGAAAAAAAGGAGAGGAGGCGCAGCACAGGTAAAACTGGCGGAGAGAGAGGCCGCTCTCGCACATCCTGTGCTCCACGGCATTTGTCCATCCTGGACATCAGGATTCTCACCCTCTTCTCGGGTCCGAATCCACTTACCCGCTATTCCTAAACCGAGGACCCTGAAACCCCAGGGCCCTCGGTTTAGGAATTGGCGGAGAGAGAGGGATTCGAACCCTCGATACGCTTTTGGCGTATACGCCCTTAGCAGGGGCGCGCCTTCGACCACTCGGCCATCTCTCCGGTCAGGAGGCGGGCAAGAATACCCGCAGACCGGAGGGAGGTAAAGCAAAAATGGCAGGCGCGGCCTACTTGGCCGCCACGTTGCCGACGGCCGCGTCTTCCTTCTCTTTCTTGATGCGTTCGTAGATTTCTTCGCGGTGCACCGGCACTTCCTTGGGCGCATTCACGCCGATGCGCACCTGGTTGCCCTTGATTCCCAGCACCGTCACCTGAACATCGTCGCCGATATTCAGCGTCTCACCAACTCGTCTCGTCAGAATAAGCATTGAGCGGTTCTCCTAACCCTTGCTCCGTAACACGTCCCGAATTCCTTGTACCCTCAGTCACCCATCCTGGCTGACCGCTCCGTCCATTCCGCCCGGGGTCGGACCACGTCGTTCCCCGTACTGGCGTTTTCCGTCGGACTGACATAAACCGCTGCCGCCCGGCGTACCTTTTCCCCGTCCCCTGACTCTTAACGGCAACAGCCATGGATATATAACTATCTGATTCTATTAGAGATACCGACTACTGGTTCCGGCCGGTTATCCTTGCTGACATGACTAGTTGCAGCTTCCGTGCCAGTACGGCGAGGAACCGGGCCACCAGAAGGGGCCGCGGTGGGCCAAGGCCTCACGGGCCGATCAGGCAGTCTGGTCGAGGCCGAAAACGTTGTGCAGTGCCCGCACGCCGAGTTCCAGATATTTCTCTTCGACGACCACCGAAATCTTGATCTCCGAGGTCGAGATCATCTGGATGTTGATGCCCTCGTCGGCCAGCGCCTTGAACATCCGGCTGGCGATACCGGCGTGCGAACGCATGCCGACGCCGACCACCGAAATCTTAACTACGTTGTCATCGCCGACGACCTGGCGCGCCTTGAGTTCCTTCGCCAGAGCCTGCACGACCTGGGTGGCCTTCTTGAAGTCGCCGCGCGCGATGGTGAAGCTGAAGTCGGTTGTGCCGTCGAGGCCGACGTTCTGCACGATCATGTCGACATTGATGTTGGCCTTGGCGATTTCATCGAGGATGTGGTAGGCGATGCCGGGCCGATCGGGCACGCCGCGCACCGTCAGCTTGGCCTCGTCACGCGTGAAGGCGATTCCTGAAATCAGCGGTTGTTCCATGTTGCTTTCCTCATAGGTAATCAGCGTGCCCGGTCCTTCCGCGAAGGACGACAGCACACGCAACGGCACCCGGTACTTGCCGGCGAATTCGACCGAGCGGAGCTGAAGGACCTTCGATCCGAGCGAGGCCATCTCCAGCATCTCCTCGAAGGTGATACGGTCCAGACGATGCGCCTGCGGCACCACGCGCGGGTCGGTGGTGTAGACCCCATCGACGTCGGTATAGATCTGGCACTCGTCCGCCTTGAGGGCGGCGGCCAGCGCCACGCCGGTGGTATCGGAACCGCCGCGACCGAGGGTGGTGATGTTGCCGTCGTCGTCGACACCCTGAAAACCGGCCACGACCACCACCCGGCCCAGGTCCAGATCCTGGCGGATGCGGGTTTCGTCGATCTGCTGGATGCGGGCCTTGCCGTAGACGTTGTCGGTACGGATGTGAACCTGGTAGCCGGTATAGGAGCGCGCCGGGCAACCGATCTTCTCCAACGCCATGGCCAGCAGGGCGATGGTGACCTGCTCGCCGGTGGAGATCAGCACGTCCATCTCGCGCGCCGGGGCATCGGCGTTGACGGCCTTGCCGAGCTTGATCAGGCGATCGGTCTCGCCACTCATGGCGGAGACGACCACCACTATCTGGTGTCCCTGGCCGCGGAAACGCTGGACGCGCTCCGCGACCGCCTGGATGCGCTCCGGGCTCGCCACAGAGGTACCGCCGTATTTTTGAACAATCAGGGCCATGGAAGCAGTGAATAATGGGCAGCCGTGGCCACTCGAAGGGCGCGATTTAACCGGCTTTTAGCTGGCGAGTAAACTGTTACCGAAGACGCTCGCGGACCCAATCCGGCACCGACGCCAGCGCGGCATCCAGCGCGCCCGGGTCGGTACCGCCAGCCTGGGCCATGTCCGGGCGTCCGCCACCCTTGCCGCCCACCTGCTGGGCGACCACGTTGACGAGGTCGCCGGCCTTGAGCCGCCCGGTCGCATCCGGGGTTACGCCGGCCACCAGGGACACCTTGCCATCGACCACTGAGGCCAACAGCACTGCCGCGGTCTTGAGCTTGTTTTTGAGCTGATCGAGTGTATCGCGCAAGGTCTTGGCATCGGCCCCGTCGATCCGGGCCACCAGCACCTGAATGCCGCCAATCTCCTGCGCACGGCCAGCCAGATCGTCACCCACGGCGCTGGCCATCTGGCCTTTGGCCTGGTCACGTTCCTTTTCCAGGTGTTTTACGCGGTCCACCAGTTGCTGAGCCTTGTCGGCCAGTTGGGCGCGGTCTGTCTTGAGCATTCGGCAGGCATTGATCAGCGGTTCCTCGAGGTGCAAGTGCATCCACTCCAATGCGCCCTGCCCGGTCACCGCCTCGATACGGCGAACACCGGCGGCCACACCGCCTTCGCTGACGATCTTGAAAAAACCGATGTCGCCCGTACGCCGCACATGTGTGCCACCGCAAAGTTCGACCGAGAAATCACTCATGCGCAGCACCCGTACCTGGTTGTCGTACTTCTCACCGAACAACGCCATGGCGCCGCTGGCCACGGCATCGTCGAGCTTCATGACCTTGGTTTCGACGTCATGGTTGGCGCGCACCTGTTCGTTGACCAGGGCTTCGATGCGTTGCAGTTCATTCGGCGACACCGGCTTGGGATGCGAAAAATCAAAACGCAGGTCGGCGGCGCGGACCAGCGAGCCTTTCTGGCCCACGTGTGGCCCCAGCACTTTTCGCAAGGCCGCGTGCAGCAGGTGGGTGGCGGAATGGTTCAGGCGGGTGCGCTGACGCTCGTCATTGTCAATCTGCGCGTTGATCTCCTCGCCCTGGCGGATCGATCCTGTCTCGACGCGACCGATGTGCAGAAAAGCGCCGGACGGATGTTTACGCGTATCCTGGACGTCAAACCGGCCGGATTTAGTGGTCAGGATGCCGCGATCACCCGCCTGGCCACCGGATTCCGCATAGAACGGCGTACGGTCCAGTACCACGATACCCAGATCGTTCTCCTGGAGGCTGTCCGCGGAATCCTTGAGGTCCCGGTAAAGTTCGGTGACACGGGCACGATCCTCCGCCTGGTCGTAGCCGCTGAAGACCGAACCGTGGTTCAGCGAGATGGCGGCGTTGTAATCGACGTCGAAGCGGCTGGCGGCGCGCGCGCGTTCGCGTTGCTTGTTCATCTCGCGCTCAAAACCGGCCATGTCGACCTTGAGGTTTCTCTCCATGGCCACGTCGCGCGTGAGATCGATCGGAAATCCGTAAGTGTCGTACAACTTGAACGCGGTCTCACCGGCGATGGTATCACCACGCAGGGCGGCAAGGTCCTGGTCGAGGATGCGCAGGCCCTGCTCCAGGGTCTCGGCGAAGCGCTCCTCTTCCGCGCGCAGGGCATCCACGATCCGGTCACGCAGGCGGCGCAGTTCCGGGTAGGCTGCGCCCATCTCGGCAATGAGCGGATCGACCAGCCGGTAGAAAAAACTGTCCCGGGCGCCGAGTTTGTGGCCGTGGCGGATGGCGCGGCGGATGATACGCCGCAGCACATAACCGCGTCCTTCGTTGGAGGGCAGCACGCCGTCGACGATCAGAAAGGCGGCGGCACGGATATGATCGGCCACCACGTTCAGCGAGTGGCTCTGACGTTCGCTGGCGCCAATGATCTCGGCAGCTGAATGGATCAGTTTCTGGAACAGGTCGATCTGGTAATTACTGTGTACACCCTGCATGACCGCGACCAGGCGCTCCAGACCCATGCCGGTATCGACCGAGGGCTTGGGCAATGGAGTCAGCTTGCCGCTGCCGTCGCGGTTGAATTGCATGAACACGAGATTCCAGATCTCGACATAGCGGTCGCCATCCTCATCCGGTGAGCCGGGAGGGCCGCCGGGCACGTGCGGCCCGTGGTCGTAAAAAATTTCGGTACAGGGCCCACAAGGACCGGTATCACCCATCGACCAGAAGTTGCTGGACTCGCCCAGGCGCCCGAACCGTTTCGGATCAACCTTGATCTCGTTCAGCCAGATGTCGGCGGCTTCGTCATCGTCCCTGTACACCGTCACCCACAGCCGCGCGGGCGCCAGCTTCATCTCCACGGTCAGGAACTCCCAGGCATAGCGGATCGCTTCGCGCTTGAAATAATCGCCGAAGCTGAAGTTGCCGAGCATCTCGAAGAAGGTGTGATGACGGGCGGTGTAGCCGACGTTTTCGAGATCATTGTGCTTGCCGCCGGCGCGCACGCAGCGCTGGCTGGACGCGGCGCGCTGGTAATCGCGCCTTTCCGTGCCGATGAACACGTCCTTGAACTGCACCATGCCGGCGTTGGTGAACAGCAGCGTCGGGTCGTTGGCCGGCACCAGCGAGCTGGAAGGCACGATGGCATGGCCTTGACGCTTGAAGTAATCAAGAAAGGCTGAACGGATGTCGCTGCTGCTCATGGCGGTGGTTCGCGCGCTATTCATGGTCGCGATTGCTCAATATCTGTCTTATTTGTTCTGCCGGGAAGCCCCGGTATTGTAAAAAACGCGCCTGTCGGGCGCGTTCTCGGTAATCCCCCGGCACTGATGCCCCAAATTTTTTGCGCCGCACCCGGCGCAGTTCCTCCAGCCAGTCGCGGCTGCCGGCATCGAGCCAGCGTGCGATGGTGTCGTCGTCCACCCCGCGCCGGCTCAACTCTTCGCGAATGCGCACCGGGCCGTATCCGCGCCGCCGCCGCGCCTGCACATAACTTTCGGCAAACCGGTCTTCGGACAGCAACCGTTCGGCCTCCAGCCGGCTGACCACCTCTTCAGCCACGACAGTCGGGCAACCTCTGACCGTCAACTTCTCACGCATCTCGCTGCGTGTATGTTCGCGGCGTGCGAGGAGTTTCAGCGCGATTTTTCGCGCCTCGGCTGACGTAAGTTCTTCGCCGGTCTTTCTCAGGCCCCGTCTCCGTCAGCGACTGCTTACGCCTCGGCTTCCTCCGGCATCTCTTCGTCGGCGACAACCCCGGTTGCCACCGTCTTGGTCGCCACCTTCTCGCGGATGCGCTTTTCGATCTCAGCAGCCACATCGGGGTGTTCCTTGAGGAACTGGCGGGCGTTGTCCCTGCCCTGGCCGATACGCTCCTTGTTGAACGAATACCAGGCACCGGTCTTGTCGACGATCTCGTGCAACGAACCGATATCGACGAGTTCGCCTTCCTTGGATATACCCTCGTTGTAAATGATGTCGAACTCGGTCTGGCGGAACGGCGGCGCCAGCTTGTTCTTGACCACCTTGACGCGCGTCTGGTTGCCGATGACCTCTTCACCCTTCTTGATCGCGCCGATGCGGCGGATATCCAGGCGCACCGAGGCGTAGAACTTGAGGGCGTTGCCGCCGGTGGTGGTCTCGGGGCTGCCGAACATCACGCCGATCTTCATGCGGATCTGGTTGATGAAGATCACCATCGTATTCGAACGTTTGATATTGCCGGTCAGCTTGCGCAACGCCTGGCTCATCAGGCGCGCGTGCAAACCGACATGCGAATCGCCCATCTCGCCCTCGATCTCGGCCTTGGGCGTCAGCGCCGCCACCGAATCGATGACCACGACGTCGACCGACCCGGAGCGCACCAGCATGTCAGTGATCTCGAGCGCCTGTTCGCCGGAATCCGGCTGCGAGACCAGCAGGTCGTCGATGTTGACGCCGAGTTTTTTGGCATATTGCGGGTCAAGGGCGTGTTCGGCGTCGATGAAGGCCGCCGCACCGCCCTTCTTCTGGGCTTCGGACACGACCGACAGCGCCAGTGTGGTCTTGCCCGAGGATTCAGGCCCGTAGATTTCGACTACGCGGCCGCGTGGCAGACCGCCGATCCCGAGCGCCAGATCCAGCCCCAGCGAGCCGGACGAGACAACCTCGATCTGCTGGGCAATTACGCTGTCGCCCAGGCGCATGACCGAGCCTTTGCCGAACTGCTTTTCGATCTGCCCGAGGGCGGCATTGAGGGCCTTGGCCTTGTTTGTTTCCATTGTCGTCTCCTGTGGAGCGGCACGAGCCGCGCGGCGAATTCGTGCCGGGATTATTCCATATATAGGCGGCCGGGCCTAACCGGCCTCCCGGCACGGCCCGGACCATACCAGGGACTCAGTGTGATTCGAGAAATTCGAGCAGGCCCTGCAGCGCCCTCGCCACCGCTTGACGGCGGACGGCATCGCGATCGCCGCTAAAGCGCTCGGTCAGGCTGAGGGTCGTGCGCTTGCGACCGCTCCAGGCGAAACAGACGGTGCCGACCGGCTTTTCCGGGCTGCCGCCGGAAGGTCCGGCGATGCCGGTAACAGCCATGGACACCTGGGCATGGGATCTGGCGCAGGCGCCTTCGGCCATGGCGCGGGCGGTCGCTTCGCTGACGGCGCCCTGGCGAACCAGGACATCGGTGCTGACCCCCAGGAGCTCGCGCTTGGCGGTGTTGCTGTAGGCGATGAGCCCGCGCTCGAACCACTCGGAGCTGCCGGCGACACCGGTAACCACCTGCGCCACCCAGCCACCGGTGCAGGACTCGGCCGTGGCCAGCATGACGCCGTGTTGCCGCAACGCGCGGCCCACTGACTGAGCCAGTGCGGCCAGGGCCTGATCATCGGGAGGGTCTTGCGTCATCCGCCAAGAATACAGAAAAGAGCCGGGCAGCGGGAAATTGCCGTTCGGCGGTGATCGCGAACCATGCTCGCCCGTCACCGACGGCAACGATCACACAGACATGGCATGAATATTGGACATATCAGGATAGACAGCTGTATCAGCTCGATAAGGAGACCACCATGGTCAGTCGATCGGTCGTTCGCTTGTCTTCCGCGGTGGTGCTCGCTGGCGTGTTGCTCGCGGCGAACTCCAGCCTCATCGCCGCCGTTTCCGCCGTGCCCGTCTCCACGACTGCCATCGATACAGAACTCGTTACCGATCACAGCAACTCGGCCCATGCCGACCGGCTATATCTGGCCGGCTCGCGCGCCTTTCGGGAAGGCCAGCCCGAGCGCGCCATGCACGACTGGCACGAAGCCGCCCTCCTCGGTCATGCCCGCGCCCAATACAACGTGGGCAGCGGCTATGCCTCCGGTACCGGGCTGCCAAAAGACTACCGTCGCGCCGCTTACTGGTGGGGCCAGGCCGCGCAGCAGGGCAACACAGACGCCATCTACAACCTCGGGGTCATGAACTACGAGGGTCGCGGCATGGAGCGCAATTACGCCAAGGCCAAACACTGGTGGCGGCTCGCCGCGATCAAGGGCGATCCGGCCTCCATGTTCCGGCTCGGCTGGCTGGCCGCCGCGGGCGAAGGCGAGATCATCGACATGGCCGAGGCGCGCCTGTGGTGGGAACGGTCCGCGAGCCTCGGCTTCCAGCCGGCCATCAAGGCGTTAGAGGTTCTACAGCGCGAGAAAGCTGCCGGCCCCGCGTCGGCCCGGCGCTGAACCGGGTTAGCCGAACCAGAGCATGCGCACGCCGAGCACGGCGAGCAACAGCGCGAATACCTTGCGCAAGATTTCCGTGGGCAGCCGGTGCGCGGCCCAGGCGCCCACGGGCGCCATGACCAAGCTGGCCACGGCGATCACCGCCAGCGCCGGCCAGTAAACATAGCCGGTCGAGCCGGCCGGCAAACGTCCGTCCAGCCAACCGAACAGGGTGAAACCGACGGCGCCGGCAATGGCGATTGGCAAGCCGCAGGCGGCCGAGGTGGCCACCGCCTGGCGGATGTGGACGTGACACCAGGTGAGGAAAGGCACCGTCATGGTGCCACCGCCGATCCCGACCACGGACGACACAAACCCAATGACGCCCGCCACCAGTGTCGTGTTCACCGTCCCCGGCAGATCGCGCTTGGCGCTGGCCCGCCACTGCAAGGCCATCTGTGCCGCCACCAGCAGTTCGAAGACACCGAAGATGGTGCGCAACCCGGTGCCCGGAATGGCACGGGCCAGCAACGCGCCCAGCAGCGAACCAACCGCAAAACCGGGCGTCATGCGCCAGAACACCGGCCAGCGCACGGCGCCATGCCGATGATGGGCGTACATCGACGAGATCGAGGTGGCGATGATGGTGGCGAGCGATGTGCCGATGGCCAGATGCACCAGCACCGCCGCGTCCATGCCTTGGGCACGGAAGGCCAGCACCAGCGCCGGCACAATGATCAGCCCGCCGCCGACCCCCAGCAGTCCGGCCACAAAACCGGCAAACAGTCCGACGGCCAGATAGAGCAGCAGGTAATCCATCATTCACAGGATCCGGCATCGGATGTAGCAGGCGCAAGAAAACCCCGGCAGACACAAGGCCAGCCGGGGTCGTGGAGCAAAAACCGCTGAACGGCGGAGATCGGCGGATTAACCTTCAGCCGGTTTAGCACCGGCCGGGCCACGTTTCGGGAATGTCGCACGGCAAGCCTCGCTGACCTGATCGCGGTTCTTCTTGAGGCAGGCATGAATGCGGCCATCGCCCGGCTGGACATCGGCGCAGAGCTTCTTGACGTCGCCCGCACAGGCATCGTGCCTTTCCTTGGCCCGTTGCTTGGCCTTTTCCTTGCCGGCGGTACGGGCATCACGACAGGCCTGGGACAGTTCGTTCTCGTGCTTGTTCAGGCATTGATGGACACGTCCACCGCCGGGTTTGACGTCGGCACAGAACTTCTTGATCTCTTCCTTGCAGACGCCCTTCTTGGGCTCGGCGGCCGGGGGATCCTCGGCCTGGACCTGGGCCACGAACAGCAGGGGGGTCACTACGAGTACAACGGACAATGCGCGCTTGAACATTCTGGATGACTCCGGTTGGAAAGACGTTGATCGGGACCACCTGCCATTAACGCGCCGGCACACTCATTCGTTGACAAACCTCGGCCATCGCGCGTGACTGCACGCCCATCAGACTGGATAGTTTGACGCAAATCAAGTCGTCCCCGGCAAAAATATGCCTTAATACGCAGATCCGAACCGTCCATCCGGCCAAGGGCGTCGGTCAGATCAGCGGGCTCCCGTTACCGGCGTATGTCCGGATGGCAAGTCCTCGCACGAGGAAGGAGGCTTCCATGTCCATGGCCCCATCCGTACGCCAGTACCTCGATTCCCATCGCGTCCGTTACGACACCCTGCCGCACCCGCGCACCGCCACCAGCATGCACACGGCACAGCTCGCCCACATCCCGGGCGACAACCTCGCCAAGTGCGTGGTGCTCAAGGACAGGCGCGGCTATCTGCTCGCCGTCGTACCCGCCACCCACCGGCTCGACCTCGACCTTCTGCGCGAGCACACGCATCGCGATCTGGTCATGGTCGACGAATCCGAGCTGACCACCCTCTTCAGCGACTGCGATCCCGGGGCGATCCCGCCGCTGGCCGATGCCTACGGTCTCGACTGTGTCTTCGATGACCGCCTGCTGGAGCCGGACGACATCTATTTCGAGGCCGGCGATCACGAACAGCTGGTGCACCTGAGCACCGAACAGTACCGGCTGCTCATGTCCGGCGTACCGCACCGGCCCATCAGCCGGCACGTCTAGTTGGATGCTGAAAAAGTCCTTCCTGGACTTTTTCAGCTCGCTTCGCCGCGGCACATGTCCGCGGCTCGCTCCATTTTTCAAACACTTACGTGTTCGAAAAATGACGGCACGTCCATGTACCGCACCGCAGGCTGCTGAGAAACTCGTTTTTCAGCAGCCTGCTATCCCCCCGGCAGGGTCCAGTCGAACCGCACGGACAACAGGATCAGCCCCTGCAGACACAGCCAGGCGTAAACGCCGGCCAGGACGTCGTCGAACATGGTGCCGGGGCCGCCGTGCAAGCGGTCCTGCACCTGGCGGATGGGAAAAGGTTTCCAGATGTCGAATAGGCGAAACAACAGAAAACCGGCGACCAGCCACACCCAGTGGGCCGGTGCCGCCGCCATGGTGATGAGAAAACCGACAATCTCGTCCCAGACGATGGCCGGGTGATCGTCGCCCAGGATCGCCGAGGCGGTGTGGCAGACCACCAGCCCGACCACCAGCAACACCACCAGTATCTCCAGATACAGCAACAGGTTCGCGGTCGACAGTAGAAGATAGATCGGCACGGCCAGCAACGTGCCCACGGTGCCCGGCGCCACCGGTACAGTACCGACTCCGAAACCGGTGGCGAGAAAAACCGCCCAGCGGCCCTTGGCCACGCAACGCGTGCAGATCGGCTCGCGTTTCATCGCTGCGTGGCGTTCACGAATGACAATGGCTCAGCGCACCCGCACGGAATTGACGATGGCGTCGAACTCGTTTTTGAGCTTCGGATAGTCGCCGTGTTTGGCGGTCAACGTGAACAGTAGATGCCGGCCGTCCTTCATCTGCAACATGTACTGGGCGCTGCGGTAGGGAGCCCCGCTGACGGTCATGTTGATGTACAGCGCATGAAAGCCGTTGATCTGGCGGTAGCCGCAATCGTGCAGATCGATCGGCCGGCCGATCACCCCCGGCAAGCCGGTCTTGGCCTCGGCGCAGGCCTGTTGGCCTTCGGCGGTAGACACTGGAACCCGCCCGCTCGAACGCATGACGTTGATGTTGTCGGCAAAGTCGTGGGTGGAGGTATTCAGGTTGAAGAACACCTCGACGTTGCCGGTCGCGATCTGCCGTTGCACGGCGGAGACCGTCTGCGGATTGAAATCCTTCAACTCGCGCTTGGCGTCACTTGAGATCTGTCCGGAGTTGGCCTGAACGTCGTCGCGGGTCATGATTCGCCAATGATCAGGGACCGTGGCGCTATAACCGAACGCACTCTTAAAGTCCTTGGCCAGTGCACTGCCGGCCATGAGCGACAGACCGACGATGGCCAGGACACGCCTTGTAATCGGGGAATGCGGGAACATGTGAGAGCTCCTGTGAAAGTACACGTTGGGGGTATGAATACGTAAGGATAGCCGCTCACCGGCCGTTTCTCACACCTCGGCCAGGAGCGTCGGCACATCCGCCTTCCCGAAAAAAGCCGCCACCTCGGCCATATCCCGGGTTCTTGGCATGGGCGGCAGGCTGGCCAGAAAGGCCCGTCCATAGCCCTTGCCCAGCAGGCGTGGATCACACAGCACCAGCACGCCCCGATCGGTGGTATCGCGGATCAGCCGCCCGGCGCCCTGCTTGAGCGCCAGCACCGCCGTGGGCAGCTGGAAGTCCATGAAAGGACTGCCGCCGGATTCCTCCATCGCCACCGCCCGAGCCTGGAACACCGGATCGTCCGGCGAGGCAAAGGGCAACTTGTCGATGATCACGCAAGACAATGTTTCACCGCGCACATCGACGCCCTCCCAGAAGCTGCCGGTCCCCAGCAACACCGCGTTGCCCAGCTCCCGGAAGCGGGCCAACAATTGACCGCGCGGTGCCTGTCCCTGTACCAGTAACGGGTAAGGCACGCGGCCGGCCAAGAGCGATGCCGCCTGGCGCAGGGCGCGGTGGCTGGTAAAAAGCACGAAGGCGCGGCCGCGGCTCGCCTGTATTACTTCGCAGGCACAATCGACCACGGCGGCCACGTAGTCGGGCGAAGCAGGTTCGGGCAGCCCGGTCGGCAGGTAAAGCAACGACTGGCCGGCGTAATCGAAAGGGCTTTCCCAAATACCGGTATCGGCGTCTTCCAGCCCGAGCTGGGCCTGGAAGTGATCAAAGCGGCCGCTCACCGACAGGGTGGCGGAGGTGAAAACCCAAGCACGCGTTTCTGCTTCGAGGCGCGCGCGGAACGGCGTGGCGGTGTCGAGGGGAGTCAGATAAATACCGAACCCGCGCGTGCTGGTCTCGAACCAGGTGACGATCTCCATGGAGGCCGTCGCTCCAATCTTTAACAAACAGTCAAGCACACTTGAGGCGCGACGCGCACAGCTGGCCAGTCCCTCGCCGCGCGGCGCAGCCTGTTCGAGCACGGCACAGAGGTGACGCAGGCCTTCATTCAGCGTCGTCCAGGCGGCGCGGAATTCCGTCGAACCGTCGAGCGCCGCCCATGCCGCCCGGCGCGGATCATCGCCAAAGGCCAGACGGACATCCGATACCGCCTTGTCCATCCGGTCGCAGGCCGGCAGCAGTGCCTCAATGCCGCTCTGCTCGCGCACATGCTCCAGGCGCGCGTCGCGGGCCAGACCGCGAAGCTGGGTGCTGGTGAGCGACTGGCTGAAGAACAACGAGGCGATCTCCGGCAACTGATGGGCCTCGTCGAAAATCACCGCCTCGGCGCCGGGCAACAAACTGCCGAAGCCTTCCTCGCGCAGGGCCAGGTCAGCGAAGAAGAGATGATGATTGACCACCACCAGATCGGCGGCCAGTGCCTCGCGCCGCGCCCGCAACACGTGACAGTCAGTGTAGGAGCCACACTTGCTGCCCAGGCAATTGTCGGTGGTCGACGTCACCAGCGGCCAGACCTCGGCATCCTCCGGCAGCTCGCCCAGTTCGGCGATGTCACCGGTGCGGGTGCGTTGCGACCAATTCCGGACACCGGCCAGCTGGCCGGCCAGGCGATAGCCGACACCGTCCGCCTCCAGACGTTCCAGCCGGTGCAGGCACAGATAGTTGCTGCGCCCTTTTAACAGGGCCGTGGTCACCGGTACCTGCAGGGCCTCCAGCACCACCGGCAGATCGCGGCGATAGAGCTGGTCTTGCAGATGACGGGTGCCGGTGGAGATCAGCGTCTTGCGGCCCGACAACAATGCCGGCACCAGATAGGCGAAGGTCTTGCCGGTGCCGGTGCCCGACTCGGCAACCAGGCGACCGCCGTGGGCGATCGCATCCTCGATCCTGGACGCCATCTCCTGCTGACCTGACCTGGGTACAAATCCGGGAAGCCGGCGGGCAAACGGCCCGCCCTCACCCAGCGTGTCTGCGCTGCTCGACAAGAATAGGGTTGCCTTCTAAGCTGATTGGACGAATCATAATGAAGTCACCGGATGTGAAGCAATTCACAGCCGCGAACACCGGGAGCCCTAGCATGCCGAACATGACCCCCCGCCACCTGTCCCGTCGCGAATTCCTGCGCCTGACCGCCGGCGGCGCCGGCGTGACGGCCCTGCTCTCCGCCCGCTGGGCACAGGCCATGGGCACCAAACCGGAGTTCCAGGGCGTGCACCGCCTGAGCGGCCAGGTCTTCATCAACCGCCTGCCCGCCAAGTTGCGCATGCCGGTACACCCCGGCGACACCATCCGCACCGGCCCTGACGGCACCGTGATCTTCGTCGTCGGCGTCGACGCCTACCTGATGCGCGAAAATTCCACACTCACCGTGGAAGGCGAACCGGCCCTGATCCAACGCCTGACCCTCAAGGCCGGCAAGTTGTTGTCGGTCTTCGCCCCCAACAAGGCCGAGCGTCGCTTCCTGACGACCACGACCGTGATCGGTATTCGCGGCACCGGTCTTTACATCGAGGCTGAAAAGGACAAGACCTTTGTCTGCACCTGCTACGGCACCACCCAGCTGGCGGTGGCCGACAAACCCGACACTTCGGAAACCATTACCACCAAACACCACGAGGCCCCGCGCTACATCTACCCGGCCAGCAGCGGTCGTAAGAAATTGATTGTCAAAGCCAAGGTGATCAACCACACGGACGATGAACTGACCATGCTCGAATGGCTGGTGGGTCGCCAGCCGCCGTTCGGCTCGTCGGGTAGTTCCTACTGACCGATCGACAGCACTCGCTCCAACTCGACGACGTCGATGGGATAAGGCAGGACCGCGTGCAGCGGGAAACGCGCCTTCAGCCGCTCGAGATGATGGGCGTGCTCACGATCGTAGAAGACAATCACGCGCGTTTCCGGCTGATGCGAGATCGCCGCCAGCAACGACTCCAGCGTGCTGGTGCGATCGCGAAAATCGGACTGGAAATTGAACTCGCAGACGACCGCCGCTGGCGCGGAGCGGCGAATTTCCGCCATCGCCTTGCGCACCGACATCACGACCTGCGGCAGATAGCCGGCACGTTCGTAGACCGGCCGGAAGTCGGGATAGCCACCCAGTTCGATGATCGCCAGCAACGGCTTCGGTTTGCCGTCGGCCGTCATCGCCCCTCAGTCGTCGTCACCGAGTTCGACCGACCAGCCCTGCACGCGGGCGCGGGCCACGGCCTCAGCATAAATCTGTTCGTGGCGTTCCTTCAATTCCGGCGGCAGGTAGCTGGCCAGGTGGCCGTGTTTCATCCACTGCGCATGCACCTGATCGTAGAGCGCCTCGACCCGGCTGTACGTCCAACCGATGCCAGTTTCGGTTTCGGGAATCAGCCCGAACACCCAGGCATCGCGGATGATGCGGCCGATGTCGGTCATGCCGCCGTAACGGTCCTTGTCGATGCCGGGATAGATGCGGGTATCCATTTAAAGCGACGGACTCCCTGACATGAAAAAGGAAAAAAATAAATGGCGTCCCCAGGGGGATTCGAACCCCCGTCGCTGCCGTGAAAGGGCAGTGTCCTGGGCCTCTAGACGATGGGGACAAAAAACATCATGACTGAGGACTGTGGACCGAGAAAAGGTGACTTAGAGAAGACAGGAAACAAAAGCGGTGAGACACGCTTAAGCCAACCTTCTACCTGGACCTTAGTCCTCAGCACTTAGTCCTCAGTCCATTGAATTGGTGGAGCTAGCCGGGATCGAACCGGCGACCTCATGCATGCCATGCATGCGCTCTCCCAGCTGAGCTATAGCCCCTGAAAAGGCGCGGTACTTTACCCTCCCTACCCCGCAAGGGTCAAGAAATCAGGGTTTTCCGCCCAGATAAAGCAGCGCCCGATCGATGCGCTGGAGCGCGCGAGCACGGCCCACCAGGAACAACGTCTGGTCGATGGGAGGAGAAACCGCGCGGCCGCACAGCGCCACGCGCACCGGCTGGGCAATCTTGCCGAGTTTGAGATCGTGGGCGGTGGCCGTGGCGGCGATGACCTCGTGGATGGCTTCGGTCGTCCACAGCGGCAAGGCCTCGAGCCTGGCATGCAGATCGGCCAGGACCGGGGCGATGGCGGGTTTCAGATGGGCGTTGGCATCTTTTTCGTCGTAGCCATCCGGCTCCTTGTAAAAGAACACGCTGCCGGCCGCCATCTCGGCGAGGGTTTTGGCGCGCTCGCGCTGGGAGATAACGACATCAGTCAGGGGCGGACCTTGGCTTGGATCGATCTGGTGCTGGCCCAGATGATGGCTGAGGTGCCGCGCGACATGGGCGGGATCGCTGGACTTCAGGTAATGCTGGTTCAGCCACAGCAGCTTGTCCGGGTTGAAGGTTGACGCTGAATTGTTGACGTTGACGATGTCGAACAGCCGGGTCATTTCATCAATCGAGAAAATCTCCTGGTCGCCGTGCGACCAGCCCAGACGCACCAGATAATTCAACAGGGCCTCGGGCAGGTAGCCCTCGTCCCGGTACTGCATGACACTGACGGCGCCGTGGCGCTTCGACAGGCGCGCACCGTCGGCGCCGAGGATCATCGGCACATGGGCATACACCGGCGGGGGCACGCCCAGCGCCAACAGCATGTTGAGTTGGCGCGGGGTGTTGTTCAGGTGATCATCGCCGCGGATAACATGGGTGATGTTCATGTCCATGTCATCCACCACCACGGTGAAATTGTAGGTCGGGGTGCTATCCGAGCGGGCAATAATAAGGTCGTCGAGTTCGGTGTTCTGGAAGACCACGCGACCGCGCACCTGATCGTCGACCACCACCGCGCCTTCCTGGGGATTTCGGAAACGGATCACCGGCGGAATGTCTTTCGGCGGATTGGCCACGCCATCGCGACAGCGGCCGTCGTAACGCGGCTTCTCCTTGCGCGCCATCTGCTCGGCGCGCAACTGCTCCAGCCGCTCTTTCGTGCAATAACAACGGTAGGCCTTGCCCTCGACCAGCAGGCGATCGAGGATCTCTTTGTAGCGCGGGAAACGGTGGGTCTGGAAAAACGGGCCCTCGTCGTATTCCAGGCCGAGCCAAGTCATGCCTTGCAGGATGGCGTCTACCGATTCGGCGGTGGAACGCTCCAGGTCGGTATCCTCGATGCGCAGGATGAACGTGCCGCCATGCTTGCGGGCATACAGCCAGGAAAACAGCGCCGTGCGCGCCCCGCCGATGTGCAGGTAGCCGGTGGGACTGGGGGCGAAGCGGGTACGGATAGTCATGCCGGAGACAGGGCCTGGAACGTATCGGGGCGGCTATGGTAATGAAAACGCCCGGCGAAAGCAGCCGGTATTATTATGACAGGACGAACGCAGCGCAGCGCAGTAGGGCTTCATTATTGACAGGACGAACGAAGCGAAGCTGGTCTTATGAACTTTGTTCCGACAAAGGCATGATTGGGCTTCACAAAATTGACCGACATCGGGCCGGCCCGTAAACTCTGCCGCTTGTTTCCAGACCCGGGCGATTAGCTCAGCGGTAGAGCACTGCCTTCACACGGCAGGGGTCGCAGGTTCAAGCCCTGCATCGCCCACCAATCCTTGCTCGAGCACCGTCAGTGCGGCGGTGATTTGCGGTACCACTCGCCACCGCCAGTTAAACTGTGCCGGACTGGTCGCCGGTGGGATGCGGCGATCCTTCGCGCAGCGTCACTTCCAGTTTAGTCACCATCGCCTGCACGGCCGGATAGCCGGCCGCCAGTGACCGCAGGTGCACAACCAGCGCCTGTGCATCCTCGCGCTGGCCGCGTTTCTGGAACAGCGCACCGGCCCGGTAGTACCACTCCACCGCCTTCTCGCGATCTGCGGCGAAACCCACACCGCCGGTTTCGTACAGGTGCCCGAGACGGCGCGCGGCCTCGGCCACCCCCTGGCCGGCGGCGCGGCTGAGCCAATCGATGGCTTTGCCGAAATCCACCTTCACCCCGTCGCCATCGGCATAGCGCATGCCCGCCGCGCACTGAGCCTCGGGGTTGTTGCGCTGCGCGGCCGCCTCATACCAGCGGAAAGCCAACGCCGGTTCGCGCGCGGTTCCACGGGCATTTTCGTACAGCCACGCCAGTAACATCTGCGCCGGCGGATGGCCTTGCTCGGCTATCGGGATCAGATCTTTCATCGCCAGCTGGTATTCATGTTTGTCGATCAATTTCTGGACCGCCCGCAACCGATCACGCGCCAGGGGCGGCTTGCGAAAATGGCGCCAGAGAAAAAAAGCGGCCGTCGCCACGGTAGCGATGAGCAGAAATTGCGGGAAGAACGTGGTGATGGCAGTCACCACCAGCACCACGCCGGTGAAATAAACGTAGACCAGGAAAAAGATCACTGCGCCGATCGACAAGATGAGCAACAACCAGTCGCGAACGATCTTCCACGCGGGCCTGTAGTCACGCCCGAGGATACGGGGGGCGGTGCCGATCTGGGGATAGTCGCGCTCGCGCTGGTCGCGCACATCGGCCGCCTGGATCTGGATGGCGGCGATCTTCTTGCGGTCTTCGTCGCTCAATCGATCGGAAGGCGCGGGTCGATCCTGCCCCGGGGAGCGATGATTGCTCAGGCTTCCCACTCCTCGAGCGGACTGGACGGCGTGCGCTTTTCGCTCAACAGGCGCTTGGCCTCGTATTCGCTCTTGGCGAAGGCCATGCGGATGGCGGTGGGATCAGTGGGCGATTCCTTTGCGCGCAGGTCGCGGCAGGCGGCCTTGGCCTCCGGATACTTTTCGTAGGTGCCCAACAGGCTGTGCTGTCGGTCGGCGGCAATGCGAAACACGAAATAGGGCATGATGGTCTTCAATGATGCTATCGAACGACAAGCTTACCCAAGCGCGTCCGGGCCGTCACTACTCGCCGATTTGCAGCAGCTGCCCGCGAACCCGGGCAATCCGGAAATAGGCCAGAAACACCGCCAGACCCGCCGCCAGATACACCAGATTCAGCAACGCGGCATTGAGCAGCAGGTCCGACCGGAAATGATGGTCAATGAGCACGGCGCGCATGCCCTCGAACACATGGCTGGACGGCAGCGCCCAGGCGACCCACTGCAACCACTCCGGCAGGATCGCAATCGGGTAATACACACCGCTCACGGGTTGGACGGCGAAGATGGCGATCCAGGCCATGCTCTCGGCACCGAGTCCGTAGCGCAGCACGATGCCCGAAACGGCCAGACCGATTGCCCAGCCCATGACGATCAGATTGGCAAAGAACGCCAGCAGCGGCAGCCCCATGTCGAACACGGAAAAATGAAACAGCGGAATCGCCACCAGCGCCGCGCCACCGACGCCGATCAGGGTGCGGACCAGGCTCATGGACAGGAGCGCCGCGGCCAGCTCCGTCGTTCGCAGTGGGCTGACAAACAGGTGGCCGAGGTTGCGCGACCACATTTCTTCCATGAACACCAGCGACACGCCCAGCTGGCCGCGGAACAACACGTCCCACAACAGCACGCCGGTGAGCAAGACACCCGAGGCCTGCGCCAGCCAGGAACTGTGATTGACCAGAAACAGGGTAATGAAACCCCACAGCACCATCTGCACCGTCGGCCAGTACATCAACTCCAGCACCCGCGGCCACGACCCGCGCAGCAGGTACAGATGACGGATGAGCAAGGCGCCGATGCGGCGCAGCGAGGCACCCGCGCCCTGAGCCCGGTAAAGATCGCTACTCATGCCGAGTCTCCGTCATCCAGACCGATGGCGATGTGCCGTTCGCGGGCGATGTCGATGAAAACTTCCTCCATGTTGCGGCGACCGTAACGGGTCAGCAATTCCGCCGGCGTGCCGCGATCGACGAGGCGGCCGCGGCGCAACATCAGGACATCGTCACACAGACGTTCGACCTCGGACATGTTGTGCGAAGCCAGCAGGATCGTGGCCCCGGTTCGTTTCCGGTATTGCTCGAGCAGGCCGCGCACATAGTCGGCGGTGTCGGGATCGAGGGACGCCGTCGGTTCGTCGAGCAGCAGCAGTTCCGGCTCGTTGAGCATCGATTTGGCGATCACTACCCGCGTGCGCTGGCCGGCCGACAGCTGGCCGTAGGGACGATCGAGAATTTCACCGAGTTTCAGATCATCCGCCAGGACGGCGATCCGTCGGCGGACATCGAGAATGCCGTACAGCCGCGCATAGATGGCGAGATTCTGGCGTACCGTCAACCGTCGCGGCAAGTCGACGTACGGCGACGAGAAATTCATTCTGGGCAGTACGCGATAACGGTGACGTTCGATGTCCAGGCCAAACAGGGTGATCGTCCCGGCGCTGGGCTTGAGCAACCCGAGCAGCAACGAGAGAGTGGTCGTCTTGCCAGCACCGTTGCCACCCAGCAGCGCCGTGGTACGGCCGGCCGCGACCTCGAAGTTCAGGTCATCGACTGCGCGGACGTCACCGAACTGCTTGCACAACGAGGCGACACGGACGAGTGCGGAGGACATCGGGGGAAACACTCAGGCCATCATCATTCAGCCCCGGGTAATCCAAGACTGACCCGCATCCCGGTAACCGTGAGTGAGTTTCGCGGTTGCCGGGGTAGCGGGACAACTATCCTGATGGGCAACTAACTAGTTGTTGTTACAGTTCTGAACCAACTGCAGGTAAGTCGGGTTGGAGCTGAGGATCTTGCCGGCAATGCAGCGACCCAGCTTGCCGCCGTAGAGTCCGCCCTGCTCTTTCGACTCCAGTACCGGCGGCATTTCGGCCCGTACTTCTCTTGACGCAGGCCGGGGTGACAGCGCTCACCTCCGACATGCACTTCTCCAGGTTGAGCTTGAGGCAGCGGCGCAACGGCGACTGTTCGTTATTGCACAGCAGCTTGGGGGCCGAGGTGGCCATGATCTGCATGAACAGCTCTGAAGGCACCTTGTTATTCTCGCCATTGGGGGCGGGGGTTTGTGCGCCGGCGGGTGCAACGGCAAGACACAGGAGCAGCGCCGCAGCGCTGGCAAGGGGGCGGATCGATAAGGTTCGGGTCATGGGAATACGGTCCAGGAAAGGTTGATGTGGAGTTGGGATGGATCGGGTCAGCGCCCTTGAAAATCAGATTAGCACACTCAGGCTTCCGGGGTCGCGCCCAGCAGCCGCCACAGGCAGCGACCGCCGGTTTTCTCATCGATTTCGCGCATCCAGGCCTCGTGATCCGCCAGTTCGGCGGCGGTCGGCGCCGGCACCGGCAGACGCGGGCGTTGCGGGTCGAGGTGGCGGATCTCGAGCCGGTCGCCGGTTCCGCTGGCGGGGTTGCGCAGTTCCTCGAACAGGCCGGTCTGTCCGCCGGTCATGGCCAGGTAAACATCCGCCAGGATCTCGGCGTCGAGCAGCGCCCCGTGCAGGCTGCGGTTGGAATTGTCGACACCGTAACGCCGACACAGCGAATCCAGATCATTCTTCTGCCCGGGGTGCATGGTACGCGCCAGCTTGAGGGTATCGATGACCGTGCAGTGCGCTTCCAGCCGGGTGGGCGACTCCGGCGGCGCGATCAGCCGGAATTCATGGTTAAGGAAGCCGACATCGAATGGGGCGTTGTGGATAATGACTTCCGCCCCCTTCACAAACTCCAGCAAGTCGTCCGCCACATCCCGAAAGCGCGGCTTGTCGGCCAGCATGGCACTGCTGATGCCATGCACCTCGAAGGCCGCGGCGTCGATCTCGCGATCGGGATTGACGTACTGATGAAAACGGTTCTCCGTCAAGCGCCGGTTGATCAGCTCGACACAGCCGATTTCGATAATGCGGTGGCCCTCGGACGGCTCCAGTCCGGTGGTTTCGGTGTCGAGTATGATCTGGCGTTGCTGGCTCATGGGTTCAGTGCTCCGCGATCTTGATGAGTAACGGGGAAGCATATACCGCCGCCGGCGAGATGACGACCTCGTCGAGCGGCATCCGGTTGCCGTAACGCTCGCGCATCTTGTGCCGCACCAGGGGATGCGACAGGTCGAACTCGCGCAGTCGTTGCGGCTGGCCGATCGACTGGCCCAGTGTGCGCCGGTAGACCTTCCAGACCAGTTCGGAGCAGTAGATACGCCGATCGGACCACTCGAAATAAAGATCGTAGGGGCGCCCTTCGTACTGACGGGCGACGGCCAGCAGGCGCCGCTGCACCGTCGGGGTGATGACACGGTCGGCATCGCGCAGGCGCATGACCACGTATTTACCGGCGACGCCCTGGGCGATCCATTGGTCCAGCGGCGTGAATTTGACCCGCTCCGCGGCTTCATACACATAGGGGCGTCCGTGCAGCATGAAGATCAAGCCCATGTGGCTATAGGGCGAGCGTGTCGCCAGTTCCACGGCGCGGCTCTGTGACGAACGCGATGACTGAAAGATGATGTCGCCGTCGCGGTATGGCGACGCCGCGGCGGCGGAGCCCCACAGGCACAGCGCCACGATGATCCAGAGGATTTTATTCATGGAGGAGCAACCGCCGGCGCGCGTGCGCAAGGACGGAGGATCAATATACTCGCCAGCAACACCAGCGCCATCAGCGCTTCCAGCACAATGGTCAGATTCATCGCCGCCGTATGGGCCGCGAGCGGTGCCAGCCAGTAGTGCCCGAGCACGCCGAGTCCGAGCAGTGCATACCCGCCCAACAGCAGACGCCCGCCGATATCATGCCCCCGGCTCCAGAGCCAGTAGCCGGCCAGGGCGATCGGGCTGATGACAAACCACAACAGATCGATTCGTCCCGGCGACAACCAGACGGGCTCGTTCGGATAGGCATCGAAGTACATGGCGTTGTGAGAGTAATGGATTGCGCTCGCCACCAAATTGAGGACGACCACCCAGGCCAGAACTGTTCTGCCGTTCAGACGCATCCCTAGCCCAACACTTCATCGATACCGCGGTTGGCGAGTTGATCGGCGCGCTCGTTTTCTTCGTGACCGCTGTGCCCCTTGATCCACTTCCAGTGAATCTTGTGCGTGTGCGTGGCCGCTTCAAGCCGCATCCATAAATCCTGGTTCTTCACCGGCTTCTTGTCGGCGGTCTTCCAGCCGCGCCGTTTCCAGTTGACGATCCACTCGGTGATGCCCTTGCGCACGTATTGCGAGTCGGTGGTGAGCGTGACCTCGCACGGGCGTTTCAACGATTCAAGCGCAATGATCGCGGCCATAAGCTCCATGCGGTTGTTGGTGGTCTCGCGCTCGGCGCCGCACAGCTCCTTCTCACTCGTGCCGGCGCGCAGGATGGCGCCCCAACCGCCCGGGCCCGGATTGCCGCGGCAGGCGCCGTCGGTATAGATCTCGACCTTATCCAACCGCACGCCCCCGGCGGGGGCGCGTGCGCCACAAGGCGGCGCGCGTGGCGGCCTCCGGGGCGGCACGACCCTTGGCACTGACCAGCTTCCAGGCCGGGCGCAGCGGCGTCATGCCCACCACGCGCTTCCTGGCCACCAGCAGATATACCGCCGCCGTCATCGGCCACCAGCGGTCACCCGCCTTGTCGAGAAAGCGCAGGCGATCCATGAACGATTCACGACGCATCGGCGGGCGGTAAAACATCATGCCGCCCTGAGCCAGATCGAAATCCAGAAGGCGCAGCCAGTCCTTGATGCGGGTGAGCGGGAGGAATTGTCCGCACCATGGCACAGGTCGCGGCCGGCGTGTGAACAAACGACGCAGACCCCACCAGCTCCAGGGGTTGAAGCCAAGTACGATCACGTGGCCTTCGGGCGAGAGCACGCGGTTCACCTCACGCAGCACGCCATGCGGGTCTTCACAGTAGTCGAGGGTATGGGGCAGCAAAAGCAGATCAACGCTGCCGGTGGCCAGGGGAATTTCGTCCGGACGGGCCAGCAGCGAGGCGCCCGCTTCATCAACGGTTTCCCCGACCAGGATGCGCGTCGGCACCACACAGGCCTCGAGGAGATCGAGCGGCCCCAGCCGCCCAAGCTGCACCGCCAGGGTACCGTACAGCGTCGGCAGCGCCGAACGCAGGCGGTGGAGTTCGTGCACCTGCAGTGAACGACCCAGCGGCGTGTCAAACCAGGCGCGCAGCGCGCGTCGATCGATCGGCACCTCCTCTGGCATTGACGACCCCCTCCCGGACTCTCAGACTGGCGCGATGGCGACTGTTTTACACGTCCCCGCCTTCGAGGACAACTACATCTGGCTGGTGGTCGGCGGCAAAATGAATAGCGCCGTCGTTGTCGATCCGGGCGATGAAGGACCGGTGATCGAGGCACTGGAACGGCACCGGCTGACGCCGGTCGCGATCCTGTGCACGCACCACCACAACGATCACGTGGGCGGAGTCGCAGGCCTGCTGGAACGCTACCCCTTGCCGGTTTACGGACCGGCGGCGGAATCGATCCCGCACTGCCAACATTCGTTGCGCGACGGCGATCACGTCGACATCCCGGCGCTGTCGCTGCAACTCTCCGTGCTCGATATCCCCGGGCATACGCGTGGCCACATCGCCTATTCCGGTCACGGCCTGCTGTTCTGCGGCGACACGCTGTTCTCGGCCGGCTGTGGACGCCTGTTTGAAGGCACACCCGCGCAGATGTTTGCTTCGCTAATGCGCCTGGTCGCGTTGCCGGAGGACACCGCCGTCTACTGCGGCCATGAATACACCGCCGCCAACCTGCGCTTTGCCGCCGTCGTCGAACCCGACAACCGCGATGTACGCGTGCACCAGCAGACGGTCCAGCAACTTCGCGCCCGAGGTCAGCCCACGCTGCCCTCGACACTGGCCCTGGAGAAACGCATTAACCCGTTCCTGCGCACGAGCGTGCCGTCGGTACGACAGGCGGCCGAGCGACACACCGGGCGGACACTTGAGACGGCGCTTGAAGTATTCACGGTAATCCGCCGATGGAAGGACGACTTTCGGGGATAAGGCCGGTTGACGCTCGGCCCCGGCCCGCCTACCATTACCCGCAGATGGAGACGATAAGAAGTACCGCAGTCCTGCGGCCGCCCATCCTGATATCCCTGACCGCCCTTCTCCTCCTGGGCGGTTGCGCTACCACCTCCCCCACGAACCCTGAAAGCGTCGTCCCGCGCGCGGCGGTGCCGGCCGCGAGCGCAGCGACCGCAGATGCAACTGGCGCCGCGACTAAGCCCGCGGCCAAGGTTGTCGAGACCAACGCCCCGAAAGACGCCGGCCAGGCCGAACGCATCGCCCCGGCCGACCAGCCGGATGTCTGGGCGCGCATCCGCGCCGGCTTCTCGATGAAGAAGCTCGACAGCCCGCTGGTGGCGGTCCACGAGCGCTGGTTTGCCAGCAACCCGGAATACATCGCGCGCATGAACGATCGCGCGCGCCTGTACCTGCATCACATCGTCGAGGAACTCGAACGCCGCGGCATGCCGACCGAGCTGGCCCTGCTGCCGGCCATCGAGAGCGCCTACCAGCCCTACGCCCTGTCGCGGGCACGCGCCTCGGGCCTGTGGCAGTTCATCGCCCCGACCGGCCGCCTGTACGGCCTGAAGATGAACTGGTGGTACGACGGCCGCCGCGACGTGCTGGCGGCCACCCAGGCGGCGCTGGATTACCTGGAAAAACTCTACAGCGAATTCGACGGCGACTGGCACCTGGCGCTGGCCGCCTACAACGCCGGCGAAGGCAAGATCGCGCGCATGATGGCCTACAACCAGCAGCGCGGAAAATCGACCGACTATGTGCACCTGAAACTGAAGCGCGAGACGATCAACTACGTTCCCAAGTTGCAGGCCCTGGTGAATATCATCGCCAACCCGGAGAAGTACGGCATCACACTCGCCCACATCTCCAACAAGCCGTATTTCGCCAGGGTCGAAACCGGGTCGCAAATCGATCTCGGCGTGGTCGCCAAGATGATCGACATGCCGATCACCGACCTGCAGGTCATCAACCCGGGCTATACGCGCTGGGCCACCGCCCCGGACGGCCCGCACCACCTGCTGGTCCCGGCCGACAAGAAAGACGCCCTGATCGAAGGACTCAACAAGCTGCCGGCCAGCGACCGCGTTCAGTACCGCCATCACGTGGTCGCGCGCGGCGATACCCTGCACGAGGTCTCGCGCCGCTTCGGCGTCGCGATCGATCTGCTGCGCACCGCCAACAACCTGCATTCCAACCTGCTGCGCCCGGGACAGGGCCTGCTGATCCCGGTCTCGACCCGCATCCTCACGCCCGTCGTCTACGCCAGCCGCCAGCCGCAGGCCGTTCCCGTGGCGGTGCGCGATGCCAAACAACCGGTCATTCACCGGGTGCGCGCCGGCGACACCCTGTGGAGCATTTCCCGCCATTACAGCGTGGCGGTCAAGGATCTGCGCGAATGGAACCTGCTGGAAACAGACGACCCGTTGAAGCTCGGACAACGCCTGCGGATCTGGCCCAACGGCCAGCCCGGCGGCAGTACCTAAGAAGCCACCCCCTAGCCCGTTCCACTCCCCAACAGATGGCAGCGCACGACGTGCGTGGCCGTCAGTCTCGACTCCGCCGGATATTCCCGCCGGCAACGCGCACCGGCCATCGGGCAGCGCGGATGAAAATGGCAGCCGGACGGCGGCCGGCTCGGGCTCGGGATATCTCCGCCCAGGATGATCCGCGCCGGACCTTCGCCATTAAGCACTGGCACCGCCGATAGCAGCGCCTGGGTATAGGGATGGCGCGGCGCGGCGAAGACCTCTTCCAGGCGTCCCTGTTCGACGATCCGGCCCAGGTACATGACCGCCACGTCGTGCGCCAGGTACTCGACCACTCCCATGTTGTGGGTGATGAACAGGTAGGCGATCCCCTGCCGTTCCTGTAATTGTTTCAGCAAGTTCAGTATCTGCGCCTGCACCGACACGTCCAGGGCGCTGGTCGGTTCATCGCAGACAATCAACCGCGGCTGCGTCGCCAGGGCGCGGGCGATGCTGATGCGCTGACGCTGACCGCCGGAAAACTCGTGCGGATATCGCCGCATCGCCTCGTCCGGCAGCCCGACCTGCTCCAGCAACTCCGCCACCCGGCGCTGGCGCTCGTGCCACGGTACCCCGGCCACGCACAAACCTTCGCCGACGATCTCGCCGACCGGCATACGCGGGTTCAGCGAGCCGACCGGATCCTGGAAGACAATGGGCAGGTGCTGGCGCAGAAGGCGCAAGGACTCGCCGCGCAGCGCCGTCAGATCGTAGCCGTCAAAACGGACATGCCCGCGGGTGGGACGCAGCAATTGCAGGATGGCCTTGCCGGCCGTGGTCTTGCCACAACCCGACTCACCGACCAGGGCCAGGGTGCGGCCGCGGGCGATGGACAGCGACACGCCATCCACGGCCCGTACGTAACCCACGGCCCGTTGCAGGACACCGCGGCGGATCGGAAAGTGCATGTGCAGGTCGCTGACGTCCAGCAGCGGCAGCGGGGACGGCGCCGTGTCGGCCGACGGCGTCGGGTGCGCGGGTACGGGCTCGCTGATCGTCAGGGGCGGAAGGTCATTCGCGCGGTGACAGCGCACACCGGTCGGCGCGATCGTCAGCCAGGGCGGCTCCTGCTGCCGGCAGCGCGGCTCAACATGTTCACAACGGTCGGCAAAACGGCAACCCGCGAATGTCTGCCGTAGCGACGGGACCATGCCCGGGATGGTCTCAAGGGATCCGCCGCGCTTGCCGCGCGCGGGCAAGGAGCGGAACAGCTGGCGCGAATAGGGATGACGCGGACTGGCGAAGAACGTCGCCCGCGGTGCCCGTTCGACGATCACGCCGGCGTACATCACCGCCACCTCGTCGGCGATGGTGGCGACCACACCGAGGTCGTGCGTGATCAACAGGATCGCCAGGCCGGTCTCGCGTTGCAAGCGTTGCAGCAGATCCAGAATCTGCGCCTGGATGGTGACGTCGAGCGCCGTGGTCGGTTCATCGGCAATCAGCACCTGCGGCCGCCCGGCCAGGGCCATGGCGATCATGGCGCGCTGTTTCATGCCGCCGGAAAGCTGGTGCGGGTACTCGTCGAGCCGATGTTCCGGATCGGCGATGCCGACGGCGTTGAGCAGTTCGACCAGCCGGCGCAGTCGTGCGGCCGGCGGCAGGCGCCGATCCTCACCGGCCAGCGCCTCACGCAGCTGGTCGCCGACGGTCATCACCGGGTTGAGAGAACTCTGCGGCTCCTGGAAGATCATGGCCATGCGCCGGCCGCGCCAGGTGCGCATCTGGCGCTCGCTCAGGCGCATCAGGTCGACGCCGGCGACCTGCACTTCCCCGCCCGCCAGCCGTCCGGCCGGCGACGGCAGCAGTCGCAACAACGACAACGCCGTGACCGACTTGCCGCTCCCGGATTCGCCGACCAGCGCCAGCGTCATTCCCGGGGCGACGGAGAGGTCGAGGCCATCGACGGCGTGCACGACTCCTTCCGGTGTGTCGAAAACCGCCCGCAAACCGCGCACCCGCAGAATCGCCTGATCCACCGGAGTCGTCATCGCCGCAACCTCGGGTCGAAGGCATCGCGCACCGCATCGGCGAACAGGTTAGCGGCCAGCACCAGCGTGAACATGAACAGGAAGGCAGCGCCCAGCGTCCACCACACCATCGGCTCGCGCGCCATTTCCAGGCGCGCGCCGTTGATCATGTTGCCCCAGGAATCCATGGTCGGATCGACACCGACGCCGATGTAGGAAAGCACCGCCTCGGCCAGCACCAGTCCGGAGAAATCCAGCACCACGGCGATCAGCACGATGTGCATGACGTTGGGCAACAGATGCCGGGCCATGATGGCGAAGTGGCTGGCGCCCAGCGAGCGCGCCGCCAAAACATAATCGGCCTCGCGCAGCTTAAGAACCTCACCGCGCAACAGGCGGCACAGACCGGTCCAGCTGGTGAGCCCAAGGATCAGGCACAGGAACAGCAGGCGCCAGTCGGCCCGGGTGGTTACGTTGTCGAAGGTTTCCGGGTGATGGGCCATGTAGACTTGCAAACTCAGCACCCCGGCGGCGATCAGCAATACATCCGGGATGGAGCTGAGCGTGGTGTAGACGTACTGAATGACATCGTCGATCAGGCCGCGCGCATAGCCCGCCAGGATGCCGAAGAACAACGCGAACGGCAGCATCACCAGCGTCGTCAGCGTGCCGATCACCAACCCGGTGCGTACGCTCTTGAGCGACTTGAGCAGCACGTCCTGCCCGACCTGATCGGTGCCCAGGACGTGATAGTACGCCGAGAGCCAGGCCAGGTTGGCGATCGCTGCCAGCAGCACGACCAGCGTCAACAGCAGGGTGCGCCAGGGAAGTTCACTCTCACCTCGCCACAGTCGTTGCCAGCCGCCAGCCCAACCATCACCCGGTGATCGCTGACGCCAGGCCACCCAGGCCGCCAGCGGCAACCACAACAGCAAGACCGTGCCAGTAGCCGTTGCCACCTTGACGAGGATGTCGGCAAGCCGGCTCTCGCCGTCGGTCAGGTGTGCCCCGCCGTGAAGCAGCCGCGGGTAGGCCCGGGCGAGCGCGCCGTCTGGCCGCAGTACCGTCTCACGACCGTGGGCGTGGGTTGCGAACGGGGCCGAATAGGTCTTTTCGGTCCGGCGCCGGAGCGGCGACAGCAGCGCGTCCAGCGCGCTTCTCACCTCCGACGAGGTCTGCGTGGCGGAACCCGGCAATCGCGGCCGGTAGTGGACCGAATCGAGCAGACCGACGGCCACGAAGGCCAGCAGCACCACCAGCGCGCCCATGGCCATCGGCCGGCGCGTCACTTGGCGCCAGGGCGTGCGCAGATGCTCATGCCGCGAGGCATACACCGCAAAGCCGGCGATCACCGCCAGCAACAGGTAGATCAGTACGTCGGTCCAGAGGATGTGAGGCACCATGGCTATAGCCTCAGTACAAACGCACGCGCGGATCGACCAGCATGTAGCTGATGTCCGTGAGAATGAGCCCGACGATGTAGAGCACCGAGCCGAGGAACACCATGGCGCGCACCACGAAGAAATCCTGGGCATGAATGGCGTCGATGGTGTAGCTGCCCAGTCCCGGGATGCCGAAGAACGATTCCAGGATCAGGCTGCCGAGGAACAGTGCCGGGATCACCACCACCACACCGGTCAGGATTGGAATCAGCGCATTGCGCAACACGTGCACGAACAGCACCCGCCACTCGTTCAGCCCCTTGGCGCGGGCGGTGCGCACGTAGTCCTTATTGATTTCCTCCAGGAAGAAAGTCCGGTACAGGCGGGTGCGCAGGCCGACGGCGGCGGCGATACCGACCGCCATGGGCAGCAGCAGGAAGCGGATGGCGCCGGGACCATCATCCCCGTAACCGGAGATCGGCACCAGGCTCCAGAGCTTGCCGATCAGATACTGGCCGCCGATCACGTAAAACATGGTGGAGATGGACATGAGCACCACGCACAGCACCACTCCCCAGACATCCACATAGCTGGCGCGGAAGAAGACCAGTAACAGGGCGAAGCTGACGTAGGTGAGCAGCCCGACCAAAAACGACGGCAGCGCGATGGCCAGGCTGGGCCCCATGCGCTCACCGATCTCGCGACGGATGTCGCGATTGTCCTCGGCGCGGCCGAAGTCAAAGACAAAGAGCCGCAGCGAATGACGGAAGAAGATCGTGTCGGTGAGTTTTTCAACACCCGCCGCCTCGCGGTTGAGAAGCAGCGGTTTGTCAAAACCGCGTGCTTCCTTCCATTGGGCAATCGCCGCCGGTGTCACCCGCTTCATGCCCAGGTGCATGCGCGCCATGTCGTCCGGGCTGTTGACGAAAAAAAACAGCCAGAAGGTCAGCAGGTTCACTCCGATCAGGATCGGAATGGCGTACAGCAGACGGCGCAGGACATAGGCCATCATGCCGCTGTGCTCCGTTCCCGCCGGCGATAGAGCACCACGGCCGGTATCAACCCGGCCAGCAGCACGCCACCCACCAGCACCAGCGGCCACCGGACCGGCCGGTTCCAGGCCTCGCGGCGTTCACGGCGCAGAGCCGGGTCGAGGCGCAGATACTTGAGGGTGTTGTTGGCCATCTGGTGCGGCTTGGCGTTGTGCAGCCAGGCATGATCGAGGGTGTACTGGCGCGGGTGCACGCCCCAGATCCACGGGGCGTCGCGACGCGCCACCTCCAGGGCCTGCCCGATCAGGTGCAGGCGCTGCGGACTGTCATCCAGGTTCTTGAGTTGCTCGAACAACCGGTTGAACTCCGGATTGTCATAGTTCGAGGCATTCTCCCCCTCGCCACCGACCTTCTTGTTGGGACCGTACAGCAGGAACAGGAAATTTTCCGGATCGGGGTAATCGGCGTTCCAGCCCCATTCGAAAAGCTGCGCGTCACCCTTGCGCATCTTTTCCTGGAAACGGTTGTAGTCGGTGGCGCGCACCACAAGCTGAATGTTCAGGCGCGCGAGTTGCTTGGCATACCAGTCAAACCGTGCCTTTTCGGCCGGGCCGGTCGCCGGGGTATCGAAATAGATCAGCAGCGGCCTACCGGTACGACGATCGGATCCATCGGGATAGCCGGCTTCCGCCAGCAGTCGCCGCGCCTCGGACAATGAGCGTCGTTGCGGAGCGTCACGCACGCATTGGTAGACATAGCGGTTCAGGCCTGCGCAACCCGGTAGATAACCGAAGATTCCCGGCGGGATCGGCCCTTGCGCAGCGATGCCACGGCCATTGCGGAAGATCGAGATCTGCTCTTCGATGTCGATGGCGATAGAAATGGCGCGGCGCAGCTTGCGTGCTCGTTCGTTGTTCCCGCCGACCACCGGATCGAGCATGTTGAAGCCGAGGTAATAGGTAGAGGTCGCCACGCTGGTTCGCAAATGGATGCCTCGGACCTTCATGTCGTCGCTGATGTCGGTGTCGCCGCTGCCGGTGAAACGCACTGCCTGATCGAATGATTCCGTGGGTACGACCGAGCGGTCGTAGTAACCCTGCAGAAACTTGTTCCAGTAGGGGATGTTCTCTTTCTCCAGGCTGAAGACGATGCGGTCGATAAAGGGAAGTCGCCGGCCGGCATCGGCCAGCAGGCCGCGCTGGCGGTCACCGGCCTCGCCTTGCGCCGGGTAGCGCTCATCGCGATAGTGGGGATTGCGCTCCAGCACCATCTGCCGGTTCGGGTTGTTCACGGTCAGCATGTAGGGTCCGGTGCCGACCGGATACCAGTCGAGCGTCAAGTTGCGTTCGCGCAGGCCGGGCTGGCTGAAAAACCGGTCGACTTCGGGCGCCATCGGCGCAAAGAACGGCATCGCCATCCAGTACAGCAGTGGCGGGTACTTGCCGTGTATGGTCACACGATAGGTATAGCGATCGATCGTCTCGACGCCCTTCAGCGGATAGCGCTCCAGATCGAGGGCCGGGCCGCGGCCCTTGCGATTCAGCCGGGCATGCTCGCGGCGCAGGTTCGCCGCATAGTCCTTGAGACCGACGACGTAATCCTGCATGACGCTCAGAACCGGCGAATGCAGGCGCGGATGGGCCAGCCGCTTGATCTGGTGGACGTAATCGGCGGCCACCAACTCGCGTGTACCGTAATGCGGGAAATCGCCGATCGTGTGAATGCGCGCCAGCTCGGCGGCCGTTAGCTGGTGATAGCGTGGAACACCCCGATCATCGCGCGCGAAGGCGGGATGCGGCTGGTAGCGGATGCCCGGCTGGATGCGGATGGTGTAAACGCTGTAGGCGATGCTCGCGACCGGCGCACCGGCCGGCAGTGGCCGACCCTGACGATCGAGATAGACCGGCACGGGCATGGCGCTGGCGGTCAGCGGGACGAGCTGGAAAGGGCGTTTGAGATAGTGATACTGGAACGGCGGCTCGTAGATCTGGGCGATGAAATCGTACTCGTTGGAACTGTAGGAACGGGCCGGGTCCAGGTGCTTGGGACGCTCGCGAAAGGCCGTGTAGAGGATATTCTGGCCCTGCTCGTGTGCCGGATAGGGGTCGTTCCAGGCGGCGTGAATCGCCACCGGGACTGCCAATAACAATACCGTCGCCATCCGCGCCGGGAAACGCAAGGATGGACGGCGATTCGTGTGGTGGCTGCGAGAGGGCATGAGCGACCGCCGCGATCACGGCACTATACCCGATTTCGCACGCACCAACCCCCTTTCCAGCGCCGGTGAATTTCGTTACTTTACCGGACTCCGTGCCGCCGCGTCGGCGGCCACGGACCGGAATAACGAGGAGACACGAGCATGGGATTTCTGGACGGCAAACGGGCGTTGATCGTCGGTGTCGCCGGCGAACGGTCGATCGCCTGGGGCATCGCCAAGGCCATGCACCGCGAGGGCGCCGCCCTCGCCTTCACCTACCAGAACGACAAGCTCAAGGAGCGGGTGGAGAAAGTGGCGTCCGCGACCGGCTCCAGCATCTGCCTGCCCTGCGATGTCTCTAGCGACAGCCAGATCGACGAAACCTTTTCGCGCCTGGATGATTTCTGGGACGGGCTCGACATCATCGTTCATTCCGTGGCCTTTGCCCCGCGCGAGGAACTGGCCGGCTCCTATATCGATGTCGTGACTCGCGAGGGGTTCCGCGTGGCTCACGAAATCAGCTCCTACAGCTTTGCCGCCCTGGCCAAGGCCGGACGCAGCATGATGCAGGGCCGTGCCGGCGCGCTATTGACCTTGTCCTACATCGGCGCGGTCCGCGCCATCCCCAACTACAACGTCATGGGCCTGGCCAAGGCCAGCCTCGAGGCCAACGTGCGCTACCTGGCCCAGTCGCTGGGACCGGACGGCATCCGCGTGAACGGCATCTCGGCCGGCCCAATACGCACCCTGGCCGCTTCCGGCATCAGCGACTTCAAGAAACTGCTCGACTACAACGACCTGATGTCGCCGCTGGAGCGCGGCGTGACCATCGATGAAGTCGGCAACGTGGGAGCGTTCCTGTGCTCGGACCTCGCCTCCGGCGTTACCGGCGAGATCACCTACGTAGATGGCGGGTTCAATACCGTGGCCATCGGGCTCAACTACCAGAAGCTGCTGGTCAAAACGCCGTAGGCGGCGCGTTACAACCGTTCCTTGTGGATGCGGATGTCGGCCTGCTGACGCAGGCCGTCGCGGTAGTGTTCGAAATAGCCGTTGCCGCGGCGCTCTTCCAGCAGCCGGCGGACCTTCTTGCGCACATCCGCGCTGAGTTGCTCCGGCCTGGCGTCGATCACCTGACGCAGGATCACGATATGCGGCCCCTGGCTGCCACTCTCCACCAACTCATACGTTGGTTTGCCACCTGCGGGCCGACTGGTCCGGAAAACAACCTCTAACAGACGAGGATCGACCCTTCCCGGTGTTTCGCGGCTGAGGACACGGGCCGCAACCAGTTCGATACCGTGGCGGCGGGCCAGGGCCTGCGGATCGCCGCCCTGGCGCAACTCACTGAGCAACTGACGCGCCAGCGCCAGCGCGGCCTCATTGGCCGACTGTTGACGCAGCAGACGTTCGACCTCGGCGCGCACCTGCTGCAGCGGTTTCCGGGTTGACGGACGATGACCGATGACGCGAATCGCGACCAGCGTCTGGCGATCGACCTCGATGACCTCACTATTACGCCCACCGCCGATCAACTCCGGACTGAAGGCGTTTTCCACGACCTTGAGGTGGCTGGCCAGGCCATGGCCGCCGCTGCGCGTAAACCAGCCAGTCTGCTGGATTTCGAGTTCAAGCGTATTGGCAACCGGTGACAGGCTGTCCGGGTTCTCATAGGCGAGATTGCGCAGCTTTTCCCCGAGTTCCGCAAACCGCTCCTCGGACCATTGCTTGCGCAATTGTTCGATCACCTGCGCACGCACGGCCGCCAGCGGCTTGGGCACGGACGGGCGTGACGTCAGCTTGACCAGGTGAAACCCGGCCGGCGTCTGGATCGGGTCGCTGACTTCGCCCGGCTTGAGCGCCAGTGCCGCCGCTTCCAGGATTTTCGGCAACTTGCCCGGTTTGACTTCGCCCAGCTCTCCGCCGCGGGCGGCCGTCGCCTTGTCGCCGGAATGCTGGCGTGCCAGGGCGGCAAAATCGGCACCGGCCTTCAACCGGGCCTGCAGCGCCTCGGCCTGTTGACCGGCTTTCTCCGCCTGCGCCGGCTCGGCGTTGGCCGGCAACGGAATCAGGATATGCGACACGCGCCGCTGCTCGGCGGTGGTGTAGCGGCCGATGTCGTCCTGATAGGCCTTGAGGATCTCGGCCTCCGTCGGCCGATGGCGCCGCCGGAGATCCTCGATCGACAGGCGCACGAACTGGATGCGCACCTCTTCAGGTGTCTTGAACAGATCCGGTTTGGATTCGTAGAATTTCTTCACATCCTCCGGGGTCACGCGCGCGCGCGCCGCCAGGGGTTCCGGGGCGATGCGCAGCCAACCGGCCTCGCGGCGCTGGGCCAGCAGCTGGGCCAGACGGTTGACCTCGGCATCCGTGACAATCGCCGTCTGCACCAGGCCCGACTGCGCCTGACGCGTGGTGATGTCGGCGCGCAACTGCGCCAGAAAGGCCTGCTCGCTCAGGCCTTCGCGGCGCAGGAACTGAGTGAACATCGTCATATCGAAACGACCGTTGCGCTGGAAGACGGGAATCTCATGAACCAGGCGGGTGAGCTGCTGATCAGAGACGCGGTAGCCGGCGTCGTTGACATCCTGCAGCATCAGCGCCTGATCGATAAGGCCGGACAACACCAGCTCCTTGAAAGCGCTGCTCTCGAAACGCCCCGGCTCGACCCGTCCGCGGTAGCGTTCCAGCGCCTCCAGGTAGCGTTGTTTGGATATTTCCGTGCCATCGACCTTGGCCACGGTGTTGCTGGGACCGCCTTCGAAGTAGGAATTGATGCCCCACAGGGCAAAGGGAATGACCAGCAGGACGAGGATGAAGGTGGCAATGATGCCCTGGGTTTTTTCGCGGATGGTATTCAGCATGGGCCGGTACTCTACCGGGGCCGGCGCGAGGCAGCAATTGCAGCGGACCAGTGGGTGCACTCGATCAAGACGAGACAACCGGGTTCTCCCGATTGCCTCGCTCGATATGAATGGCGGAGCGGACGGGACTCGAACCCGCGACCCCCGGCGTGACAGGCCGGTATTCTAACCAACTGAACTACCGCTCCAAGTCCCTACGATGGTGGGTGCTGAGGGGATCGAACCCCCGACCCTCGCCTTGTAAAGGCGACGCTCTACCGCTGAGCTAAGCACCCGCAGCAGGAAAGTCAGGCGGCTGCCTCGACCCCCTCTGAGGGCGCGCTAGTTTAAGGCATCCTTCAGGCCTTTGCCAGCCTTGAAGCGAGGGCTTTTGGAGGCGGGGATGGCAATCATCTCGCCGGTACGCGGGTTACGTCCATTGCGCGCCGTGCGACTGCTGACCGTGAAGGTTCCAAAGCCGGACAGGGTCACGGTATCGCCCTGTCGCAGCCGCTCGGAAATAACGTCAAGCAAAACGTCGACGACGCGCGTGGCGGTGGCTTTGTTGAGTTCTGCGTTGAGGACAACCTGGTCGATCAGTTCAGATTTGTTCACGTGTGCATCTCCCCCTGGAACGGTTAGACAGACGTGTTCTGCGGGACGGCCGGTGCCCGGACGCATACGACAAGACAACACGCCCGGGCTGGCGAAAAGATATACGCCCGGCCCGGTGGCCGTGTCAAGAAACAGAATGGGCGATGGCAAGCCACCATCACCCGCCGAGGGACGGCGGGCTTAATGCGTGATGACGTTCTTGCTGACGTCGAGCGGCTCGGCGGGCTTGGCTGCCGCCTCGGATTCAGCGGCCGGCTTGTCCTCGACCGGCGCCGGCATGCGCTCCAGCGCCGCCTCCAGGACCTGGTCGATCCAGCGAACCGGCCGGATGTCGAGATCGTCGCGGATGTTCTTCGGGATGTCTACCAGGTCCTTGCGGTTCTCCTCGGGAATCAGCACGGTCTTGATGCCGCCGCGGTGAGCGGCGAGCAGCTTTTCCTTGAGACCGCCGATGGGCAGAACCTCGCCGCGCAGCGTAATCTCACCGGTCATGGCCACCTCGGCCCGCGCCGGGATACGGGTCAGGGAAGAAACAATCGCCGTGCACATGGCGATACCTGCGCTCGGACCGTCCTTGGGGGTCGCGCCTTCGGGCACGTGCACGTGGAAATCGTGCTGCTGGTAGAAATCCGCGGCCAGCCCCAGGCGCGCGGCGCGCGAACGGACCACGGTCATGGCGGCCTGGATGGATTCCTGCATGACATCGCCCAGCTTGCCGGTATAAGTGGTCTTGCCCTTGCCGGCGACGATCGCCGCCTCGATGGTCAGCAGTTCGCCGCCCACTTCGGTCCAGGCCAATCCGGTCACCTGGCCGACCTGGTTCTTTTCCTCGGCAACGCCGTAGCGGTGACGCTGTACGCCCAGGTACTTGTCCAGGCGTTTCTGGGTCAGGGTCACCTTGCGCCCGTTCTGCTCTGGCTCCAGCAACAACTGCTTGGTGACCTTGCGGCAGATCTTGGAGATTTCACGCTCCAGGTTGCGCACACCAGCTTCGCGGGTGTAGTAGCGGATGATGTCGCGGATCACCTTCTCGCCGATGGCGATCTCTTCATCCTTAAGCCCGTTATATTTCAGCTGTTTCGGGACCAGATACTTGAGCGCGATGTTGACCTTCTCGTCTTCGGTATAGCCGGACAGACGAATGACTTCCATGCGGTCGAGTAACGGCGCCGGTATATTGAGGGTGTTGGCAGTGGCCACGAACATGACCTCGGAAAGATCGTAATCGACCTCGAGGTAGTGATCGCTGAAGGTGTGATTCTGTTCCGGGTCCAGCACCTCCAGCAGCGCCGAGCTGGGATCGCCGCGGAAGTCCATGGACATCTTGTCGACTTCATCGAGCATGAACAACGGGTTCTTGGTCTTGACCTTGGCCATGTTCTGGACCAACTTGCCGGGCAACGAGCCGATGTAGGTGCGACGATGGCCGCGAATCTCGGCCTCGTCACGCACACCGCCGAGTGACATGCGCACGAACTTGCGCCCGGTGGCGCGCGCGATCGACTGGCCGAGCGAGGTCTTGCCAACGCCCGGCGGACCGACCAGGCACAGGATCGAGCCCTTGATCTTGTTGACGCGCTGCTGGACCGCCAGGTATTCAAGGATGCGTTCCTTGACCTTTTCCAGCCCGTAGTGATCGTGCTCGAGAATCTCCTCGGCCTTGCGCAGATCCTTCTGGACCTTGCTGCGTTTCTTCCATGGCACGTTGAGCAGCCAGTCGATATAGTTGCGCACCACCGTCGCCTCGGCCGACATCGGTGACATCATCTTGAGCTTCTTGAGCTCGGCCACGGCCTTTTCGCGCGCTTCCTTGGACATGCCGGCCGTCTTGATGCGCTTCTCAAGTTCCTCAATCTCGTTCGGGCCCTCTTCCATTTCACCCAGTTCCTTCTGGATGGCCTTCATCTGTTCGTTCAGGTAGTACTCGCGCTGGCTCTTTTCCATCTGCCGCTTGACGCGGCCGCGGATACGCTTCTCGACCTGCAACAGGTCGATTTCGCCTTCCAGTACCGACAGGATGTGCTCCAGCCGCTCGCGGGTATCCTGGATTTCGAGGATCTTCTGCTTGTCGTCGATCTTGAGCGAAAGATGCGCGGCGACGGTGTCGGCCAGCCGGCCCGGGTCGTCAACGCCGGAGAGCGAGGTCAGTATCTCCGGCGGGATCTTCATGTTCAGCTTGACGTACTGGTCGAACTCGCTGAGCACTGAACGCATCAGTGCCTCGCCCTCTTTCGGGTCGATTTCCGGGACCTGCATCTGGGCGACGTCTGCCTGGAAATATTCATCGGTCGCGGTGTACTGGCTGATGGCCGCCCGACGCTCGCCTTCCACCAGCACCTTGACGGTGCCGTCCGGCAGTTTGAGCAGTTGCAGGATAGTGGCGGTGGTACCGATGCGGTGGATATGCTCGGACGTCGGATCGTCGTCGGAGGCGCTCTTCTGCGCCACGAGCATAATCTGCTTGTTGGACTCCATGGCCTGTTCGAGCGCGCGAATCGACTTGCGCCGTCCAACGAACAGCGGGATGACCATGTACGGGAACACCACCACGTCACGCAGCGGCAGTACGGGCAGATTGACCTCGCTACCGGCGATGAGGGTGGGTTCTTTGGGTTCGATCGTTTCCTGGCTCATGGGCAATTCATTGATTCCAATGTACAGAGTCGAGTGTGGGGCCAAACGTCCGCAAATTCAATTACCACGGCTATTTCGGCGTTCTATGTCCGGGTAATCATTAAACATAGTCGCGATTTCCGCCCACGGCTGAAAACAAAAAACCCCGCCAAAGGCGGGGTTTGTCTGACCACCGGTACAATGGCGGCCCTCAAGGAGTGGCCGTCATGCGTTTCAACCCCTGGCTGTCGCCATCGGCATAAATCAGCAGCGGCCGGGCAGCCTCGAGGATGACCTTCTCCTCGATGACAACCTTGACGACATTCTCCATCGACGGGAGTTCGAACATGATATCGAGCAGGGCCCGCTCAAGGATGGAACGCAGACCACGCGCGCCGGTCTTGCGATCCAGGGCACGGCTGGCGATCGCCGCCAGCGCCTCAGTGCCGATCTCGAGCTCGACACCCTCAAGCTTCATCAATTTCTGATACTGCTTGATCAAGGCGTTCTTGGGCTCAGTGAGAATCGTGATCAACGCCTTTTCGTCGAGCTCTTCCAGGATGGCGATCACCGGCAGACGGCCGACAAACTCCGGGATCAGGCCGTACTTGATCAGATCCTCGGGTTCGACCTGGCGCAGCAACTCGGACGCGCGCCGGGAATCGGCCTTGCTGCGGATCTGGGCGCTGAAGCCGATACCGCCCTTTTCCGAGCGGCCCTGGATGACCTTGTCGAGGCCGGAGAAGGCGCCGCCGCAGATAAACAGGATATTGCGGGTGTCGACCTGCAGGAACTCCTGCTGCGGGTGCTTGCGGCCGCCCTGCGGGGGGACCGAGGCCACCGTGCCTTCGATCAGCTTGAGCAGCGCCTGCTGCACACCCTCGCCCGACACGTCGCGGGTGATGGACGGGTTCTCGCTCTTGCGCGAGATCTTGTCGATCTCGTCGATGTAGACGATGCCCTTCTGCGCCTTCTCGACGTCGTAGTCGCACTTCTGCAGGAGCTTCTGGATGATGTTCTCGACGTCCTCGCCGACGTACCCGGCCTCGGTGAGCG
>CAKKRZ010000019.1 GCA_919902925.1 Acidiferrobacterales bacterium | reverse complement strand
CATCGTGCAGCTTGGCCAGCAACGTCTTGAGCGTTTTTTCCGACTCGGTGAGATAAACACGCACCATGGTCACGTCGCTGTGCTTCATCAGATTTGCCTCCCGAGAATTACGCCGATCCAGGTGGCGCCAACGCACAGCACCAGGCTCGCCGCGGCATTGGTCAACGCCTTGAGATGCTCGCCCTGCTCGACGAGGCTGAAAGTTTCGATGGAAAACGATGAGAACGTCGTGAACCCGCCCAGCACGCCGATCAGGATACCAGCGCGCAGAACGGCATTGTCGCTCAGGCGTTCGGTGAAAATCACGAACAGCACGCCGATGGCCAGGCAGCCGAGCACATTGACCGCCAGCGTACCGTAGGGAAATCCCCGGCCGGCGAAGCTGTGCACCCAGGTGGACATCCAGAAACGCAGCAGGCTCCCGAGCGCCCCGCCGATGGCCACTGCGACAATCTGATTCATTCGTTCTTCTTGCTCTTCTTTTGCCGTTGCCAGTATCGAGCCTGCTTCGGGTCGGGTTGTAGCCCCAACCCACCGTGTTCGTAGGCCCGAGCTAGCATTTTACGCGCTTTGCCGTGCCCGTGTTCAGCGGCGAGCTTCAGCCAGATCACGGCCTCGCGGTTGTCTTGGGGATAGCCGCCGACCCCGTAGGCATAAGCTACCGCCAGCCGGTATTCGCTGTCGGCGTGCCCCTGATCGGCCGCGCGCCGGTACCATTGCATGGCCGTCTGGGCATTGCCCTGCACGCCGCGGCCATGCTCATACAGACGCCCCAGCGCGTGCTGCGCCTTCGGGTCACCCTGTCCGGCCAACATGCTGAAGGTGTAGTGCGCCCGTTGGTAATCGCCCTTGCGCTCGGCGGCAACGGCTTTCTTGAATTCCGATGAATCAGCCGCCGCGCCAGCGCACAGAAGCAACAAGCATAACGCACAAGCAAAACGTCGCGACATTAAAAAAACTCGGCTAGACCTGTCTCGAATATCGTTCAGTGCCCGGACTCCCACGCCGCCGCAATGACGGCGTTGAGTTCCTGCTGCTGGTCGGTGGGCAGGGTGCCATCGGCCGACAGGCTCGGGGCGAACTGGGCCATGGCCTGGACCAGGCGTTCGATCTGCTTGCCTTCCAGTTCGGAACCGTCGGCGGTCTGGAACTCTTCGATCGGCTTGTGCTTCGCGTTGTACCAGCCTTCGAGGGTCATGCCGTCGCCGGTGCCCAGGAGCTGCACGGTCAGGTCATTGCCACTGCGCGCGAACCACAATTTGTTGGGGTCGATGCCTGGCCCGAAGACCACCTCGGCCTCGGCATCATCATCACTCGTCGGACGACGGATCGTGTCTTGGCCGTCGCCGGTCCCGAACCGGATGGTGTGCTCGCCCTGGCCCAGCAGGATCGTGTCATTGCCCTGGCCGCCGATCAGCGTGTCTTCCCCTTGATCGGCGACGAGGATGTCATCCCCGCAGCCGCCGTCGAGGAGGTCGTCTCCCCGGCCGCCGGTCAGGGTATCGTTACCGCCCTGCCCGTAGAGGCGATCGTTTCCGTTCTCGCCATACAGGGTGTCATTGCCGGACCCTGACGTGAGGACATCCTGGCCGTTGCCGCCGTGGATGGTGTCGTCGTGGCGACCGGCGGTGAGGACGTCAGCCTGGTTGGTTCCATACCAGACAAGTGACTGGATCACGAGGTCCGCTGGTGAGAGTGCGCCGCCATCAGCGAAGCGGATGGTCTCGATGGGAAGGCTGCCGTCGGCGTTCAGGGTGATATCGATCCCCTGATCGGTGCTCTCGCAACCGTCGGCGTCGAGGAACCGCAGGCGGGCGAGCCCGGCGGCGGTATCGAGGCGCACGACCACCTGCTCGGCGGTGATGCCATTCCCGAAGCGCAGGGTATCGACGCCGTCGGTGTCGGTCAGGGCATCGAGGCCATCGCCCGGGTTATAGATATAGGTATCGTTTCCTACCCCGCCCAGGAGCGTGTCATGGCCGGTGCCGCCGGTGAGGGTGTCGTTACCGAGCCCGGTGTCCAGCATATCGTTGCCGCCCCGGCCGTCGTAGACGTCGTCGGGGCTCGCGTCGTGGACGGTGAGCGCAAAGTCGTCCGAAACCGACAGGCCGCCGGTATCGGTGGCGGTGACGCGGAGGGTATGAACAGTATCGACATCGTCCGAGACCATCACGTCATCGCCATCCGTGCCGGTCACCGTGCTGTCGTCCGGGGACGTGCCCGAGAAGGTCTGGGAGGATGAATCGAAGCTAAGCCACCCCGGCAGCGCAGAACCGTCAGCCAGCGTGGCCGAGAAGCTCAGGGTATCGCCGTGGATGGCATCGTCGTCGGCGAAGGTGGCCGGGTCGAGGGTGAAGCTGAAGGCCTGCCCTTCGGTGGTGGATCGATCGGCAAGGGCATTGGCCAGTACCGGAGCGTCGTTGACGTTGTTCACGGTGAGCGTGAAAGCATCGGAGACACTCGCGCCCTCTCGATCCGTAACCGTGACCCGGATGTCCAATGCGCCGACGTCGCCGTTCGTGGGCGTGCCAGTGAAAGTGCGGGTATCGGCATCGAACGTGAGCCAGGTGGGCAAGGCTGTCCCATCGGCCAGCGTGGCGGTGTAGGTCAGGGTGTCGTCAGCATCCGGATCGACGAACGCGTCCGCCGGCACAGTCAGAATGGCAGCAACGTCTTCATCCACGGCCAGGTCGGCCAGCGGCTGCGCCACTTCCGGCGCCCGGTTCCTCGGCACCACGGACAGGGTGAAGTTGTCGCTCACACTCAGCCCAAGGGCATCGGTGGCGGTCACCCGGACATCCAAAGCCCCGAGATCGCCCAGTGCCGGTGTCCCCGTGAATGACCCATTGCTGGCGTCGAACTGCACCCAAGCCGGCAAAGCTGAGCCATCGGCCAGCGATGCCGAGTAGCTCAGCGTGTCACCCACGTCCGGATCGGAAAAGGCGCCCGCCGGAACGGCGTACGACAATACATCCTCCACCCGCACCGTGGTATCGGCCAATGGCGTATCGAGCACCGGCGACTGGTTCATCAGGGTCGCCAGGTCGGCCGTACTGCCATTCCCAAATTCCAGGGTCGTCACCACCACCGTGCCACCGACGTTGCTGAAGTTGAAGTTCGGCAACCGGATGGCGTCGCCCAAGCTGCCATATTGGATCGTCAGCAGGTTACCGACCTGCTCGAAGCGCAGATCGGAAAGCGCAATTCCGGCGCCGAACACGATGCGGTTGGGGGCCGCGGGGTTGGCGGTCTCATGAATGGTGTCGATGCCATCGCCGAGGTTGAAGACGTAGGTATCGTCCCCCTCCTCGCCATGGAGCTCGTCATTCCCGGTGCCGCCGGTCAATGTGTCGTTGCCCAACTGGCCACGCAGGGTATCGGAACCCTCATAACCATAGAGCCGGTCGGTCAGGTTGGTACCGCGCAGGCTGTCATCGCCGGTGTCACCCTGGACGATAAAGGTATTCTGCACCAATTGCCGGTAGTTCACGGTCGTGCCGTCGGCGAAGCGGAACAGATCCACGGCGTGCGCGCCCAGATCGGCATCGTCGGGGTTGAAGTTCGCCAGGCGAACCTCGTCACCGGTCCCTTCACCGATGCGGATGATGAAGGTACCGTAATCCTGCCCCGGCGCCGGCGGCAAATAGCTCAGCCGGTTGCGCAGGTCGGCGAGCGCGATGCCCTCGCCGAACTCCAGCGTATTGCCCTCGCCGATGGTGGCGAGATCGTCGATGGTCAGGATGCCGTCGCCGATCCGGTAGACATAGGTATCGTCTCCGGCGCCGCCCGAAGCGAAGTCACCACCGGCGCCGCCGCTGATCAGGTCGTGGCCGGCTGAACCCGTGATCCGGTCGGTGGTGGACGTCCCGCGCAGGTCGTCATTGGCGTCGGTGCCGAGCACGTCGAAGCCGCGGTCGATCAACTGGGAATAGGTCAGCACCGTTCCGTCAGCGAAACGATAGAACTCAACCGCGCGATCGCCGTATGGATCGGTTGGATTGAAACCCGAAAGACGCACGGCATCGCCAGCCTGACCCACCCGGAGAATCAGTTCACCGGTCGCGGCATCCAGGTCGAGTTGCAAGCTCTCGGGCGTAATTCCACTACCAAAAATCACAGTGTTGGGATCGAACGGCGAGGAGGTATCGGTGATGCTCACCACCCCATCCCCGGCGTTGACGAAATAGGCGTCATCGCCTTCCCCTCCGGCCAGCGCGTCGTTGCCACCGGCACCGGTCAGCCGATCGCGCACGCTCGTGCCGGTCAGGGATTCAGTGGTACTCGTGCCATTGACAGCAATACCGAGACTGAGCAGCTGGTCGTAGGACAACGACGTGCCATCGGCAAACCGGAAGGTTTCCACGGCATGCGAGCCAACGGCATCGTCCGGGTTAAAGCCTTCCAAGCGGATCGAATCGCCGCCAGCACCCACCTGAACAACCAGCGCCGGGGAAGTCCCAGCCGTGTCCAGTCGCAGGACAAGATCGGCGGACGAAATACCCGGTCCAAAGACAACGGTATTCCCAACGCCCGGGGACGCGCGATCAACAATGGTATCGACACCATCGCCCAAGTTGAATACGTAAAGATCATTGCCGGAACCACCATTGAGCAGGTCGTTCCCGACGCCGCCAACGATCACATCATTCCCGCCCAGAGCGGCTATGTGATCGGCAACACCGGTGCCGATGAGCAAATCGTCAGTGCCGGTGCCCGTGAATCCAATCCCACGGCCGATCAGTTCGGCATGGGTAAGCACCGACCCATCGGCAAACTCGAAGGTTTCGATGGCATGCGCGCCCAGAGGATTCGACGAGTCGAAATTCGACAACCGCAAACCATCGCCGCCAGTGCCAACATCGATCGCCAGCATCGAGCCGTCGTATGAGAGCTTGAGATCGTCCGGTGTAATGCCCGGGCCGAAGACCACCCGGTTTCCCTCGCCAGCGCCCGCCAGGTCATCTATCACATCAACACCATCGCCCAGATTGAAGAAATACGAGTCGTTACCGGCGCCACCAATCAACGTGTCATCGGACAAACCGCCGGTGATGGCATCGTTGCCGGCACCGGCATTAATGCGATCCCTGCCATCGCCCGCCACGATCACATCATTGCCGCGGCCAGTGGTGATGACATCGTCACCCCCGCCCGTCGTAACCACGTTATTGCCATCGCCGGCCAGGATGGTGTTGTTTCCGCCCGAATCGGTGACGGTGTCATCCCCGGCCGTACCACGAATGATGTCATCCGTGCTAACACCGCCAGTATGCTGGGCGGCCAGGGCAAACAAGTCGCCAGTCAGGCCGTAGGCGATCACATGTTCCTCGCTGACCGGGGCAACCGTGCCCGTCAGCTCAAAACCGGCCGTGGCGGGCGTGAACAGAGCCACCGGGTTGGCGGCATCGGCCGACAGCAGATCGGCCGACAGGCTTTCGACAATAGCCGCAAAATCGAAGACCCTCGTGCCATCGGGGGACACGAACTGGACACGCTCGACCACGGCTTCCGGGATGATGGCATTGCCATTGTAACTATCGAACCAGTAGATGGTGATGCTGTCGCTACCGCCGAAGGTGAGGATAAGATTCCCATTGGAATCGACATGCCCATGGACATCATTCGGTTGGATGCCCAGCCCGAATGAAATGGTGTCGAGATCGGTCGGCGATTCCCAGTTATTGATACCGTCATTCCCATCACCGCGGTTGAAAAGATAAACGTCGTTCTCCGAGCCGCCGTAAATCCAATCATGGCCTTTTCCACCGGCCAGGACGTCATCACCCCAATCTCCGGAGATGTCGTCATTCCCGGAGCCCCCACTGATCAAGTCGTTCCCGCCCCACCCGCTCAGGCTGTCGTTGCCGCCCCGGCCGCTGATGACATCATCCCCGTCATCGGCTTCCAGCTGATCGTCGGCCACACTACCAATCAGCACATCATTCCCGGTAGTGCCCTGGTGATTGCCGATGAGCCCGCCATCGGCCTGTGCGAAGATATCTTCTTGTGTCAGCGTCGTGCCATCGGCGAATACAAACTGCAAGCTGGCCGGGACACCTCCGTATAGGTAGCCCCCGACTTCATCCGAGTACACATAGACTTCGCTGCTGTAGTACGCCCCGGTTCCATCGCCGATCCCCACGGCGATCTGGGTGACCTCAAAATCACCGTCGCCGCTCACGATGACCCGATGCGCCTGAATGCTCAGGTCCGCCAGTGTGATGCCGGGCGCAAACAACATGGTATTGGCACCGCCGTCATCACGGATGACGTCAAAACCGTCGTTGGATATGAGGTAGGTATCGTTCCCCTGGCCAGCGGATATCTGGTCATTGCCAGCCCCGCCGTCGAAATAGGTATTCCCGTAGGCGTAGAGGTAGTCGTCGCCGGTACCGCCATAGAGCCGGTCATTCCCATTCCTGCCGTTGATGGTGTCATTGCCAGCACCACCATCCAGAATATCCGGGCCATCGGTGCCTTCGAGATAGTCGTCGTCGGCTGTGCCTGTAAAGGGATAGCTGCGAATCGTGGCTTCGTCCCAGACGGTGCCGTCGCCGAATACCAGTTGTTCGATGCCGTTCGTGCCGTCCTGCCAACCCACCAGGGCCAGTTGCTCGCCGGTGGCGTTGATCTGCACGACGAGATCGGGCCCGGCAAGGCTGAGGGTAACGTCATCCGGGAGGAGGCCGTTCAGCAGGACGGTATCGGTGCCGGCCGTTGGGGCACCGGAATCGCGGATAACATCGTTGCCCTGTCCAGCGCCATGGGCATACACATCGCTGCCGGCACCGCCGTCCAGGTCGTCATCGCCCAACCCGCCGTCGAGCTGGTCGTCGCCTTCCATGCCGAGAAGGACATCCGCGCCATCGAGACCGGTGATGATGTCGTTGGTGGCGTAGCCGGTGATGGCATCGTCCAAGCTGGTCGGGATCAGCCCGCGGGCGTAGAGGGTGGGGACATCCCAGACCGTGCCGTCGGCGAAGCGCACTTCCTCGATCCGATTTTCAGAACCGGAGAAGAAATTGCTTACGAAAAGGTTGTCGTCGGCTCCGGCTATCCGCAGGTGCAGGTCGTTGCCCGTGCGACGGACGATAACGTCATCCGGCAGGGTGTCGCTGTTGAATGAAATAACGTCATGATTCCCGGCCACCCCGTCGATATCGACGATGGTATCGGTGCCCTGCCCGCGACCGAAGCGATAGGTGTCGTTGCCGTTGCTAGTGGGGTCATAGATGCTTGACCGCCAAGAATTGCCACCGTATAAGCGGTCATTCCCTGAACCGCCATCGAGAATGTCATCGCCCTTGCCGCCGGCCAGCAGGTCGGATCCATCGCCCCCAAAAAGTTGGTCGTTGCCTTCCTCGCCGTACAACTGGTCGCTGCCGTTATCGCCAGAGATCGAGTCATCACCACTCAAACCGAACAGCAGATCGTTTCCGTCTCTTCCTTGGATGACATCGTCAGTCTGATAACCAACGATGTAATCATCTGCCGGTGTGCCACCCAGCACCAGGGTCTTCAGTGTGGCAACATCCCACACTGTGCCATCCGCAAAGCGGGCTTCCTCGATTTGTCCATCAGGCCGGTCGTTATAGAACCAAAACCAAACCTGCAGGCTATCGCTGGTTCCATCGATCGAAAACCAAAGGTCGTGGCCAAACCGGCTCACAGTTACTTGATCTGGAGATATGTCACTACCGAAAACGATGGCGTCATGGTTGCCAGCGGTCCCATCGAAATCATCAATGTAATCTGCGCCATCGCCGCGATTGAATAGATATGTGTCATTGCCGGCGCCTCCAAATAAGGCGTCATAGCCAGCGCCGCCCGTCAGTGTGTCGTTTCCGCCATCTCCATACAGGCGGTCGTCGCCTTCGCCGCCGTCCAGATAGTCATCCCCGAGACGACCGCGAATGATGTCGTTCCCACCCAGGGGCCGGATCGTGTCATCCGTGGAAAAACCCGATATTTCGTCATGTCCGGGCGTGGACGCCGAAAGGAGCACGGCGCGCTGGATGTCGTAGACATTCCAGGCCGTACCCTCCGCGAAACGGATTTCTTCCACCCGCCAGTCGGGGGACTCGTTTTGATAGAACCAACGCTTGACCGTCAGAGAATCGCCGGAATCGACAATCCGAAGAAGCAGGTCGTCTTCCTGCCTAACCAGGACAACATCGGATGGCATTACATCATCAGCCAACCGAATAACATCCACATTCGTCGGCGAGCTGTCGCGATCGACGATGATGTCCTGGCCGTAGCCACGGCCAAAAAGGTAGGTATCATTGCCGTTGGCCGTGTCCGGGATATCCGCGAACCGGCTGAAGTACAACCCGTAGATACCTTCGGACTGGTCGACATAACGATAGTCGAATGGGTAGTTGGCGCTGCTGAAAAAGTCATTGCCAGCACCGCCGTCTACTACATCATCACCGCCAAGACCTATGATGAGATCCTGTCCGCCGTAACCAGACAGGACATCGCCATTCCCTGTGCCGGTAAGTACGTCATCAAACTCTGACCCGGTAATTACTCGCTGACTAATTTCCGCTATATCCCATTGTTCCCCATTACTGAAAACGATCTGCTCAATTTGGGATGCGTTTGAGTCCGGACGGAAATGATCCAAGATGGTGAGTACATCACCGGTCGACGGACTCTCAATCATAAGATTTGGGCCAATCCGGCGAAAACGAACCTCCGCCGGCGTCAGCCCGTCAAGTACGACGGTATCAATATCTCCCACGTTGTCACCAATCTCATGCACAACGTCTCGTCCAGAGCCACGAGAGAAGTAGTAGGTGTCGCTGCCAGTAAAGCCGGCCAGCCTGTCATTACCGACACCACCCTCCAGGAAATCGTCGCCCTCTCCCCCATCCAGAACGTCGTTGCCATAACCGCCGACAATCTGGTCATCTCCACTTCGACCCATTATGTGATTGTTGGCGGGATTACCAATGATCACATCGGCGATGTCGTCTCTTCCGCTGTAGTCGGTTTGGTTTGTACCAAGGAAAGAAATCCCTTCAGCGGCCAATCTGTCCAGTAGTGCTGGTGAAAGATCATTGTTCTCGATAATGTTTGCGATGTATTCAGCACCATACCAACCCAAACTGGACAGCTGCGGGCCTGCCGCATTGATCAGATCTACGAGATCCAGCAGTCCCGCTTCCAGACTGACCGCCAATCGCCCTGCCAACAATTCCTCCATACTGGTGAAATCAATCGTAACGTTACCAATATCATCTATCCCCTGCCCTACTGCACTCAGGAGCTCATTTCCACGTGTTTGCACGAACAGGGAAAGATAGACAGATCGTTGCAAAGCTTGATAACTTTGCTGTAGAGGTCTCATATGGCCGGACGTGAAAACTAGGCTGATTGCCTGGTTGCCCGGAGGAACGGCACGAAAAGTTTGGCCGTTGAATCGCTCCAGGATCGTCAGTTTCTCCAGCCACGATTCATATTGCGCGCTTCCCGGCGCTACGCCCTCAAACAATATCGTTAACGGATGGCCTGCGTAGGCACCCGTCGCCGTTGTCGCCATGGTGGAAGTTGCGCCCCACGCATTGATTAAATCATCAAGCAAGGCCAGTTGTTCATCGCGGGTTGCGGCATGGGAATATGTATTAAGCAATGTTGCTAAAACAGGCGAAAGACTGGCGGCTTCTTGCAAATCCCTGACCTGGCCACTTCCCTTCATTACCGGCAGGTTTGCTACCTCCGGTGTAATGGGTATGGAGTCGCTAAACTGGGAGTTGAATGTGTCCTCCCGTAAATCCACATCGCCGAGATTGCCCGTAACACCCAGACTCCCGCTGGTTCCATCACTACGCGTAAACGTTCCGAGATCAGCGATGACATTACCGTTGGCCAATAACGTGTTATTTTCTGTCTTCGTCACATTGATGGATGCAATCCCAAGTGACTGGAGCGTGAACAACTCATCGCCCTGGGAAATTCCGTCCTGGTTCAGGTCGCGCCAGATGCGCAGATTGGCAAAGTTGGCGTCGTTTGCATTCACAACACCGTCCGTATTGGTATCCTCGGCCTGTAAGGCCTCGAAACCATCTATGGCTTTGCGGGTTCCGCCCTGCCCGTCGGAGATGGGCGTGCTGTCGCCAAACAGCTCGGTACCGTTGTCTATGGTCTCGTTGCTGTTGCGGTCCAGGACCAGAAAACCGTCATCGGGAAGGATCCAGCCTGTTGATGTTTTATTGCCATCACCATCGTGATCAAAATAAATGGGATTGCTTTGATCGACACCGACGGTTTCGATGCTGTCATTATCGAGATCGAGAGTTAATGGATCGCGGCGTGGGACAAATTGCTGGGCAGAAGTAAATTGCCCAGAAACGTCTTTAAACCAAGGTACATTACCGCCAAATAAAAGACCTGAAAGAGCACCATACCCATACACCCCTTTTGTGGGCAAATCAAATGAGAAATTGGGGTCCATTCGCGGAAGTGCAAACGGAATACCAGTACCCGCTGGCAGTTTAAACCCGGCGGGTGGAAACATTACTTCAAAATGCAAGTGTGGGAGATAAATTATCTCGACTCGTGATTCAATTTTTGTAACTGGGTCTACTACTGTCTTATACCTTCCTGATGTGCCACCCACCTCGCCAATTTTCTGACCTGCCAAAACAGTATCACCAACCTTGACACTTATTGATCCATCCTTAAGATGGTTATACATTGTTAGAACAACACGACCTTCACTATTAATATGCTCAAGAATAACGGTATTCCCATATCCGCCGTTATTCTTCGCTGCAAAAATAACCTTTCCATCACCCGCCGCTGACACGGGTGTTCCTAAATCTGCGCCCCAATCAATGCCTGGGTGATACTCAAGCTTCCCATTTCTTACTCTGAATCCAAAATCACTTGTGAGGCGGTAACCAGAGCCAGGGTTATGTGGTGGCGTAGCCATTATTTATCTCCTTAGCTAGTTGCAACTTCGACGGTGGTAATAAGTTACTGATCCACTATAAACAACGCTTAATGTCTCACCGGAGTCGGCTCACGATAAAATCCCCAATTCAAAAAAAAGAAAACTTCTCGATCACGAACTAGATAAATCACTTTTCTCTGTTCGATATTTATAGAATGCACATGTCTACCTAGATGCGAGCTTTCAGCCGCAACAACTAACTCATTAAATGGGATACGTCTATCGACAAACGTTATCGATAACAACGTCTGGTCATTATTTAGACTCCATAGAAAATAGTTCTCACTTTTCTGCTTAGAAAATATTTCCGAGTTAACCACCAAGAGCCCGTTATTCCAAAAATACATTTCCGCTGGGCCCATCTCAGAGCCAGGAAATTTCCACGTCGCTACTAATTTCTTAGACTTGTCCGAAAGGAGAGCTTTATAATTTGTATGCTCCGAAACCGCAGCGACCTGTCGGCTTTGTGATTGCTCTGCGCATCCAGAATTCACCACAAAAAAAGACGAAAATATTAAAATCAGCAGTAAGAATTTAAATTTTCTTAGGAAGATTTCTTGCAGGGATCTCGAAGTCAGGTCTTGAAGTGACACATTCTCGACCGCACTCCTTGGAACTCGAAATGAAGTCAGATAAATTTTCCAGTTCATATTGTTACTCCTGCTTCCGTTCCATGCACTGTCGCCTGGATTGATTCGTCACAGAATTGATTATCAAACAATTCACTTAAGACTGCTTGGACCTTGTCAATGAAGCCAACAATCCGTACACGCGCGGGCGTAAGAGCGCGGAGCGCCCAGGAATCGGCGAGAAAGAAGCTTCCGGAATGCGGAGCAGGTGAGTGGGCCTTCCCTGCCCGGTAGGGGATCGCCCTATATAAGAACTTTCTTATCATCGCGCCTCCCTGCGAGTTGTTATCGGCGTTCATCTTTCTCCCCTGTCGATACTCTGTCAAGCCGCAATCAGGACATCCCTGTCCTGCGGTCCTCGCCTCGGTCCGATCGGCGAAGCTGCAACCGCGGCTAGTATTTTGACAGGACGAACGACCGAAGGGAGTAGGTCTCCCGTTTCGGCGCGCGCCCCTCGGACACGTGTCCCTGGCGTCCCGCCTATTACGTCTCCCATCGGCGAAGCTGCAAGCAGGACGTCCCTGTCCTGCGGCCCTCGCCTCGTTCCCATCGGCGAAGCTGCGAGCGATCTACCAGATTATTTATCCTTGGCTTCCAGTTCCTTCACCCGCTTCCCCAGCTTCTCAATCGCCGCCTGCTGCTGGGCGTAGGCACGGACCAGTTGCTTGGCGGTATCGGCCAAGCCCTTGATGGCGATGGTGAGGTCGTCTTTCTTTGAATTCACGGCATCGATCTGCATCATGACCAAACCCGCCACATCGTTGGGATTGCTGATGACGCGGGGTTGTTTGCCCTTCGATTGTCCATTTACTTTGGGTTTGTCCGGCGAGGGGGATCCGTCGGTCATGGCGTGCGCTTCCTGTTATTTAGCCACTCACCTTCCGCCGGACCGGGCTGGGTGTCAAGCCGCCCGGTGCCATTCTGGCCGGTCGTGATCATCCGCGTGTGTATCATTTATGTTACGACACCCGGCCAGGGCCAGCTGCTCACCAGTGGCGTTGATCTGCACGACGAAATCGGGCCGCCTCTGTTCATCATTTCACGTCTGGTCGTGCTTCTTGTTGATTGGGCATGTCTTTGTGTCCCGGTCACGGGCTCGTAATTCGGCCAGTTTCTCCGCAATGCGTTGTTCAAGTCCGAACTGCGTCGGCACATAAAACCGCGCATCTTTGATTTCCGCTGGCAGATAAGTCTCGCCAGCCGCGTAGGCATCGGGTTCGTCGTGGGCATACCGGTAACCCTTGCCGTAGCCGAGTTCCTTCATCAGTTTGGTCGGGGCATTACGCAGGTGCATTGGCACTTCTAGCGAGCCGGTGTTTTTGATTTCCTGCTTTACGTTACCCATTGCCAGGTACACGGCGTTGCTCTTCGGTGCGCAGGCGAGGTAGACAACAGCCTCGGCGATGGCTAGTTCGCCTTCCGGGCTACCGAGGCGATCGTAGGTATCCCATGCATTGAGGGTCATGGTCAAGGCACGCGGATCGGCGAGGCCGATATCCTCGACCGCCATCCGTACCACGCGGCGCGCGAGGTATAAAGGATCACAGCCGCCATCCAACATTCGTGCAAACCAATACAGCGTGGCGTCGGGATCGGAGCCGCGCACGGATTTGTGCAGGGCCGAGATCTGGTCGTAGAACATCTCGCCCTGCTTGTCGAAACGCCGCAGGCCGCCACCGGCCACTTCGCGGGCCAGCTCGGTGCCGATGATCTCCTTGCCATCGGCGTGCTCGGCCAGGTCAGCCGCCATTTCCAGCAGATTGAGCAGCCGGCGGGCATCACCGTCGGCGGCCAGCACCAGCAGCTCGCGCGCGTCGGCGTTGATATCAATCGTCCGTTTTCCGAGGCCGTGATCCTTATCATGCAATGCCTGATCGAGAATGCGCTGGAGTTCATCCGGCGTCAGCGACTTCAAGACAAAAACCTTGGCGCGCGAGAGCAGCGCCGAGTTCAATTCAAACGAGGGGTTCTCGGTGGTGGCGCCGATAAAGGTGATGGTGCCGTCCTCGATGTAGGGAAGGAAACCATCCTGCTGCGCCTTGTTGAAGCGGTGCACCTCGTCCACGAACAGCACCGTTGGCCGGCCCTGCGCCTTGGCCTGTTGCGCTTCTTCAATGGCGGCGCGAATTTCCTTCACCCCGGCCAGCACGGCCGAGATGGCGATGAAATGCGCCGAGCTGAGCGAGGCGATCAGCCGGGCCAGCGTGGTCTTGCCGGTGCCGGGTGGGCCCCACAACACCATGGAATGCAGCGCCCCGCTTTCGAGCGCAACGCGCAAGGGTTTGCCGGGAGCCAGAATGTGCGGCTGACCGAAGAAGTCATCCAGCCGGCGTGGCCGCATGCGATCGGCCAGCGGTTGCCAGCTGGCGGTCGGGGCACTGAACAGATCTTTGCTGGAAGCCGGCATGGGATTCCTTCCCGCCGCGGCCTATTCGCCGACGACGTCGACACCCTTGGGAGGCTTGAACTGAAAGCGTCCGGCGTCGAGGGCGGGGTTTTCCTTCGGTTGGCTCAGGGTAACGCGCGTGGTCTGGCCGAAGGCATCGACCATCTCCAGGATGCGCATGTGGCCTTGCTCGAAGCCGATGCGGATACTGTCGAAACCGCCATCCTTACGCTTCGGCGATAACTGTACCCATTGCATCTTGCCCTGCGTACCGAGGTTCTTGAGGGCGAAGGTGTCGTCGATACGGCCTGTGCCGGCGAGCAGCACGGCCGGGGTATCGGCCAGACCGCCGCGCAGGGTGCGAACCGTCACTTGCTGCAACTCGGCATCGTAGATCCAGATCTTCTGGCCATCGGCCACGATCACCTGTCTGAACGGGGCATCGTAGTCCCAGCGGAACTTGTTCGGCCGTTCCAGAGAAAGCGTACCGGTGGTCTCCTGAATAACATTCAGGCCTTCGTCCAGCACGACCTGGTTGAAGCGCGCCGTGAAGCTGCGCACGTTGGTAAAGAAATGGCGCAGGCTGTCGGTGGCCGGACGTTCGGCGGCCGCAGTGGCCGCCGGCACGTGGCCAACGCACATTGCCAGCAAACCCAGGGCAACAATGATTCGCATATTCACTCCACGTTAACCGGCGGTGGCGCCAGCACCTCGCGGTTGCCGTTGGGTTGCAGCGGGCCAACCACGCCGGCGCGCTCCATGTCCTCCATCAGCCGGGCGGCGCGGTTGTAGCCGACGCGCAAGCGACGCTGGACGCCGGAGATCGAGGCGCGGCGGGTTTCGGTGACAATCTTGAGTGCCTCGTCGTAGAGTGGATCCTGCTCACCACCCTCACCGTCCACACCGCCACCTTCCTGCACCACGCCCTGATCATTGATCGAGGCGTTTTCCTTGAGAATGCTGTCGTCGTACATGGGCTCACCACTCTTTTTGAGGGCGGCAACCACCTTGTGCACTTCGTTGTCGGCGACGTAGGCGCCGTGGATGCGCGTGGGCAGACCCTGACCCGGCTGGAGGAACAGCATGTCACCCTGCCCCAACAGTTGCTCCGCGCCCATCTGGTCGAGCACGGTGCGCGAGTCGACCTTGGCCGACATCTGAAAGGCGATGCGCGTGGGAATGTTGGCCTTGATGAGGCCGGTAATGACATCGACCGACGGACGTTGCGTGGCCAGGATCAAATGAATGCCGGCGGCACGCGCCTTCTGCGCCAGCCGTGCGATCAGTTCCTCGACCTTCTTGCCGACCACCATCATGAGATCGGCGAGTTCATCGACCACGATGACCACCAGCGGCAGCGGTTTCAGGGTGGGCGCCGACTCGTCCGCCGTGGCGCGGGTGTAGAGCGGGTCAAAGAGCGGCTTCTTGTCGTCGATGGCATCCTTAACCTTGCGGTTGAAACCGGCCAGGTTACGCACACCGAGCGCGGACATCAGCCGGTAGCGGCGATCCATCTCGGCAATCGCCCATTTGAAAGCGTTGGCGGCCTGTTTCATGTCGGTCACCACCGGTGCCAGCAGATGCGGGATTCCCTCGTAAACCGATAGCTCCAGCATCTTCGGATCAATCATGATAAAGCGCACCTGTTCCGGCGTGGACTTGTAGACCAGCGACAGCAGCAGCGAATTGAGAAACACCGATTTACCGGAACCGGTCGTGCCGGCAATCAGCAGGTGCGGCATGCGCGTGATGTCCACCACCACCGGATGGCCGGCAATGTCCTTGCCCAGTGCCAGCGTGAGCGGCGAGTCAGACTCCTCGTACACCTGTGAGGCGATGATCTCGGACAGGCGCACGGTCTCGCGCAATTCGTTCGGAATCTCGATGCCGACCGAGGTCTTGCCGGGTATATTCTCGACCACGCGCAGGCTGATGACCGACAGCGAACGGGCCAGGTCGCGTTGCAGGGCAGTGATTTGCGAGGCCTTGATGCCCGCCGCCGGTTCGATTTCGAACAGGGTAATGACCGGGCCGGGGTGGACGGCGACCACCTGTGCCTCGATGCTGAAGTCGAGCAGCTTCTTTTCCAGCAGGCGCGCCATGCTTTCCAGCGACTGTTTTGAAAACTGCACGGTCTTGGCCTTCTCGGGCAGATCGAGCAGCGATAGCGGTGGCAATTCGCCCGGCGCCGGCAGGTCGAACAGTGGCACCTGCTTTTCCTTTTGCACGCGCTTGCCTTCTATTACCTTCGTGACCACCGGTTCGATGCGCGGCGGCGGGTGCTTTTCCAGAATCTTCATGTCCTCGGCCACGGTCTGGCGGCGTTCCTTCTTGGCGCGCATGCCGATGATGCGGTCGACGATCGTGGAGACCAATTCACGCGCCAGCCCGAATGCCCGGATGCTCAGACGTCCGATGTGATCCATCAGCTTGAGCCAGGACAAACCGGTGTAGAGCGTGACGCCGGCCAGGAACAGCGTGAGCAGAAACAGCGTCGCGCCGACAAAGCTGAAGGCGGAGACCAGGCCGCCACCGGTGAAATTGCCGAGCCAGCCGCCACTGTCGAACGGCATGCCGGTCTTGGTCTTGGTGTAGTGCAGGCTGGCCAGTCCGCAGGCGCCGAGGATGGCCAGAACGAAACCCACGGTCGTCGCCGTGCGCTGGCGCCATTCGCTCAGCTCCGGGTCGTGACGATGCAGATAGGTGCGCCACCCCTGCAGACCCAGCATGATCGGGAACAGGTAGGCGACGTAGCCAACCAGGTTGAACAGGGCATCGGCGATAAACGCGCCGACCCGTCCGCCGAGGTTGGTCACGGCCGTGTTGGGTCCGCGATGAAACCACGCCGGATCGGACTGGTTGTACGTCCACAGCGCGATCAGCAGATAGATGGCGATGGCCCCGAGAACATACAGGGCCGCCTCACGCAGCAGGCGCAGTAACCTTGGGGTCAGCGGATTAGAAGTCTTTTTCCAGGTGGCCTGGCTCACGGCGTGCCGATGGCGTCTCCAAATAGCTGACCGATTTTCGCCTGTTTATGCCGTGGAAACAAGGACAAATCCGCTGGTTAACCGGCCAGAGCCTGCGCAACGGCCGGATGAACAATCCGGCCATCGGCGATATTGATGCCGTGAGCGATGGCGGGATCTTCCAGTCCGCCCGGTGCTGTCAGCCGCAGGATGTACGGAGTCAGCACAGTGGACAGCGCCTGCGTGGCGGTGCGTGGCACCGCACCCGGCATATTGGTGACACCAAAGTGCACGACCCCGTGTTCGATGTAGGTAGGGTTTTCGTAATCGGTCGGTCGCGTGGTTTCGATACAACCACCCTGGTCGACCGAGATATCAATAATCACCGAACCCGGTTTCATGCGCTTGACCATGGCGGTCGTGACCAGCTTGGGCGCGCTGGCGCCGGGAATCAGCACGGCGCCGATCAGCAGGTCGGCTTGGCGCACGGCCTCTTCGATCTGCGCGGCATAGGGCGGCAATGCCGTTACGTTCGGCCCCAGGCGATACATCCGTTCCAGCGCCTCGCGGTGCGGAGCGAACACGGTCACCTGTGCGCCCAGCGCCGCGGCCACGGCCACGGCATTACCACCGGCATTTCCGGCACCGAGGATAACCACATTCCCGCGCTCGGTAGATGGCATGCCGCCGAGCATAAGACCGCGGCCACCGTGATAACCGTGCAGCAACGTCGTGCCGATGTGGATGGAAAGCCGCCCGGCGATGTCGCTCATCGGTGCCAGCAGCGGCAGGCGACCACCCTCCTCGACTGTTTCGAAGGCGATGGCCGTCACGCCCTTGGCCTGAAGGCGACGGGCCAGATCGGGCAGCGCGGCGAGGTGCAGAAAAGAAAACAGAATATGCCCGGGGCGCAGCCGTTCAACTTCGTCGGGTAGCGGCTCCTTCACCTTTACGATCAGCTGCGCGCGCTCGAAAACCGCCGCCGCGCCGTCCAGCAACAGGGCGCCCGCCTCCCGAAAATCGGCGTCCGGATAACCGCTGGCCTGACCGGCGCCGGCCTCGATGAAGACCTCATGCCCCGCGCGCACCAGCTCGGCCACGGCCGCCGGGATCAGGGCCACCCGGCCCTCGCGGGTTTTAATCTCCCTGGGGATGCCGATACGCATGCAGATCACCTTTACCTTTTGTCATCGGGAATTATTCGCTTACCATAGTGGTCGAATGAAAACCTTAAAAGAACCGTACGCTGAATTGTCCAGTATCGCCACAATATCACCGGGAGTATCTGTCGAATGAGCAAGACCCGTCATTGCCGTCTGTTGATCCTGGGCTCCGGCCCAGCCGGCTACGCCGCCGCCGTGTACGCCGCCCGCGCCAACCTCAACCCCGTCCTCATTACCGGCCTTGAACAGGGCGGTCAATTGATGACCACCACCGAGGTCGATAACTGGCCAGGCGACATCGAGGGCCTGATGGGCCCGGCGCTGATGGAGCGCATGCAAAAGCACGCCGAACGCTTCAAAACCGAGATCATCTTCGATCACATCAACAAGGCCGATCTCAAGAGTAAACCGTTTCGGCTCACCGGTGACTCGAGTGAGTACACCTGCGACGCCTTGATCATCGCCACCGGCGCCTCGGCCAAGTACCTCGGCATACCGTCGGAGGAAACCTACCGCGGCAAAGGCGTGTCGGCCTGCGCCACCTGCGACGGCTTTTTCTACAAGAACCAGAAGGTCGCCGTCATCGGCGGCGGCAACACGGCCGTCGAGGAAGCCCTGTATCTGTCCAACATCGCCTCGCACGTCACAGTCGTCCACCGGCGCGACAAGTTCAAGGCCGAGGCAATCCTCATCGACCGGCTCATGGCGCTCACCAAGACCGGCAAGGTAACGATCGAATGGAACCACGAGGTCGATGAAATACTGGGAGACAACAAGGGCGTCAACGGTCTGCGCATCAAGGACAAGGCCGGAAAAACCAAAGACCTTGAGTTGCAGGGTGCGTTCGTTGCCATCGGCCATTCTCCCAATACCTCACTGTTCACCGGCCAACTGGATATGGAAGGCGGCTACCTGAAGACCCAGGCCGGCCGTAACGGCAACGCCACCCAGACCAGCATCCCGGGCGTGTTCGCCGCCGGCGACGTGCAGGATCATGTGTACCGGCAGGCCGTCACCTCCGCCGGCACGGGATGCATGGCGGCGCTCGATGCCGAGCGCTATTTGATGAATGGTGGAAAGGGTTAATGAGTAATGGGGTATGGGCGATAAGGACAAAACTGACAACCCGGGTTTCAAAGACGCCATCCCCGGCGTCCGCCCGCTGAAGCAGGATCGCGTCACGCCGCATCGGAAGCGCCGCAAGCCGGTGCCTGAGCAACGCCAGCGAGATGAACGCGAGGTCATCGCCAGCCTGCTGTCCGACGACTACGAACCCACCGAGGTTGAGACCGGCGATGAACTGATCTTCACCCGCCCGGGCCTGCAACACATGGTGATGCGCAAGTTGCGGCGCGGGCAATACGCCATCGAAGCGGAGCTCGACTTGCACGGCTGCTTCGTGCCGGAAGCACGCGAGCAGGTAACGTATTTCCTGAAAGATGCCCAGCTCGCCGGCAAACGCTGCGTGCGCATCATTCACGGAAAGGGCAAGAGCGCCGAGGGCAAGATCCCGGTACTCAAGGGCAAGGTCAACTCCTGGTTGCGGCAGAAGGACGAGGTGATGGCCTTCGTCTCCTGCCTGCCCCGGGATGGCGGGACCGGCGCCGTCTATGTGCTGCTGCGCCGGAAACTACCAAGCGAGTGACCCATCCGGTACCGCGGTTCGTCAGCTACGCTGACGGTCGCCAATCCAGCGCAGCCCCAACCAACCCCACATACCGATCATCCCGATCCAGCCGAGCGCGCGCACCTTGCGCGCGAGACTGGTATCGGAGGCCAGCGCATTCCAGCGGCTGAGAATGTTGGTCCAGTCATGATCGCCACCGCCCACCAACGGCAACGCCTGCGTGCGGGCATCGGCCATGTAGACGGCGATGTTGAGAAAGTTCTCGAAGAACCAGATGCCGGCAATCGCAAAACCGAGTGTCTCGTGCCTGCGCCAGAGCACCACGCCCGCCACCACCGGAAACACCAGCTGCCCCAGCGTGCCACCGTAGAGCGAGGCGGTCTCGCCGAGGACGCGGAAGAAAATATGCCCGGCCTCGTGAAAGGCCAGATTGGCGTGATCGAGGATCGGCAGAAAGCCATTCGCACGGGCCAGCAGCAATAAAAACCCGACGAGAATACCGGAAGTAATCAGAAACTCAGTAGTGCCGATCCGTCGCCAGCGTTGATCGTGCTCTTGATCAGTTAGCGGTAAAGAAGGACACATTTCAGCGGTTGGCCGGACCGCGATATTCTCTCACTTGCATGGAGTAAACCTTCCCGTTTTTTACCTCGAAAGTGAATGGGTAGCTCCAGTACTTCCAGAGAGTGGCACCGATCGATGGAACTTCCTGTCGTGAAGAGGGTTCGCCAAATCGGGCAGATATCTTCTCCGCAGGATCACCGAGGCGAACAGAGGAAAATACGGCGCCGTCATAAGCATCTCCAGTCAACTGCACAGCAACCGTCCGGCCCTCTCGAAAAAATATGACCCAGTAGACGGCCAGACGTTGTTGGCCATCGGGTAACCGTTCCCACCGAACTGGGTAGAAATCCGCCGTGGCGTCCTGTGGCTGCGGAATAGACCTGATCGGCCGCCCCAGGCTGGCTTCGATCGTGGCGCGCGTATCACCCACCGAGATCGGCCCGATGCGCAGGCAGCGACCAACCCGCTCCGTTGCTTTGGCTACCTCTTCCGGTTTCGGCATCGTTACGGACATGCCGCTATGACAGACAATGCCGAAACTGGCGCGCGTAAATTCCCCTTCAGCGGCCGGGTTGACCCAAACCTTCTCTCCGGCCACAGGGTTGCGTGGGTAGTTCGTGGTTGTATCGGCGGCGAAGGCGATGGCAGCAGAAAACAGGGGGACCACCAGCATCCAGAACTTGGCCATGCGCATTCACCCCATTCCAGGAAAAGTAAGCCCTGATCGGAGATAGGTATGGTCAGTCGGCCAGTGGCACAATGGTCTCGCCGCGACGCAGCCGTTCCTGGCGCTCCGCCGTTTCCGGGGTTCTGGCCAGCAGGGTAAACATCCGTATCTCATCCAGCCAGCAGAGACGTTCGTACGGCGTCAAGCGCGCATACGCCGCCAGTTGCTCATCACTCACGTAGTAGGCAAAACCGCCTTTTGACTGATCGATGCAGGGCACGGAAGATGGTTTCTGCATGGGGATAACTATAGCGGTTTCCCTTCGATCCGGCGCAGATGTTCGATATCGGCCAGATCCTGTGCGCGGCCGCTTTGTTCCTTTAACTGGATCAGGTCCGATACCGATGCCAGCGGCACCTGAATGCCCTGCACGTCTCGCCACACAGCCCTTCCCAGCGCGGCCTCGATATCCAGTCCCGGTTCGATCAGGATGTCGAGAGTCGGACCCTGGTTGACGGTGGCGTGCAGCGCGAAGACCACCATGTGTTTCTGTGATGCCCATTCCTGGCGTTTGACGGGATCGGCCAGATCGCGAAGGTTCACCGGAGCCACGGGTTTGAGCTTCAGTTCCTGTGCTGTGGCAATCAGGGCTTCCAGGTTCTTGTGGTCGAGCGCTACGATCAGATCGACGTCCATCGTGGTCCGCGGGACACCATGCAGGTTGACGGCGAGACCGCCGACCAGCAGATAGCGGACTTTTTTTGCCTCAAGCTCCCTGAATAAATCGAGATAAAACATAAATCTATTCTGGCTGGCGGGCGATCAGCGCCACCGCATGCACCGCGATGCCCTCCTCGCGCCCGGCGAAGCCGAGTTTCTCGGTGGTCGTGGCCTTGACGTTCACCTGTCCAACATCGACGCCGAGATCGGCGGCCAGGTTGGCGGTCATGGCCGGCAAGTGCGGCGCCAGCATCGGTGCCTGGGCCACGATCGTGGCGTCGATGTTCGACACGCGCCATCCGGCCGCCAGAAGCTTGTCGCGCACGGCGCGCAATAACCGGCGGCTGTCGATGTCGCGGTAGGTCGGATCCGTATCCGGGAAGTGCCGACCGATATCGCCCAGCGCGGCAGCGCCCAGGCAGGCATCACACACAGCGTGAATCAGCACATCGGCGTCGGAATGACCCAGCAACCCTCGCGTGTGCGGGATCTCCACGCCACCCAGCACCAGTCGCCGGCCGGCGGCGAGGGCATGCACATCGTATCCGTGACCGACGCGCATCATGTCTGCTGTTTGAGATAGAGCTCGGCGAGGGCGAGGTCGCCCGGGTGGGTGATCTTCAGATTGTCCGGGTGGCAGGCCACGACCCGCGGGTGTCCGCCGGTCAGCTCGATGGCCATGGCCTCGTCGGTGATTTCCAGGTTCATTTTCACGGTCCGTTCCAGCGCCTCGCGCAACCGCCCGAGGCGGAACATTTGCGGCGTCAGCGCCCGCCACAGGCCGGCGCGCGGCACGGTCTCCGTGACACGCCCACCGGCATCGGTCCGCTTCACGGTATCGGCAACCGGCAGGGCCAGCAAGCCGCCATCCGCCGTCCCGCCTGCCTCCTGCACCAGTCGGTCGATATCCTCGACCCGCACACAGGGCCGGACCGCGTCATGGACCAGCACCCAGTCTTCATCCGCCACCCGCCCAGCCAGGGCCTTGAGCATGTTCAGCACCGTGTCGGCCCGGCGGCTACCGCCCTCACAGGCCACAACGGGCTTCGTCAGACCGCCGAGCAGGCCCGTCAGCGACGCCCAATGAGGATCGCCCGGGGCATACCCCACCATGACCCCGGCAACGCTCTGACAGGCGCACAGGCGCTCCAGTGTGCGCCAGAGCACTGGACGGCCGAGAAGGGAGAGATACTGCTTGGGAACGGAAGACTGCATCCGCGCCCCTGAACCGGCCGCCGGTACACAGGCCCAGATTCCGGAACGGGACATGGCGGGAAGAGCTGGGCGAGGCGTCAGGAACGCAGGCCGATGAAGCCGTAGATGCGATCGCGCGCAACCTCGGGACCGATGCCCTGCACCGCCGCCACCTCGCGCACCAGATAACCACAGGCAGTTTCGAACAACATGGACTCTTCGAATGACAGGCCGGATTGTTTTTTCCAGCGGGCCAGGTCGCGGACCACCTCGCCCAACTCAAGATGGGAACCGGAGTTGATCTTGCGTTCAAGCTGTTTGCAGCGCTCGGTCCAGTTGCCGGTGGTGGCACGGCGACGGCTCCGCGAAGACAGTATCTTGAACAGCTCTTTGAGCTTGCGGGTGTCGAGCAACGGACGAATGCCGTTCTTCTCGATGTTAGCCTTGGGAATCTTGATGACCATCTTGGATTCGGGGAATGAGATGACATAGCAGGGCTCCAGCTCCGCACCCGTGATCACGTCCTCGAGGGCCTTGATGACACCGACACCGGCCGACGGGTAGAAAATAGAATCGCCGACCTTGAACTTTGCGCGCTTGACTGTCACTGCTGCCTCCCTTGCCTACGAAGCCCGATACGACAGTTAGAGATGTCTTTTACTGCTTTGCATGAGATTATGCAGATAACCCCATTGTGTGACAAGCATTTTTCATCGCTCGATGTCGCGGCACAAGAACGGGTAAAATTAGCAGATTCTAATGAACAAAAAACGACGGTATTTCGCATATTTTTCTGCCCGCCATGATGCTTACGCCCTGTGAATTCGCCGCTTAACCCGCTTCTGCCGGCCAGCCCCAGCGAACCCCTGACCTGGAGCGGTCTGTACGGCAGCGGCCGGGGATTGGCCATTGTCGCCGCGGCTGGCCGCCATCCGGGACCGCTGCTGGTCATCGGCCGCAACGCTCAAATTCTTCAGACTCTGGAAGAGGAGATCCGTTTCTACGCATCCGGCACCGATCTGCCGATCCAGGCATTCCCGGACTGGGAATGCCTGCCCTACGACAACGTTTCCCCGCACCCGGACATCACCTCGCAGCGTCTCGCCTGTCTGCACGCCCTGCCCCGGTTGACGCGCGGCATTGTGCTCGCCCAGGCCACGACGCTCCTCTACCGGCTGCCGCCGGTCGAGCACGTCATGTCGCACAGCCTGGTGCTCGACACCGGCACACACCTGGATCTGGATCGATTTCGCGAGCAGCTGGTGTTGGCCGCCTACCAGTCGGTTTCGCAAGTCATGGAACCGGGCGAATTCGCCGTGCGTGGGGGGATCATCGATCTCTACCCCATGGGCTCCGCCACCCCCTTTCGCCTCGACCTCCTGGACGATCGTATTGAGTCGATCCGTGAATTCGACCCCGCCACCCAACGCTCGGGACGTCACCTGCCGCGGGTGCGACTGCTGCCGGCGCGAGAGTTCCCGCTCACCGAAGTCGCCATCCAGACTTTCCGGCAGGGCTTCCGCGCGCGCTTCGAGGGCGACCCGCAGAAGGTGTCGCTGTACCGCGAGGTCAGCAAGGGCATGGCGCCTACCGGCATCGAGTTCTATCTGCCACTGTTTTACGAGCAGCTGACGACATTCTTCGACTATCTGCCAGCCAACGCCCTGTGGCTGCTGGACGACGCCCTGGAGGCGGCGGCCGAGACCTTCGAACGTGAAACCGCGGAGCGATATTCCATCCTGCGCCACGATCGGGAGCGGCCCTGCCTGCCGCCGGCGGAACTGTTCCTGCCGGCGGCCGATCTGGCCGGACGATTCTCCGACCGCCCGCGAGTCACATTGCTAGAACTGCGCGAGACAACAACAACTGGCGATCGGATAATCGAATACGATTGCCCGCCTCCGACCACCTACCCGGCGGATATGCACGTGGCCACGCCCTACCGGCGCCTGGTCGAGCGACTGAGAAACCCCGGACCGCGCACCCTGCTGGTGGCGGAAAGCCCTGGCCGGCGAGAGACGCTGCGCGGGCTGCTCACCGAGCGCGGCATTGTGGTCGACGACATCCGCGACTGGCAGGCGTTCCGGGATGGAACTGCGCCGCTGGCCATAACTTCCGCCGAACTCGAGAAGGGGCTGCGATTGCCGTCCGAGAACATGGAAGTAATCGCCGAGCCCCAGTGGCACGGCGAGCGCGCAACCCAGAAACGCCGGCGCGCCACCTCGCTGGCCCGCGACCCGGCGGCCATCATCCGCAGTCTTGCCGAACTCAAGGTTGGCGATCCCGTGGTTCACGAAGAACACGGCGTAGGCCGTTACCTCGGCTTGCAGACCATCGACGTCGGCGAATCCACAGACGCGACATCCCTGTCGCGTGGCCCTCGCCTCGATCCCATCGGCGACGGCCCGTGTGAATTTCTCACCATCGAATACGCGGACGGCGACAAACTCTACGTGCCGGTGCTGTCGCTGCACCTCGTCAGCCGCTACACGGGCACTGATCCGGAACACGCCCCGCTCCATAAACTGGGCGGCGATGCCTGGGAAAAGGCACGTCGCCAGGCACTGCAAAAAGCCCATGATGCGGCAGTGGAGTTACTGGAAGTGCAGGCACTGCGCGCGGCCCGCCAGGGGCACGCCTTTCGCGGACGCGATGCCCACTACGAAACCTTCGCGGAAGCCTTTCCTTTCGAGGAGACACCCGACCAGGCCAAGGCCATCGACGATGTATTGATCGATATGGAGACGGCGAAACCCATGGACCGGCTGGTGTGCGGCGATGTGGGTTTCGGCAAGACCGAGGTCGCCATGCGCGCCGCCTTTCTCGCCGTGCAAGACCAGCGGCAGGTCGCCGTGCTAGTACCGACCACCCTGCTGGCCAGCCAGCACTTCGAGAATTTTCAGGAACGCTTCGCGGCCGTGCCCATGGCACGGGATGGGAAACACACCGCACGGGTGGAACTGCTGTCGCGCTTTCGCAGCCCGGCGGAGGAACGTCGCGCCATCGAAGCCCTGGCCGCGGGCACCGTCGACATCGTCATCGGCACCCACCGCCTGTTGCAACCCGACATCCGCTTTCATGACCTCGGGCTGGTCATCATCGACGAAGAACATCGTTTCGGAGTCCGCCAGAAGGAGCGCCTCAAACAGTTGCGTGCTGAGGTTGACGTACTGGCCCTCAGTGCCACACCGATTCCGCGCACGCTCAACCTGTCGCTGGCGGGCATGCGTGAAATCTCTATCATCGCCCAGGCACCGGAGGGCCGGCTGTCCATCAAGACGCTGGTCAGCGAACGCAGCGAGAGCCTGATCCGCGAGGCCTGTTTGCGCGAAATCCGGCGCGGCGGACAGGTGTACTACCTGCACAACGAGGTGCGCACGATCGAGCGCGCCGCGGAGCAGTTGCGCAAGCTGGTGCCGGAGGCCGAGATACGCGTGGCGCACGGGCAACTGCCGGAACGCGAGCTGGAGCACATCATGGTGGATTTCTATCACCAGCGCTTCAACATCCTGGTGTGTTCGACCATCATCGAATCCGGGATCGACGTGCCGACTGCCAACACCATGATCATCGAGCGCGCCGACGCCTTCGGCCTGGCGCAACTACATCAGTTGCGCGGGCGCGTCGGCCGCTCGCGCCACCGCGCCTACGCCTATCTGATGATCCCCGGCTGGAAGGCGATCAGCAATGACGCCCGCAAACGCCTGGAGGCGATCGCTGCGCTGGAAGACCTGGGCGCCGGATTTGCGCTGGCCTCGCACGATCTTGAAATCCGCGGGGCCGGCGAACTGCTCGGCGAATCACAAAGCGGCGTGATCGACGAAGTGGGATTCTCGCTCTACGCTGAATTGCTCGACCGCGCGCTGCGTTCACTGCGCGAAGGTCGCTTACCGGATATCGACGCCGCCGCACCGCGCGGCCTGGAGGTCAACCTGCACGTCCCGACCCTGCTGCCGGACGACTACCTGGCGGACGTACACTTGCGCCTGGTCCTCTACAAACGTATCGCCGCCGCCCGCGATCACGAGGCATTGACGGCACTGGAGGAGGAGATCGTCGACCGCTTCGGGCGCCTGCCATCGGAAAGCAAGCTGCTCTTTGCCGCCACGGCACTCAAGCTGCGCGCCGAACCATTCGGTATCCGCCGCATCGATGCCGGTCCAAAGGGTGCCCGTATCGACTTTACAGAAAAACCGAGCGTTGATCCCGCTTCGGTGATGAAACTGATGCAATCGGCACCACGCCGCTACCGCCTCGACGGTCCAAACCGCATCCGCATCACGGCCGACATGCCTGATCCCGACTCACGCCTGAGGTCTATCAACGAATTCCTGGACGGCCTCACACCTTTATAAATCGGGGAACAGCGCGTCCTCGAAACCGAGCAGGCGGATATCGGCCAGCCGCATCGGGTAGAGGATGCCGTCGAGGTGATCGCACTCGTGCTGGACGACGCGGGCGTGGAATCCGCTGACGGTGCGATCGATCGGGTTTCCCATGGCGTCGAAGCCGGTGTAGCGCAGGTGTTGATGCCGGCTGACGCGGCCGCGCAGCCCGGGCACGCTGAGACAACCTTCCCAGCCCTCTTCCATCTCATCACCGATCGGTGCGAGCACGGGATTGATCAGCACGGTGGTGGGCACCGTCTCCACGTCCGGGTAACGGGAGTTGGCACTGACCTCGAAGATGACCACGCGTTGCGATGCGCCGATCTGCGGCGCGGCCAGGCCGGCGCCGTTGAGCGCATGCATGGTATCGAACATGTCCTGGATCAGGGCATGCAATTCCGGGGTATCAAGATTCGGCACGGGATCGGCCCGCCGGTACAGCAACGGGTCGCCCATCTTCAGGACACGTCGAACGGTCATGGTGCGCGGGTCGCGGCAAGATTCAGATTCGTTCATAATAGCGCGAATCGACAAGGACATCGCATGACCCGCCTGACCACCCTGTTTCTGTCCATCCTCCTGTTCGCTGGCTTGGCCGGCGCCGCCTCCAAGGACACGTACTACAACGTCGAGGTGCTGGTGATCGAACATCGCCTGCCCGACCTCGAGGGTGGCGAGGTGTGGGTCAAAACCGATCTGTCGGATCTGGTCACAGAACTGCGTCAAGCCGGCCAGGAAACCAGCGCGGGTTCGGAGACCAGCACGCTCGGGCGGGCCGGCGCCAAGCTGGTCAAGGACGGCAAGCATCGCCTGCTGGCACATCGCCACTGGACCCAGCTGGGACAGGTCAAGAGCGATTCCAAACCGGTTCGCCTGCAAGACAGCGGACAGACGCTCGACGGCGTGGTGCATGTTTATCAACTCAGCCGCTCGTTGTACCTGGATCTGAATCTCGCCCTGGGCAGCGATAAGCTGCGCCTTGATCGTCCCGACGACGCCAAGACGCCGGTGTTCCGCTTGCAGGAACATCGCCGCATCCGCTTGCAGGAGATTCACTACTTCGATCACCCCCGCTTCGGGGTTCTAGTGCGGGTGATGCCCGTCGGCCGAAATTGAGATTTGACCGACGAATCCGCCTGCGTCTCTTCGCATCACCGTCCGGTCAGGAATTCATCCACCGCTACACCAATATCCTTGGCGATCTGACGAAGCAGGTTGGGCGAGATATCCCGACCGGCATGAACGGGCACGGTGGTCGCCCGTCCATCGGCATGACGAAACTGTTTGTGTGAACCACGCTGGCGTACTTCCCTGAAACCAAGTCCCTCAAGCAACGCGATGACTTCGCGTGGTTTGAGGACTGGCACATTGCCCATCAGGCTACCTTAACAGTCTGAACCCCGATAAATTCAGCCTCGAGCCTGGGCTCACCTTCCTCAGACAACATGGCGATTACTTCACGAAGATTGGTATTCAACTCGTCCAGTGTTTGTCCCTGGCTGTGGGCACCGGGGAAGCCCGGGACGTAGCCGACATACAGACCCGTTTCCTTGCAGCGTTCGACGACAGCGGTATAGGTGTGCATGATTTAAGTGCCGTGTGTTAACCCAAGAACGCCAATAATAGCAGCCAATCGTCCGTCATGCCCAAGCACTACCGTACGGAGGTGATTGCCAGGTCAATCCTTGATCAGCGGGATAACCTGTTCAAGCAGCGTACGCACCTTGGCCATGCCGGCCTCAAGCTGCTTTTCGATTTCCTTCAAGCTGATATCCCCCTGCACCTTGCCGGCGGCGGGGTTGACCACGACGGCGACGCAGGCGTAGCAAAGATTCAGTTCACGGGCGAGTCCTGCCTCCGGCATGCCGGTCATGCCGACGATGTCGCAGCCATCGCGTTCCAGACGGGCGATCTCCGCGGCGGTTTCGAATCGCGGGCCCTGGGTGGCACCGTAGCATCCGCGCGGCTGAAGGACGAGTTTGGCGCGGCCGGCGGCGTCAATCAGCGTGGCTCGCAGCGGTGCGCAGTACGGGTGGGTGAAATCGACGTGCGTCACCTGGCCGGCATCGCTGCCGAAATAGGTGTGCGCCCGACCCCAGGTGTAATCGCTGATCTGGTCGGGGATGGCGAGCGTGCCCGGTGCCTGGAAGTCGGTGGTGATGCCACCGACGGCGTTGACTGCAATCACCTTGGCGACGTCGGCGTTGCGGATGGCCCAGAGATTGGCGCGATAGTTGACCTCGTGCGGCGGGATGGTGTGACCGGCGCCGTGGCGCGGCAGGAACAACACCTCGCGCCCGGACAGACGGCCGAACACCAACGGCGCCGAGGGCTCGCCATAGGGCGTGCGCATCACCTCGCGGCGGGTGATTTCGAGGTTCTTGAGGCGCGTGAGCCCGCTGCCGCCGATAATGGCTACTACCGTCATGGTCCGTTTCCTTCCGCTTCTGCGTATATGCCCGGCGCGTTGCGCAGGTAGCCCTTGTAATCCATCCCGTAACCAAACACATAGCGGTCCGGCACTTCGAGACCGACGTAATCGGCGCGGATGTCCACGGGACGGGTGCGGTTCTTGAGCACCAGCACGGCCTTGTGCACATCCGTCGCGCCCTCGGCCCGGTAGCGGGCTTCAATGCCGGCCAGCGTCGTGCCCTCATCCAGGATGTCGTCAATCAGCAGGACGACCCGGCCCTTCACCGGTTGATGCGGACCGGACAGCCACTGCAACTGGCCGCCTTGCAATTTCTTTCCGTAACGGGTGGCATGCACGTAATCGATCTGGAACGGAAAGGTCAGGCGCGGAAGCAGCAAACCGAACGGGACGACCCCGCCGGTCATGACGCAGACGAGCATCGGGTCGCGATCGGCCAGGTCGGCCTCGATCGCCTTCGCCAGGCGCTCGATGGCCGCATCGACATCCCGCGGCGCATGCAGCAGATCGGCCTGTTGCAGGACCTGCCAGGCCTGCTGGGCGGTGATGGCGCTCATGGATTCAGTACGTGAAGGTGACGACGTCGTCGTCCATTGCCTGGCTGATCATGTAGGCGCCGCCGACGGTCTCGCCGATCTCCGGAATCAGGTCGTTGCCCCACATCTCAAGCGTGGGCGTGCAGACCTTGAATTTCACACCGGCGTCGTGGGCGTCCTTGATGAAGTCGTAAACGGTCTTGCGGCTGCCGGGCTGTACCTGGATCTTTTCGGCCATGCCCTTGATGGCCAGCTCGCCGGCCTGGGCGGTCAGGATGACCTCGACCGGGTAGTCCATGGCCGCTGCCACGGTCGCCTGGAAAAACGGCGCGCCAAGCTCCGCCGGATTCTTCGGATCGGTATTGACCATGATGATCATCAGTTTCTTGGCCACGTGCACTCCTCTCACGCCCCGTCGCTTGAGGCCGCGCCATTATAGCCAAGGCGTGGCTACCGCGACCAGCCAACCGGAATCGAGGGGAAACAGGAACGCCCGAAGGACGTTCAGCGGGAACAAATGGAGCGGAGGTAATCGCCAAAACGCTGGTTCAGTTCGGGATGCTTGAGCGCGTATTCAACCGTGGCCTGCAGGTAGCCAAGCTTGCTGCCGCAGTCATAACGTTTGCCGTGAAACTCGTAGGCGAGGACGGGCTCATCCTTGAGGAGTGCGGCGATCCCGTCCGTAAGCTGGATCTCGCCGCCTTTACCGGCCTGGACCATTTCGAGTTTGGCGAAAATCCCGGGCGTCAGAATATAGCGTCCAACCACGGCCAATGTGGAAGGAGCCTGGTCCGGTGACGGTTTTTCAACCATACCGTCAAGGCGATGAACGCCCGGTTCGATCATCCGGCCGCGGACAATGCCATAGCTGGAGGTCTCATCGCGCGGCACGTTCTGCACACCGATGATCGAGCAACGATGTTTCTCGTACAGGGCCACCATCTGCTGCATCACACCGGGATCGGCATCGATGAGGTCATCGGCCAGAAGCACGGCGAACGGGTCATTGCCCACCACCTGCTTGGCGCACAGCACGGCATGACCGAGACCCAGCGCTTCGGATTGACGTGTATATACACAGGAAACGTGCGAGGGCAGGATGTTCTGGACCGTGGCGAGCAGCTTGTCCTTGTTCTTGGCGGTCAGCTCGGCTTCAAGTTCGTAGGCCTTGTCGAAGTGATCCTCGATGGAGCGCTTGTGACGTCCGGTGACGAAAATCAGTTCGTCGATGCCGGCGGCAATCGCCTCTTCGGCGGCATACTGGATGATCGGCTTGTCGACCACCGGCAGCATTTCCTTGGGGCTGGCCTTGGTGGCCGGCAGGAAGCGGGTGCCCATGCCGGCCACGGGAAAAACCGCCTTGGTGATGCCGGTAACATTGCTCATCGGCCGATTCCCTTGTAAACGAAGCCCAACTCGCGCATGTGTTTGGGATCGTACAGGTTACGGCCGTCAAAGATGGCCGGTTGTTTGAGTCGTTTCTTTATTTCAGTGAAATCCGGGTGCCGGAATGGCTTCCATTCCGTCACGATCACCAGCGCATCCGCGCCGTCGAGCGCATCGTACTGGTTGTCGACCAGCTTGAGCTGGCCGGTGGAAAACCAGGCTGCCGGCAATTCATGTCGGGCGGCTTCCATGGCCACCGGGTCATGGGCCACGGCCGTGGCGCCGGCGGCAATCAGCTCGTGCAGCAGGACCACGGCCGGGGCTTCGCGCATATCGTCGGTGCCTGGTTTGAAGGCCAGCCCCCAGATGGCGAAGCGGCGTCCGCTCAGGTCCTGGCCAAAGCGGCCCGCGAGATTCTGGAAGAGCAGATGCTTTTGCAGGTTGTTCCGATCCTCGACGGCCTGCAGGACCTTGGCATCGAAATCGGCCTGCTTGGCCATGTGGATGATGGCCTTCACGTCCTTCGGAAAGCAGGAACCGCCGTAACCGGCGCCCGGATAGATAAAGGAATAACCGATGCGGGAATCCGATCCGATGCCGGTGCGCACGCTCTCCACGTCCACGCCCATGCGGTCGCAGAGATTGGCGATCTCGTTCATGAACGAAATTTTGGTGGCCAACATGGCATTGGCGGCGTACTTGGTCATCTCCGCTTCCTTGACGCCCATGGTGAAAATGCGTTCGTGGTTGCGCATGAAGGGGGAATAGAGATCGTGCATGACATGGCGCGCGCGATCGCTGTCGGTGCCAATCACGATGCGATCGGGTTTCATGAAGTCGCCGACGGCGGCACCTTCTTTCAGGAATTCGGGATTGCTGACGACATCGAACGGCACATCGAGCTTGCGGGCCTTGAGTTCGTGACGGATAGCGGCGCGGACCTTGTCGGCGGTGCCGACCGGGACGGTCGACTTGTCGACCACCACCGTGTATTCATTGATGTGCTGGCCGATGTCGCGCGCGACCGCCAGCACATATCTCAGGTCGGCGGAACCGTCTTCGCCCGGGGGGGTGCCAACGGCAATGACATAGACTTCGCTGCGCGCTTCCGGATCGGACAGGGAGGTAACGAACTTCAGGCGCCCTGCCCGGCTGTTTTCAAGGACGATGTCTTCCAGACCTGGCTCGTAAATGGGCAACACGCCCTGGCGCAGACCATCGATTTTTTTGTTGTCGACATCGACACAGGTTACGCGGTTACCCATTTCGGCGAAACACGCGCCGGTTACCAGCCCTACATAACCAGTACCAATAATAGTGATCTTCACGAAATACAGTCCCTGGATATTCTGCGTGTCGGCGCGGATTATAGCGTGTCAGGACGAGCGCGCCGACAGTTCGTCGAGGCAAAGGGCGAGGCTTTCCTGCCAGTCCGGCAGCGAGAGGCCGAATACCTGTCGCAGCCGGTCGTTCGCCAGACGGGAATTGGCGGGACGTCGGGCCGGGGCTTGGTATTCGCTGGTCCGGATCCCCGTCACGGGAGTGCCTAGGCCGCTCTGCTCGAGAATCCGCCGCGCAAACCCGCACCAGGATGTCTCGCCGGCATTGGTGACGTGATACAGACCAGATCGATGGGCCAGGCCGGATGGACCGCAAATCGCCAGCATCTGACCCGTGACTTCCGCCAGCGCCCGGCACCAGGTCGGCGCCCCGATCTGGTCATCCACCACCCGCAACTCCGGCCGCTCTGCACCCAGACGACGCATGGTCAGCAGAAAGTTATGGCCGCGTGCGCCGTAGATCCAGGACGTGCGCAGGATAAGGTGCGGTACACCGCTGGCGCGGATTGCCTCTTCACCGGCCAGCTTGGTGCGGCCGTAGACGCTGAGCGGATTGGTGGCGTCATCTTCACGGTAGGCATCCGACTTGCTGCCATCGAAGACGTAGTCCGTTGAATAGTGGACCAGCCCGGCCTTCAGTTTCCGGGCTTCTTCCGCCATCACGCCGGGCGCCGTGCCATTCACCGCCATGGCCAGATCGGGCTCGGACTCGGCCTTGTCGACGGCCGTGTAGGCAGCGGTATTCACAATAAGATTCGGGGAAACCTCGCGCACCAGCCGGCGGATACTGTCGGGCTCGGCCAGATTCATCTGCTGCTGATCGACAGCCACTACCCGTCCCAGTGGCGCCAGCACTCGCTGCAGCTCCCAGCCAACCTGACCGTTGGCTCCCGTCAGCAGGATGGTGGTCACGAAAGAAGCTTGCGGGGAACAACCAACATGAATTCTGTTGCTACGCGGCGTAGCGGAGGATTTCCACCTCAGCACGTCGAGCCGCCGCCGCGTCAGCTTCTGAATAAACCTTCGCTGCTACGGATTCGTCAAGATAGTACTCGCCGCAATTGCGACAAACATTGGCAGGAACATCACGCATGATCACCACGGTGCCCTCACGCTGCAGGGTCACCGTGACAAGCCCGGGTGCTGTTTCCCCATGCCTACAAATCACGCATTTCATGCTCACCTCCGCCTTCTGTAGTCATTGCTCCACATGGACGTATCCGGCACATATACCGTGACAACATAGCACTCCCCCACGGTCGAATCATAAGCAATCACCGCATGAAGCGCTCTGTTGCCGGCATTTCCGAGAAGTAGCGCGCTGGGATATGGCCTCTCGTCCGGGTAATCCTCTATGACCTCTCCGGCCTCGATCACGCGCCGCACATCTTCGGGTCGGATACTGCGTTCAAACATCCGTCTCAGCGCATGCTGGGTAAATCGTATTTTGTCACATTTCATGCGCAGCCGCGTTTCTCACGAAAAGAGTTCAGCCTCTGATAAGGCTGCGCCCTCAATATCCTTGGGCGACAGCAGGGGCTCGCCCCGCAACGGCCAGCGGATGGCGAGCTGCGGATCGTCCCAGCGCACGCAACGCTCATGGGCCGGGGCGTAATAGTCGGTAGTCTTGTAAAACACTTCGGCGGAGTCGGTGAGAGTCAAGAATCCGTGGGCAAAACCGGGTGGCACCCAGAGGATTTGCCGGTTCGCGGACGATAGCGTGGCCCCTACCCACTTGCCCAAGGTCGGTGAATCGCGTCGCAGATCGACCGCCACATCAAAGATTTCACCGGCAATGACGCGCACCAGTTTCCCCTGGATCTGACGAGTCTGATAGTGCAATCCCCTCAGCACATTTCTGACAGACTTGGAATGGTTGTCCTGCACAAACGTCATGTCCAGGCCGATCTCTTCAAAGCGGCGGCGGTTATAGCTTTCCAGGAAAAAACCGCGCTCGTCCTCAAAGACGCGCGGGGTGAGCAGCAAGACGCCGGGGATGGCTGTTTCGGTAACCTGCATCAGAAAATCTGTTCCTTGAGGAGATTCAGCAGGTATTGCCCGTAACCGTTGTTGCGATACGGGGTGGCCAGTGCCTCGAGTTGCGCGGCATTGATATAGCCCATCCGGTAGGCAATCTCTTCCGGGCAGGCAATCTTCAGGCCCTGGCGTCGCTCGATCGTCTCAATGAACGCCGCGGCTTCCAGCAGGGTTTCGTGTGTGCCGGTATCCAGCCAGGCCATGCCGCGGCCCATGTGAACAACATCCAGCTGACCTTTGGCCAAGTAGATTCGATTCACGTCGGTGATTTCCAACTCGCCGCGCGCAGAAGCTTTAAGGTTTCGGGCTATATCGACAACCTGGTTGTCGTAAAAATAGAGTCCGGTCACGGCGTAACGCGATTTCGGCTTGGCCGGTTTTTCCTCGATGGACAGCGCCTTGCCGCTTTTGTCGAATTCGACGACACCATAGCGTTCCGGGTCTTTAACTGGATAGGCAAAAACAGTGGCGCCTTTTTGACGGCCGCCAGCCTCTTTCAGGTCCGAGGCCAGATCGTGACCGTAAAAAATATTATCACCCAATATCAGCGAGCACCCATCACGGCCGATAAAATCAGCACCAATCACAAACGCCTGCGCGATCCCTTCCGGCTTGGCCTGCTCGGCATAACGGATCGAAATCCCCCACTGGCTACCATCGCCAAGCAATTGCTCGAATCGCGGTGTATCCATGGGTGTAGAAATCAGCAGATACTCGCGAATGCCTGCCAACATCAACGTCGTCAGCGGGTAATACACCATCGGCTTGTCGTAGATGGGCAGGAGCTGCTTGGATACGGCGTGTGTAACCGGGTAGAGGCGCGTCCCCGATCCGCCAGCCAGGATAATACCTTTCATAGTCTCTTCTTCAATAAATAAATGATCGCACTATCACGCGACATAGACTTTCTCTGCGGTACCCAGGATGCCGTCACGCCGCAACCAGTTGCTACTCCTCTCGATGGCGCGATGGCTGACAAGATCAACACGGCGCCCCAAAATACTGGCAAGTTCATCCTGCATGGCAGCATGATCCAGCAAGCTCCACTCCGCATCTTGGGCAAACTTCACCAACACATCAACGTCACTGTCCGGACGAAAGTCCTCGCGCAACACCGACCCGAAGAAAGAAAGGTCAGTAATCTTCCAGCGCCCGCAGAAATCAGCGATCAGTCTCTTGTCTGGAATGATGCGACTTTTCATTGTTCCCCCACAACTGCACAGATAAACAACTGAGAAAACGATACTAGCACAGGGTCCACCTGCAACAGCCTCACGGTAAATCTCTCCAGGGAAGCTCTGATTAAGTGTCATTTCGAGCGAAGCGAGAAATCCTGTAAAAACTTCGAGGCGATTAAACCACATCAGGATTTCTCCCTACGGTCGAAATGACAAGAAACCACTTGATCAGAGTTTCCCGAACGAGGTTAGCCATTGCCGTACTGCCTTTCCACCCACTTACGGTACTCACCGCTGGTGACCTGCTGTACCCACTCCTGATGCCCCAGATACCACTTCACAGTCTCGCGCATGCCTTCATCAAAGGTCATGCGTGGCGACCAGCCGAGTTCACGTTTGAGCTTGCTGGCATTGATCGCATAACGACGGTCGTGTCCGGGTCGGTCGGTCACGAAGGTAATGAGATTTTCATGAGGTCGCACCGGTGAGGCTGGATGCAGCTCATCCAGCAATCGACACAACGTCTTCACGACATCGATATTCTGTTGCTCGCTGTTGCCACCGATATTATAAGTCTCGCCCGGCTTGCCCCGTTCAAGCACGACACGCACCGCCTCGCAGTGGTCGCCCACATACAACCAGTCACGCACATTGCGCCCGTCTCCGTACACGGGCAGGGACTTCCCCTGAATCGCATTCTGGATCACCAGTGGGATCAGTTTCTCCGGAAATTGATACGGGCCGTAATTGTTGGAACAGTTCGTGG
>CAKKRZ010000018.1 GCA_919902925.1 Acidiferrobacterales bacterium | reverse complement strand
CAGCCTGGTAGAGCACTTGCTTCGGGAGCAAGGGGCCGGAGGTTCAAATCCTCTCTCCCCGACCATTCCTTTCTCCCTTTCCAGATTGATTCTGTCTCGCCAACACTGACAGATGATCCGACGAATACTGTCCATTTTGATCATTGTTCTGGTCGCCGGGCTGGTGTGGTGGCTGGTCCGAAAGGCCCGGGAACGACGCCGGCAACAGCGTTCCGACCGAGCCCGGCCGGACATTGAACCGATGGTGGCTTGCGCGCATTGCGGGGTGCATATCCCCCGCCACGAGGCCAGCTGGAATGGCGATGTCCCCTACTGCAGCGATGCTCACCGCCGCGCCGGTCCCCGACCGCCGGGACAACATGGCCTTTGAATGCAGGCCGCGGGTGTGCTAAGCCAATACCCTATGACGGCAACGGAAAGTCTTGTCCATCCGACCGGCAACGTGCGCCGGGAGAGCCGGGCCGCGGTTGCCAGCGAAAACTGGAAACTCCTGCAACTCTTCAATTTCTACCGGCTGTTGCTGGGGGGCCTGGCCGCGTTCGTGGCCCTGGTCTTCGGCCAGATGCCCCCTTTCGGGACCGTCTCACCCAACCTGTTCCTGTACGCCGGACTGGCCTATTTCGCGATCGGCCTCACCGCCGCCTGGACCATCCGCGTCCACAAACCGGATTTCGAAAGCCAGGCCGTCATGCTCGGCTTCGCCGATGTCGCCCTGCTGACCATGCTGCTGCACGCCAGCGGCGGCATCGGCAGCGGCGCCGAACTGATGCTGCTGGTCTCGATCGCCGGTTCGAGCCTCATGCTCGGCCGGCGCATCACTGTTTTCTACGCCTCGATCGCCACCCTGGCCGTGCTGATCGAACACGCCTGGGGCATCCTGACCAACACGGCCTCCTCGGAAGGAGAGGTCTTGCAGGGTTATCCGAAGGCCGGGCTGCTGGGCGTGGGCTTGTTCGCCACCGCCCTGGTCGGTTACACCCTGGCCGAGCGCCTGCGTCGAACCGAAGCGCTGGCCGAGAAACGCGGCGTCGATCTGGCTAACCTGGCGCAGATGAACGAACTCATCATCCAGCGCCTGCAATCCGGCGTGGTGGTGTGCGGACCGGATGGCCGCATCCGTCTGATCAATCCGATTGCCCACAAGTTTCTCGGCACCCAGCCGACGGCGGTTCAGAACCTGACTCTGAACGACGTGCTGCCGGACATGGCGATCCAGTACGTCCAGTGGCAAGCCACGCACGCGCCGCCCTCCCTGCGCAAACTGGTGCGCAGCCGCAAGAACTTCACCTTGTTGCCGCGCTTCATTCCGCTCGGCGATGAGCCGTCGGCCGGCACGCTCATCTTTCTCGATGACATGTCGGTGCTCAGGCAGCAGGCCCAGCAGCTCAAGATGGCGGCGCTGGCGCGGCTGACCGCCTCGATCGCGCACGAAATCCGCAACCCGCTCGGCGCCCTCAGCAACGCGGCGCAACTGTTGAGCGAGGTGCGCATCGACGACCCGGAATTGTCGCGCCTGCTCAAGATCATCGACGAACAGAGCCGACGCATGAACACCATCGTCGAGAACGTGACCCAGCTCTCGCGCCGCGACCGCGTGAACCCGCGGCGGCTCGATCTCGATACCTGGCTGAACGAGTTCACCCGCCAGTACACGGAGACAGTGCTGATTCCCAAAGAATCGTTTGCGCCGCCGGTGCGTTCCGGTCTTGCCGGCTGCTTCGACCCGGAACAGCTGTATCAGGTGGTCAGCAACCTCTGCCAGAATGCCCTGCGCGCGAGCCCGCCGTTCACCGGCACCCCGCAAATCCAGCTGCGGCTGGCGCGCGACGGCGATGGCCGTCCTTACCTGGACGTCATCGACTGGGGTAAGGGCGTACCGCCCGATAATGTTGACAACATATTCGACCCCTTCTTCACCACCACCCCGAAAGGAACGGGCCTGGGCCTGTATATCGCCCGGGAACTGTGCGAAGGCAACAACGGCGCGCTCGACTACCGCCCCGGCGAAGGCGGGGTCGGCAGCGTTTTTCGCGTAACCTTCTCCCCCGGCGAAGACTGCTCTGACGCCGCCGAGTCATGAGTGGCAAGAGCAAACATCAGGTCCTGATTGTCGACGACGAGCCCGATATCCGCGAAGTGCTCGAAGTGACCCTGGGGCGCATGAACCTTGAGACCCGCACGGCGGCCAACGTCGAGGATGCCAAGTACCTGCTGGCGGAATTCAAGTTCGATCTGTGCCTCACCGACATGCGCCTGCCGGATGGCAACGGCATCGACCTGGTGCGCTTCATTCAGGACAAGTACCCGTTCCTGCCGGTGGCGGTGATCACCGCCTTCGGCAACATGGAAACGGCCGTGGCCGCCCTCAAGGCCGGCGCGTTCGACTTCGTCTCCAAGCCGATCGATCTGAACGACCTGCGCAACATCGTGCGCTCGGCACTGCGCGTCGGCCAGTCGACCATGGTCAGCGCCTCCCCGGGCGCGCCCACGACCGCCGCCGCGCCCACACCGGCGGCCAGCGTGGCCGCCAGCCCGGAGACGGTCACCGGCCGGCGTCTGCTCGGCCATTCGGCCGGCATCGACAAGGTGCGCAACATGATCGAACGCCTCGCCCGCGGTCAGGCGCCGGTCTACGTCAGCGGCGATTCCGGCACCGGCAAGGAGCTGGTCGCGCGCCTGATCCATGAACTCGGCCCGCGCGGCGACCGGCCGTTCGTGCCGGTCAACTGCGGCGCCATCCCCGAGAACCTGGTGGAAAGCGAATTCTTCGGACACAAGAAAGGCAGCTTCACCGGCGCCGTGCAGGACAAGGACGGTCTGTTCATGGCGGCCAACGGCGGCACCCTGTTTCTCGACGAAGTCGGCGACCTGCCGTTGGCGATGCAAGTGAAACTGCTGCGCGCCATCCAGGAAAAATCGGTCCGGCCGGTCGGCTCGCAGACGGAAATCAAGGTCGATGTACGTATCCTCTCGGCCACCCACAAGGACTTGCACGAGCTGGTGCGCCAGGGCCGGTTCCGCCAGGATCTGTACTACCGGCTGAACGTCATCGAACTGCACATCCCATCGTTGCGCGAACGCGCCGGGGACATCCCGCTGCTGGCCGAGCAGATTTGTGTGCGGCTCGCCGGCCAGATGGGGATGCCACCGCCGCAGATCGCCGCCGAGGCCATGGAGCGACTGAAGCGCTACGGCTTTCCGGGCAATGTGCGCGAGCTGGAGAACATCCTCGAGCGCGCCCTGACCCTATGCGACGGCCAGGCGATCACGGCGGCCGATCTGCAACTGCCGGACATGTCCGGCCAAGAGGGAGACGAAACCCTGCCCGAGCTGACCGAGGACGCGTCGCTGGACGACTACCTGGAAAAGATCGAACGGTCCGCCATCGAGAAGGCGCTCGCCCAGACCAACCAGAACAAAACCGCCGCCGCCAAGCTGCTTGGCATCAGCTTTCGGGCGCTGCGGTACAAGCTTGAGAAACTCGGTATCGAATAGCCGACGACCGACACAATCCGCCGCTGGAGGTCAGGGCTTTGGACGATTTGCGTCACACAGGCACCCGGGTGATGGATGTCACAAGATAAGCGGCGACAGGAATATATAACTCGTTGTTTCTTATATCAGGATTTCCAGGGAAAACCGACGGACAACCGTTGCCAGTGGCACAAATCATGCAGCTATTCAGCTACCCTATGGGAGCAGTACAGCAGGGCAGGCCTAGCCGGTTTGACAGGAAGGGTGGCTCTGCTAAGTAGTGAACCTAGAGGATGTCTCGGAAAGCATCGGTCCGACCAGGAAGGTCGCCATGCGGTAACACAGGCCAGAGGTTGGGGCCGGTTATTTCCAGGACGCCCTCGCTAACGTTAGCGAAACATTCACAATTGGAGGCTATACCAGTCATGAAACACCTACAG
>CAKKRZ010000017.1:1416-10259 GCA_919902925.1 Acidiferrobacterales bacterium | reverse complement strand
AAGTGGATCAAGGGCGAAGAGCTGATCAAGGCCTACAAGGTCCCCGAGGCGAAACGCTTCACCAGCCGTTTTTGCACGAACTGTGGCAGCCAGGTGCCGCGCTACGTGAAAGAGACGGACTTCATCGTCATCCCGGCCGGGTCGCTCGACAGCGGCCCGACGATCCAGCCGCAGGCGCGCATCTTCTGGGACTCGCGCGCAGACTGGTCTTGCACCGGCGACGACCTGCCGACGCATTCGGAATATCCAACCTAGGTTCTCAGCCCGATACTCCACCGCGCCGGGCCAGCCAGATGGTGTGCCGGGCGCCTTTTGATATCCGCGCTCGCACACGGATTTCCTCCGCTTCGAAGCCGGCTCGGCGCAGGCGATCGGTGAAATCGCTGTCGCCGCCGGCGGACCAGACCGCGAGGATGCCATCGGCGCGCAGGGCGGCGAATGCCGCCGCGAGCCCGCCGTTGCTGTAAAGCCAGTTGTTCGCGTCGCGCGTCAGTCCCTCGGGACCGTTATCGACATCCAGCAAGATGGCATCGAACGCATTGCGCTGCGAGCGCAAGAGGCGGGCGACGTCGATCTCCTGCACGCTGGCACGCGCGTCCAGCAGGGGATTGCCGGCCTGCGCGCCGAGTGCCCCGCGATTCCAGGCCACCACGGCGGGGACCAGTTCGGCCACCACCACTTCGGCGTCGGGACCGAGTTCGCGCAGCGCGACCGCCAAGGTGAATCCCATGCCCAGCCCGCCAATCAACAGCCGCGGCCGTTCGCGCCCGACCAGCCGGGCGCAGGCCAGCGCCGCGAGCGCATCCTCGGAGCCATGGGCGCGGCTGTTCATCAGCTCGCCGTGACCGGTGACGCGGATCGAGAACTCTTCCCCGCGCTGATACAACCTCAGCTCGCCTTCGCCGCCGGGCACCGGGGCGCGATCGAGCAAATTCCAGGGAATCATGGCAGTCCTGTGGGCAGCGCGTGAAATCGTGGCTTCCTATGATAAAGCAAACAGCGGGGATGACCCGCGCCGCAATCCAACGGATAATGCCCGGCCAGTGTCCCGGCAGTCTCGATAGCATTCCAATGGACCAACAGCCCCGCCACATCCTTCACAGCGTCTTTGGCTACGAGCACTTCCGCGGCCCGCAGGAAGAGGTCATCGGCACGCTCATGGCCGGCGGCGACGCGCTGGTGCTCATGCCCACCGGCGGCGGCAAGTCGCTGTGTTTCCAGATTCCGGCCATCGCCCGGCCCGGCACCGGCATCGTGGTCTCGCCGTTGATCGCGTTGATGCAGGATCAGGTGGCGGCGTTGAAGCAGGCCGGGGTGCGCGCGGAGTTTCTCAATTCCACGCTCGATGCGGCGCAGGCGCGCGATATCGAAGCGCAACTGCTGCGCGGCGAGCTCGATCTGCTGTACGTCGCGCCCGAGCGCCTGTTGCTCGATCGCACCCTGGATCTGCTCGCGCGTACCAAGCTGGCGCTGTTCGCCATCGACGAGGCGCACTGCGTTTCGCAATGGGGCCACGATTTCCGCCCCGAGTACATGGGGCTGAACGTGCTGCACGAACGCTTCCCCGCCGTGCCACGCATCGCCCTCACCGCCACCGCCGACGAGCCGACGCGGCGCGAGATCATCGCGCGCCTCAGACTCGAAGACGCACGCGTCTTCATCAGCAGCTTCGACCGCCCGAACATCCGCTACCGCATCCGCCATTCGAACGGCGGCAACAGCACGCGCGAGCAGTTGCTGCGTTTCATTCGTGAGGAACACGCCAGTGACGCCGGCATCGTCTATTGTTTGTCGCGCAAGCGCGTGGATGAAATTGCCGCCTGGCTCGCCGCCAACGGCCTCGCGGCGCTGCCGTATCACGCCGGCCTCGGTTCGGAAGTGCGCACCGCCAACCAGTCGCGTTTCCTGAACGAAGAGGGCGTGATAATAGTCGCCACCATCGCCTTCGGCATGGGCATCGATAAACCGAACGTGCGCTTCGTCGCGCACCTGAACCTGCCGAAGAGCGTCGAGGCCTATTACCAGGAAACCGGCCGCGCCGGCCGCGACGGGCTGCCGGCCGACGCGTGGATGATCTACGGCCTGCAGGATGTCATCACCCTGCGCCAGATGCTGGAGCGTTCCGAGTCCGACGACGCCCACAAGCGCGTCGAGCGCCACAAGCTCGACGCCATGCTCGGCCTGTGCGAACTCACCACCTGCCGCCGCCAGGCGCTGCTGAGTTACTTTAGCGAGTCGTTGCCAAAACCCTGTGGCAACTGCGACTCCTGCCTGGAGCCACCCGAAACCTGGGATGCCAGCGTGCCGGCGCAGAAGGCGCTGTCCTGCGTGCACCGCACCGGGCAGAGATTTGGTGTGAACTATCTGGTCGACGTGCTGCTCGGCAAGGACGACGAACGCATCCAGCGTTTTGGTCACCACAACGTGAGTGTCTTCGGCATCGGCAAGGACCTGAGCCAGCAGGAATGGCGCGGTGTGTTCCGCCAGCTCATCAGCCGTGGCCTGCTGGCCGTGGACCTCGAAGGCCACGGTGGCCTGCAGTTAACCGACGCCAGCCGTCCGGTGCTGCGCGGCGAAGAACGACTGATGCTGCGTCGCGACACCAGACCCGACAAGACCAAAAAGACCCGCAGCGCGCGCGCCACGCGCAGCCCGTTCGTGAAGGAGGCCGACCAGCGCCTGTGGGAGGCCCTGCGCACCCGCCGTCTCGAGCTGGCCAAAAAGCAGGGTGTGCCGCCCTATGTCGTTTTCCACGACGCCACGCTGGCGGAAATGGTCGAACGCCGTCCGCGCTCCCTGGGCGACCTTGCCCACATCAGCGGCGTCGGCGAACGCAAGCTCACGGCCTATGGCGCCGATTTTGTGGGCGTCATCCTTGAGCACGCGGGCGCGGGCGACCCGGTGCCCGCCTGAGCGCATCGGCTTCGAGCCGGCCGGTTTGCCCGCGGCAACGCCAATATCACCCACTGTGCCCGGCGGGGCATTCGCCGGGTCGACCCCTCGAATCGGGCTATCTTGTCGGGTCAGAATGCCGCGTAAGGCGGGACGCAGAGATTTTCCGCGAGGCCTGACATAATATGGGCCAACGATCAGGAGGACTCAACATTGGCAAAACCAAACTATCAATTCCAGAAGCGGCAGAAGGAACTGCAAAAGAAGAAGAAGATGGAAGAGAAACGCCAGCGCAAGCTGGAGCGGAGCAGCTCTCCATCCACCGACAACCCGGACCAGACGCCGGATCAGGGCGGGGCCGATAACAAGCCGGTATAGCTGGCGGCGACCGCCTGCACCGATACGGTCCGCCGGCCGGCCGATCGGTTGCGGAAGGCGTTGGGTGAACCACTGACTGTGGGTTAAGGAATATCTTGTTGCACCCTTACCCCTGCAATTCACGCTCCGAAACAAACTCCCTGTCTTCCCCCGTCAGTGGATCGCGGAAGCGAAGTTTTTTGGCAATGAGTTGCAGCGGCTGTCCAAGGTCATCGTCGCGCTCCGGTTGCAGCATCGGATAGACCCGGTCGTTGACGATTCCGAATCCCAGACTACACAGGTGCAGGCGCAGTTGATGGGTTTTGCCCGTCAGCGGGTGTAGACGAAACCGCCCGCGGTTTCCGCCGATCTCCAGCAGATGAATGACGGAACGTGCATTGACGATGCCGGGCACGATCTTCATCCGGAACCGCGGTTCGCCGCGCTCAATCCGGTTTTCGACGGTCCATTGGTGTTCGGTTGGTGGCCGATCCAGCACGGCCAGCGCCTCGTAGGTCTTTTGCGCCTTCCCGTGCATGAACAGGTCGTGATAAAGCCCCCGGGTTTTCCGGTTGACCGAGAACAGGACCAGACCGGCGGTTTCCCGGTCCAGCCGGTGCATGGGCGCCAGATCGGCAACGCCGGTGCGCTCGCGCAGCCGGTTCAACAGACATTCATTCACGAAACGGCCGCCCGGCGTGACCGGCAGGAAGTGCGGCTTGTCGGCGACCAGAATCTCGTCGCTCTGGAACAGGATCGTCTCGGCGAAGGGGATAGCCGGCTCGTCTTGCACTTCCCGGAAATAGAAAATCCGTTTGGAAGGCGCATACGCCGTTTCGGCAGTGACGGCATTCCCCCGCTCGTCCGTCACCTTGCCATGGCGCATACGCTCGGCCCATTGTTCGGCCGTGATGTGCGGAAACGTCCGCGTCAGGAAATCCAGGATCGAGGGGTAGGGCGGCGCCGTGTCCGGCAGGGTGATGACGGATGGCGTGCTGGCGATCGCCATGTCCAGGGCTCTTGTGTGAGGTGCGGCTTAAAAAAAATCCCAAGCCGGACTCGCCGGCTTGGGATGATTGGCGCTAGAACGAAAGTCAGCCTTTGGCCGAAGGGCCTTGGTACTTGGCGCCGCCAAAGCCGAGGATCGGGTAGAAGATGATGCCCAGCAGGGCCAGACCGATGCCGAAGCCGACGCCTTTGCCGAAGCTCTTGGCCATGTCGATGCTGACGATAATGGCAATGACGATACCGACGATCGGGATCAGCAGCAGCAGTATCCACCACCACGGCCTGCCGACGATCTGGAGCATGACAATAAAGTTGTAGATCGGAATGATCGACGCCCAGCCGGGTTGGCCTGCCTTGGTGAAGACCTTCCAGAACGATGCAATCAGGAAAATGAAGACTGCCAGGTAGATCAGCAAAGTTATGTTGCCAGAGTTGCCCATTGGATTCTCCTTGAATTGTGGCTGGTTGTTGTTGACGAAATGCCCGTGGTTGCAGCACGGCAAAGTGTAGCCGCAACCGCAAACATCAGCCAAGCAGGCCCGTCGGCGGTGGGAAAAAGCCGGATTCCGTCGCGGGGGGAATAGGGTTTATCCGATTGGGTTGTCGCGCCGGCGCAGCAGTTTGCCGCCCCATTGATGCAGGGCCAGACCGGCCAGCACCAGTACCGTTCCCGACAGTACGCGTGCGCTGACGCGCTCGGCGTTGAAGGCGCTGCCGAGCATCAATGCCGTGACCGGCGTGATCAGCGTAATCAGGGAGGCGGTGTTGGCCTTCATGCGCTTGAGCACATAGAAATACAGCGTGAAGCCGACCACCGAGCCGACGATGCCGAGATAGGCAATGGAACCAATGGCGCGTGCCGGCAGGTCACGGGGCGCATGACCATCCAGCACCAGCCAGGTGACGAAAAAGAGTGGCACCGCCACCAGCAGCGCCCCAGTGGTGATCGACAGGCTGGGTAGGCCATCGCCGTAGCGCTTCACCAGCACCAGGCTGATCGAGTGCAAAACGACGGACAGCACCTGCACCGCCAGGCCGGCGGCCATGTTCTTTCCATTTAATAGTCCGGCGCCGAAGATCACGACCAATCCGCCGATGCCGAGGACCAGCCCGGCCAGTTGAAACAACGACAGCGAGCGCTCGTTGAGCAGCGGGCGGGCGAGCACGGCCGTGATCAGCGGTGCCATGGCGAAGATCACGGCCAGCAACCCGGATGGCAGATATTGCGCCGCCCAGTAGACACACAGCATCCCGCCGAAGGCGCCGAGCGCGCCGCTCAGGTAGGCGCGGCGCGCATCGCGATGCCACGGCAACTGCCGGCGCAGGATCAGGAGCAAGGCCAGGCACACGACCACCGCCAGCGCCATGCGGCTGAAGACGCCGAACAGGTAACCCGGCCCCTCGCCGCTCCACTTGATGGCGAGCGGGGTGGTGGACCAGATCAGGACCACGGCCAGAAACGCGAGCGGCACCGACACAGACGATATCTCCCGGTCAATAAAGCAAAAAGGCCACAGAACCTGCGCTCTGTGGCCTCTGGAAACTTTGCGGGTTACGGATTAACGACTAATCGGTAACTCTCCCCAGGCACACCGGCGCGCGCGGCTTCAGCCAGATGGCTCGAACCATCGGGGCGGCGCAGACAACCGAGTGTACGGTGCGGAACATGCTGGTTGCAGTGTACAAGAATGTCTTTACGGATCAAGAAAAGGCGCAACCGCGCCATCCCTGGCGCGCGCCCCTCGCCTCGATCCCATCGGCGACGGATGACCGCCGCGGGGCCTGACGACGACGTGGCCATTTGCGTCTACAATTCTGCCAACAACAACCAGCGGGGGATTTCTTCCATGCGTTCACTCTCGGTCTACGGCCTGATCGGCGCAATCTTCGGTGTATTGGCAATCCTGGTCCTGACGGCCATCGCCTTGCCGGCCTATCAGGAATATCTGATGCCGCTGGCGATGTACCGCGACATCACCGCCATTGCGCCGCTGGCGGCCGTAGTCGACAAGGTATCCAGCTGGCTCCCCTGGACGGCGTTGATTCTTTTCGTCTGGGTCTGGTTCCTGGTGGCAGGCCGGTTGCATCCCGCGCTGGCACACATGCCGCGCACAGGCGAAGGGAACCGTGCCTGGACATGGGGGGCGTGGATCGGGGGTGGGCTGTTGTTTCTGACCGCGCTTGCCTTGGTGTTTTCCATGTTCGATCTTGATTTTTTGGGAGTGGGCGGCCGTACGGAGATTCTGAAATGGATCGTGGTGTTGGCGGCCGCGGCGTTGGCCTGGATGCTGGTTTCTCCACAAGCCTTCGGTCGTTTTGGTGACAATCATCCTTCAGCGCTGAGCTGGCCAGCGGTCGCACGGGCGGCGGGCTTGGGCATGCTGTTCATTCTGGCCTTCGGTTTGATCATGAAGGCCGTCAGTGCCACCTTCATGACCTGGTTCATGGTCGTGACCGAATCGCTGGATCGCAGCATGGAACCGAGTGTGTTCGGCTGGATCTGGTTGTCGGTCGGCATGGTTGTGATACTGGCGCTGGGTAGCGCCATCGCCTTCGGTCTGTTGCCGGCGTTCATTCCGGGCTCGGGCAACTGGCGCGCGCGCCTGTCCGCGACCCGACCCGCGCTGATCCTGGTGGCCGGGGCGCTGGTGGTCGGTGCCGTCGCGGTTCCGGCGCTCTATGGCATCGACTTTCTCGGCCAGAAGAGGCTGGCCGAGGTCGCGGATTTGTCCGGTGTCCGTCCGTTTTCTTTTCACCGCGTCAAATTCTGCGCAGACTCAAACTGTCGCGTGCGCAAGGATCGTTCGGCCAATCCGGCGCTGGAGACGGGGAAGCCCATTACCCAGGTGACCGCTTTCGGCTCGCTTCTGGGCGGCGGCTATGTGCCCCTGCATCCGGATTCGGTGGCGGCGCTGGAGCGGTTCGTGGCCGGCAAGGGGAAGAACAGCGTCCTGCGTAAATCAGCCATGGGGGGAGCGGCGGAGGTTTACCAGGCGCTTTGGCTGCCGCGCGAGAGTTTTCAGGTGATCGATCGATTTACCCGTCAGGGCAGCATGAAACATGGCAGCCTCCTGCATACCCAGATCAAGTTGGCCTGGCTGATGCGCGCCGCGCCGATCAATGCCGAGACGCGCGCCATGTTGGAAGAGTTGAGCGATGACAAGCGCTATTTCATCGGCGGCCGTGGGGCGGCAAGGTTGGCCGCGGCCTGGGCGCGTTTCGGCGACATGAAACGGGCAGAAGGATTTCTGGTCACGGCCAGGAAGGCCAGTCCCGGCAAGTACGATCACATCAAGCTGGTGCCGGGCAGTCTGCGAAATGGACAACTCTCGGGTCAGATCGCCATGCCGGGAGTTGCCAGCGATGGTATCCGGGTCGGGCTGTTCCGGCTGACGGACGATCCGACGAAGCCGGTTTCCGCGATCGGCACCAAAAAGAAACCAGCGCCCAAGGGCTCGACCCCCGGATTCAACAGCACCGGAATATCCCTGCTCACGGAGAGCGCGGTGTTGAAGGCGGATGGCCGGTTCGCGTTCCAGAACCTGGGCGCGGGTGATTACTATCTGGCCGTGCTGATTCCGGATGACAAACTGAAAGGCAAGGCTGCGCTCACGGGCGTAAATGTCCCGGACCTCATCAAGCTCAGCGCCGCCGCCCCGCGTCGTGACCTGGGCGTGATTCGCCTGACGGCGAAGCCGTAATCAGGCCATCCTTGGCCTACGGCCCTCGCCTCGATCCAATCGGCGAAATAAACTAGTCCAATCCCGCCGAGCATCCGGTTTCGGATGTTCGGCGGCGCTGGGTCAGAGCCAGAATTCCCCAACCCAGTTTCCCCGCCGGTAGTCGAGCCACACCTGTTTCGGCGCGATCTTTCGCACTGACTCGGTGGTGATATCCGTTTCCGGCTGGCGGCCGAGACGATTGGCTGTTTCGAACGAACAAGCCGTCGACATGACCGGACGAAAATAAAGCGACAGCCGTTCATTCACCGGCGTCAGGGCGTGTGACCCGGAGCGCTCCCGGAAATGGACGAATTTCTTGACCAGGCAGGAGAAGTACAACTCCAGCTCCACGATCAGCGGCGTGGCGCGTGCCTGCAAGGCGCGTTGGGCGCGCGCGGACCATTCCACCGCGACCGGTTTGCCGTTGATGGTCACGCCGGCGCGCCGGGACCGGGACAGTGCAATGGGAGAGAGGGGTGCGTTCATCGTGAGCCTCCTGCTACCAGCAGCATAGACCTGCTCGGCCGATCGTGCGAAGTATTGCGCAATGGTTAAGCAGGTCTTTCCCGGGTGGTTACCCGCGCCAGGATTTTGATCGTGGCAAACAGCAGTACGGCGTTGGCGATGCCGGCCGCATGACTCAGGGGGGCGGGGATGAAAGGATGTTCCCCGCCGGTGTCGAGAAATGACCGGCCCATCGCCAACTCGAACCAGACCTTGACGGTCGTGAGTGTCAGTACGCCGGCACAGAGCCATCGCCACCAGCCGGTTTCGGTCAGCCCCCACAGACACAGATAGACGACGACCGCCGTAACAACGCCGGAAAGCCCGCCGTAGTACCGCATCCCGGGTTCCAGGAGATAA
>CAKKRZ010000017.1:0-1316 GCA_919902925.1 Acidiferrobacterales bacterium | reverse complement strand
CGTAACAACGCCGGAAAGCCCGCCGTAGTACCGCATCCCGGGTTCCAGGAGATAAATCACCGCGCCGACCGCGATGCCCGAGGCCAGGCAGAGGACGGCAAAGCCGGGGAGGCGGCGAATCTCGATGAGCGCGCCGGCGACCAGGAAGGCGAGGAGGTCATAACCCAGGTGACGGCCGGAATGGTGGACAAGATTTCCCGTGACTAGCCGCCACCATTCTCCGTGGGCGATCAATTCGCGATCGTAGATCAGCGCCTCACGCAAGCCGCTCACGGTGTAAACCGCGACGGCCGTGCCGGCGATGAGCAGCGTCCAGACCGGGATCGTCAGTCGGGCAGCAGGCGCCGGCGTTTGCACAGGAGTCCACCGGCCAGCATCGCGGCCAACGCCAGCATCAGCGCGTCCACGCTGCCGCCGCCGGTGTATCCCGACGTGCGGACCACGCGATATTCTTCCGGTCGTTCCTTGATCTTCTCCCGGAACTGGCCGAGTTGCAGGTCGAGGTTCGTGATCATGTCCTTGCCGGCCTCGTCGAAGCCGGTCGTTCTGTCGTCCCGCAGCTTCTCGCTGAGGTTGACCGGCGTTGCCCTGCCCTTGATGTGATGCACGCCGGGCGCCCGGAACAGCATCTTGCGGCTGGCAATGTCATAGACAACGGTGTCGATCATGGTGTGCGTGTCGTTCTTTTCGCCGGGCACCACGTAGGCACCGACGATCGTCCAGTAGGTCAGACCGAGAAGACCGCTGTCGGTAAACTGGACCTGGTCATAGGAAACCAGCGCGATGACGTCCACCCCGAACATGGTGCGCAGCTGATCGAGGTTGGCAAAGCTGCCCTTGGGCCGAAGGTAGGCTGAGGGAATGAGTTCGACGCTCTTCACGTAGGGGTACTTTTTAAAGTGGTCGGCCACCCGCTTCATCAACTCCATCCGCCGGGTCTCGGTCAGCGCGGTATCGTGGCGGTAGCCGTAGCCACCGCCCGGCACGAAGGCGATACCGACCCGGATGGGGAGCGACAGCACCGGGATGCCCGGGGTAATCACCTGGCCTTCGGTGTCCGGGTAGAGGAACTCCACCGCGCTCGACATGTTTCGCGTCTGCCGGCTGGTGGCGCAACCGCCGATCAGCAGCGTGAGGCAGAGGCCGGAGACCAGCCAGGCCATGGAACGGGTGCGGGACGGTTTGCGCATGTCTGTAGCTCCAGTATCCGGCTTCCGGCCGGAAGCGATAACCCAAACATTCTGAGCGCAGGTGAGCTGGCTGTCCAGCGTGGCCCAGCGCGATGCCGGGCCTTTCCGGGGATTGTGGTCGATCGG
>CAKKRZ010000016.1 GCA_919902925.1 Acidiferrobacterales bacterium | reverse complement strand
AAATGGGCGTGACCGCCCGCGACCAGAAGATCGAACTGCCGATCGCCTGGACCGATATCTGGGGCAAGGACCACGAGACTATTACGGGTAACCCTGTGGCGTTTCATGCCATGCGCGGACTGGCCGCGCACTCGAACGGTTTTCATACCATTCGCTCGCTGGCGATCCTGATGAGCCTGCTTGGCACCATCGACCGGCCGGGCGGCTTTCGCCACAAGGCGCCGTTCCCGCGCCCCATCCCGCCCTGCGCCAAGACTCCAAGGGGACCGGAGGGCGTGCGCCCGAACATGCCGCTCGACGGCATGGCGCTCGGCTGGCCGGCCGACCCGGACGATCTGTTCGTCGATGCCAATGGCGCGCCGGTGCGCATCGACAAGGCCTTCAGCTGGGAATACCCGCTGTCGGTTCACGGGCTCATGCACAACGTCATCACCAATGCCTGGCGCGGTGACCCGTACCAACTCGACACGCTCATGATCTTCATGTCGAACATGGCGTGGAACTCGACCATGAACACGGTTGAGGTGCGCAAGATGCTCAACGACAAGGATGAGAACGGCGAACATCGGATCCCGTTCATCGTTGTCTGCGATGCCTTTCAGTCGGAAATGGTGTCGTATGCCGACTTGGTGCTGCCGGACACGACCTACCTGGAGCGGCACGATGTCATGTCGATGCTCGACCGGCCGATCTCCGAATTCGACGGACCGGTGGATTCCATCCGTATTCCGGTGGTTCCGCCGACCGGCGAGTGCAAACCGTTCCAGGAGGTGTTGATCGAGTTGGGCTCGCGCCTCAAGTTGCCGGCATTTGCGCACACCGATGGCTCGCGTCGTTTCCGCGACTACCAGGATTTCGTTATCAACTATGAGGTGGAACCCGGCTCCGGCATTGGTTTCCTCGCCGGCTGGCGCGGCAAGGGTGGCGAGAAGTTCATGAAGGGCGAACCGAACCCGAACCAGTGGCAGATGTATGAAAAGAACAACTGTTACTACCATTACGAACTGCCGAAAAGTTTCCAGTACATGCGTAACTGGAACAAGGGCTATCTGGAATGGGCGCAGCGTCACCGCCTGACGCGTTATGCCGAACCGATCCTGTTGCACCTGTACTCGGATATCCTGCAACAGTTCCGGCTGGCGGCGCAGGGCAAGACCCAGGGCAAGCAACCCCCCAAGCATTTGCGCAAGCGCATCGAAACCTTCTTCGATCCGCTGCCGTTCTACTATGAGCCGTTGGAGTCGCAGCTGAGCGACAAGCAACGCTATCCGCTCAATGCCGTCACGCAGCGGCCGATGGCGATGTATCACTCCTGGGACTCCCAGAACGCCTGGCTGCGGCAGATACACACCCATAATTATCTGTATGTGAACCCGGCCACCGCGCAACGCGAAGGCATTGCCGATGGTGACTGGGCGTGGGTGGAATCGATGTGGGGCAAAGTGCGTTGCCTGTGCCGTTACAGCGAGGCCACCGAGCCCGGTACGGTCTGGACCTGGAACGCCATCGGCAAACAATCCGGTGCCTGGAACCTGGAGCCTGGCGCCAATGAATCGAAGACCGGTTTTCTGTTGAACCATCTCATTTCGGAGGAACTGCCACCGAGCCCGGACGGCCAGCACCTCTCCAATTCCGATCCGGTGACCGGCCAGGCCGGCTGGTACGACGTGCGCGTGCGCCTGCGCAGGGCGGAGGCGCAGGAACCGGCCGAAACCTGGCCGCAATTCCGCACCATTGAACCCGTGCCGGGCGAGCCGGTGCGCAAGCGATCCTGGCTGGCCTACGTGGCCGGCCGCATGAGGGGCGCCTAATCATATGAAAAGACGAACGCAGCGGAGCGGAGTAGGGCTTCATTCATGACACAACTGGCCCTGGTCATCGACCTGAACGTCTGCGTGGGCTGCCACGCCTGCGTGACCTCGTGCAAGGAATGGAACACGTCGGGCACGGCCGGTTACATGTCCGACGATCGCCCTTACGGCCAAGACCCGACCGGCACGTTCTTCAATCGTGTGCAGACCTTCGAGGTGGGCGAGTTCCCGAACACCGAGACCGTGCATTTCCCGAAATCCTGCCTGCACTGCGAAGACCCGCCGTGCGTACCGGTTTGCCCTACTGGCGCGAGCTACAAGCGCGCTGAGGACGGCATCGTGCTGGTCGACTACGACAAGTGCATCGGCTGCAAATACTGCTCGTGGGCCTGCCCGTACGGCGTGCGCGAGATTGACGAACACCAGAAGGTCATGAAGAAGTGCACGTTATGCGTCGACCGCATCTACGATCTGTCGCTGCCCGAGACCGAGCGCAAGCCGGCCTGCGTGCTGGCCTGCCCGACCAGCGCGCGCCTGTTCGGCGATGTGCACGACCCGGAGTCCGGGGTCTCGATCGCGATCAGCGAGAGCGGCGGCTATGCGCTGATGCCGGAGTGGGGCACCAA
>CAKKRZ010000015.1 GCA_919902925.1 Acidiferrobacterales bacterium | reverse complement strand
CGGGGCCGGCAGTATCGATGCGCTTGATGGTCTTCCAGGACTGCATGTCGATGATACTGACCACAGCTTCTTTCAGGTTCGGCGTCGCCAGCACTGGCGTGCCTTTATAGTTCCAGCTGATACCACTGCCCAGGTGTGGCAAACCAGGCAATTCAACATCGGCGATCTTGCGTCCCACCAACAGGTTCACGACCTGGCCGTTCTTGCCATTCCTGGCCGCGCCGATCAGGTGGTTGTAGGGCGGATCGAAGAAGAAATCATCCAGATAGTCGTCCAGTTTGATGCGCCGCACCGGAAATGGTCCCTTGGCGGCGAGCGCCTCGCCCATGCGATAGTCGTGTACCAGTCCCGGGTAGATCGGCGCGGCCTTCTCGTCCCACGGAATCTCCCACACCTCGCGGATGTCCTTGAGCGCGGCGATGAAGCTTTTACGTGGACCGGCGTCGTACACCGCCGACACGCGTGAGGACTTGCCGGCGTCGTCCTGCACGGCAATCACCTTGAGCGGGCTGAGGTCTTTTCCGTCAAGCACCACCAGCGTGTGCGGCAGATAGTTACCAACCATCACGAAGCGCCCGTCGCCCGACACCGCCAGGTTGCGGGTATTGATGCCGGCGCGAATCTCAGCGATGTATCTCAGATTATAAATGTCGAACTTCGAGATCCAACCGTCGCGTGAGGCGAAGTACACATAGCGCCCGTCGGGCGAGTATTTCGGCCCGCCATGCAACGCGAAGCGCGTCGGGAAACGCTTGATCGGCTCGAAGCGGTCGCCGTCCAGCAGCGTCGCGTGATGATCGCCGAGTTCAACCACGATGAACAGATTGAGTGGATCCTTGACCTTGAATACCGGCTTGTCGGCCAGTTTTTCTCCCGGCTTGATGTGCCGGATGTGCGAGGCGCGCATCTGCCCGACATCCCAGCGCGGTACCTTTGGTAACGGGGTGTAGATCAGCTCGGCGAGCTGCTTGATCTGCTCATCCGACAGCTTGCCGCGAAACCCCGGCATCTGCGTGGCCATGCGCCCATCGCGGATCACGCCCAGCGCCATGTCACGCTTCAGTCGTACGAGGTTCTCTGGCAGTAGCGCCGGACCCATGGCACCGAGACGATCGATGTTATGGCACCGCGCGCAATGCTCGGCGTAAAGACTGGCAGCGGAGGGTGTCTCGGCCGCCATGACGCGAATCGCGGGCATCGCGCAGAGTGCGACGATAAGAATGTGGGGGCAGCGTTTTGAAATCATGGCGTCGTTACGAATTTCAGCGGTGTTCTTAAATTAACACATTACACGACCGCTTGGGCTTCGCTGTGTGCAGCTCAACTGCCCAGCCAGATACCACTATTTCGACTGCGCGATGGGGATACGGCTATAGGGGCGGTTCATCAGGCGCTCGCCCTGCCCTTCAACGCCGATCTCTGCGTCGGTCAAATAACAGGCCGGATCTTCAGCCCAGGGGTCATTGGTCAACTGATGCGCGCGCACGCGCGTGTTGCCACCACAAATATCGAAGTACTGGCACTCACCGCAGCGTCCCTTGATCTGCCTTGGGCTCGCCTTGAGGCCCGCCATGAGCGGGTCGGAGGTGTCGGGCCAGATCTGCGAGAACGGCCGGTCCTTCACATTGCCGAGGCTGTAGTGCCACCAGAAGGTGTCGGGATGGACATTGCCGAGGTTGTCGATGTTGGCAATGTTGACGCCCGAGGAATTGCCGCCCCATTGCGCCAGTTTCGCGCGCATGTGCGCTTCCAACTCGGGATAATTTCGGCGCACCCAATACAATAAATAAACGCCGTCGGCGTCGTTGTTGCCGGTGACAAACTCTTTATGTAGACCGCGGTGGGTGTAATCCCAACACTTGTCGAACAGCAGATCCATCGCCCAGCGCGTGGTTTTCAGGATGACATCGTCCTTGCGATTGATGTTGCCGCGACCAGCGTAATTGAGGTGCGACAAATAGAACTTGTCGATGCCTTCGTCTTCCATGAGCTTCAACAACTCAGGCAACTCGGCGGCGTTGTCCTGAGTCATGGTGAA
>CAKKRZ010000014.1 GCA_919902925.1 Acidiferrobacterales bacterium | reverse complement strand
GCATCCAGTTCCGTATCCTCAACTCGCGCAAGGGCCCGGCGGTGCGCGCCACGCGTGCCCAGGCCGACCGGCAGTTGTACCGGCGTGCGGTGCGCGCCTGTCTGGAATCGCAACCTAACCTCAGCCTGCTGGCGCAGACCATCGACGACCTGATCGTCGACGACGGGCGCGTGACCGGCGTGGTGACGCAGACGGGTCTGCGCCTGACGGCCCGTGCCGTGGTGCTGACTACGGGCACCTTTCTCGGCGGCCGCCTCCACGTCGGCCTGGCGAACTATGCCGGCGGCCGTGCCGGCGATCCGCCATCAATTGCGCTGGCGTCGCGCCTGCGTGAGTTGTTGCCACGCATCGGCCGCCTCAAGACCGGCACGCCGCCGCGCCTGGACGGACGCACCATCGATTACTCGGTCCTGGAAGAACAACCGGGCGACCAACCGACGCCGGTGTTCTCGTTCCTGGGTTCGCGCGCCGAGCACCCGCGCCAGGTCTCCTGCCACATCGCCCGCACCAGCGCCCGCACGCACGACATCATCCGTGCCGGGCTCGACCGCTCGCCGATGTACACCGGCGTGATCGAGGGTGTCGGGCCGCGCTACTGTCCGTCGATCGAGGACAAGATCGTGCGCTTCGCCGATCGTGACTCGCACCAGATCTTTGTCGAACCGGAAGGGCTCGACACCCACGAGGTGTACCCGAACGGCATCTCCACCAGCCTGCCGTACGACGTGCAACTGGCGCTGGTGCGCTCGATCCGCGGTTTCGAGAACACCACGCTCACGCGCCCGGGTTATGCAATCGAATACGATTATTTCGATCCGCGCGATCTCAAGCCGACGCTGGAGACCAAACCGCTGGCCGGGTTGTTTTTTGCCGGACAGATTAACGGCACCACCGGCTATGAAGAGGCCGGTGCCCAGGGGCTGCTCGCCGGACTCAATGCCGCGCAGCGCGCACGCGACGCGGAGCCATGGTGGCCGCGGCGCGACGAGGCCTACCTCGGGGTGCTGGTCGACGACCTCATCACCCGCGGTGTCACCGAACCCTATCGCATGTTCACCTCGCGCGCCGAACATCGCCTGTGGCTGCGCGAAGACAACGCCGACCGGCGTCTGACCGAAATCGGTCGCCGGCTCGGTCTGGTTGACGATGAGCGCTGGGCGCGTTATGCGGTCAAGCGCGATGGCCTGGAGCACGAACGCACGCGCCTGGCGGCGTTGTCGCTGGTGCCGGGGCGCGTGGACGATACGGCCGTCGCGGCGGCGCTCGGCGCGCCGCTGCTGCGCGCCGCCAGCCTGGCCGAGTTGTTGCGCCGGCCGGAAGCGGACTACGCGACGTTGTTGCGACTGGCCGGCGAAACGCCGCACGCCGATGCCGAGATCGCCCAACAGCTCGACATCGAGGCCAAGTATTCCGGCTACCTCAATCGCCAGCGGCTGGAGATTGAACAGCACCGGCGCCACGAGGACACCCGCCTGCCTGACGACTTCGACTATTGCCACGTGGTCGGGCTTTCCCACGAGGTCCGTCAGAAATTGGCCAACCACCGGCCGTCAACGCTGGGCGAGGCCTCGCGCCTGTCGGGCATGACACCGGCCGCCATCTCGTTGTTGCTGGTCCATTTAAAGCGTCGGCGCGCCTGACCGGCGACTGTCTCGCCGTGTCCGTCGGGTTTGGCTACACTTGGGCGACCCCGTCCCTGAGGAGAGAATACCCATGGCGTTCCTGACCGGTTGGTTGAACCTCGTCATCATGCTGTTGCTGGCCGGCAATGTCGTGGCCATCGTCATCGGCATCACGCTGATGGTGTCGCCGGGGCGTGCGCCGGCCTGGTTCGGCCAGGCGCGCCAGCCGCGTTCGGTGCGCCAAGCGCTGAAGCCGCTGGAAACGGTGCACGACACCGACCAGCTGATGTTGAGTCGCCCGCGGGTGCTGGGCGTGGTGCTGTTCGTCGCGGCGGCCATCATCCTGGTCGAGGGCGCGCGCATCGTCAGCGCGGTGAGCACCGTCCAGGGTGGCGAGATCCTGCTCAAGATGTTTGGTGGCAGTCTCGCCCGTCGCCCGTTGTGGGAGGCGTTGTGGTTGAGCACCGTGATCTTCGTGACGCTCGGCGCGCTGTTTGCGCTGGCCATCGGCGCGGCGGCGCTGTTTCGTCCCCAGTTGCTGAAACGCTGGGCGGCGTTTGCCAACCAGTGGGTATCGACTCGCCAGGCGGTGAAACCGTACGGCGGCAAACCGTATTACGGCGTCGATCGAAAATTGCAGGAGCACCCGCGCACCATGGGTGCGGTGATTACGCTGGCGTCGCTGTACGTGGTGGCAATGCTGATCTGGCTCCTGCGGGCCTGAGCGCCCGCCGAAGCCAGTCAGTGTTAGAACTTACGGCTTGGCGGCCGGTGCCGCCGGAGCCGGTGCCGCGGGAGTTGCCGCCGGGGCCGCTTCCTTGCCGCTGTAGGTGAAGGTCGTGGCCGACAATGTGTTGCCGGCGTCATCGACCGCCGTCACCTTCCACTCGCCGGTCCAGCTCGGATCGAGCGTCTTGCTGGAATAGGTGCGCCACGGCGAGCCGCCGACGTTGAGCGGAATCTCCGACATCACCTTGCCCTTGTGTTCCCAGCGATGGGTGATCTTCTGCCCACCCAGGTTGCGCACGTCCGTGAAGAAATAGATGCGCGTCTGGTCGTTGCTGAGCGTGGTGAGCTTGTCGATCGGCTCGTTGTTCTGGATGGCGCTGGTGAGTTGCGAACGCGCCACGCTGCCGCTGGGCTGGGCGGGCGCCGGGGTCGCGGCCGGTTTGTCGGCGGCCGGAGCCGGAGCGGGGGCCGCGGCGGGCGGTGCCTGATCCGCGGCCTGAACCGCGCCGGTGGCGAGCAGGGTGGCAATGACGAGCAAACGAAGTTTCATGGGGTCCTCCTTGGACTGCTGGTGGTGATTCGGGGATGCGCGCGGGGAAGCCGGGCGCACGAACAGCCGGCATACGGTAACGATTTGTTTCGCCGCCCACAGCCGGCAGATGACGAAAGGGCGAAAAACGGAGATAAAGCCGCCTGCCGTTCAAGATCGTGGCCTGGCAGGATGCCCAGGGGCGCCGCTGGATTGGCTACACCGACCCGCGCAAGCTCGTCGCCCGCTATGGCGCCCGCGACCGCGCCGAGGTGGTCAACAAGATCGCCGGCGCGCTCGCACAGCTCACCAGCAAGGCTGCTGCGCCCTAGATACCCGCAGGTACAATGGCGGCGAATGTCCCGGCGCCGCCCATGACCCCAGCCCAGCAACTGCATCGTGGATTGGCCGCGCTCGGCTTGGCGCCGGGCGCGGCGGTCGAGCAGCGGCTGCTGGATTTTCTCGCCCTGCTCGGCAAGTGGAACCGCACCTATAACCTCACGGCCGTGCGCGATCCGGAGGAGATGGTCACGCGCCACCTGCTCGACAGCCTCGCCATCGAGCCGCATCTGCGCGGCCCGCGCGTGCTCGACGTTGGTACCGGCGCCGGACTGCCCGGAATTCCGCTCGCCCTGGTTCATCCCGAGCTGTCGTTCGTGATGCTCGACAGCCTGGCCAAGAAAATCCACTTTGTGCGCCAGGCCATCGCCGAGCTGGGACTGACCAATGCCGAAGCGGTACAGGCGCGGGTCGAGGACTACCGGCCGGCCGCGCCGTTTGACACCGTGGTTGCTCGCGCCTTCGCTTCGATTCCTGATATGCTGGCGCACGCCGGCCATTTATGCGCGCGCGGCGGGCGATTTCTGGCCATGAAGGGCGGCCACCCGCGGGCGGAGTTGGACGCCGTACCGGCCGGTTTTACCGTCGAAGTGGTGCATCGCCTGTCCGTGCCCGGCCTCGACGCCGAACGTCACCTGGTCGTCCTGACACCACAGTAGGGGAACGCGTCATCGACATGGGCAAGGTTGTGGCCATCGCCAACCAGAAGGGCGGGGTCGGCAAGACCACCACCGGTATCAATCTCGCCGCGTCGCTGGTCAAGACGCGCCGGCGCGTGCTGCTCATCGATCTCGACCCGCAGGGCAACGCCACCATGGGCTCGGGCGTGGACAAGGAGCGTGTCAACGGCGGCAGCTACGAGGTGATTCTCGGGCTCGACACCATCGCGCAGGTGCGCGTCACCACCGACAGCGGCTACGATCTGATCCCGGCCAACAACCACCTGGCCGGCGCCGAGGTGGAGCTGGTCGAACTCGATCGCCGCGAGCGCCGCCTGCGCGCCGCCATCGAGGCGGTGCGCAGCCAGTACGATTACATCCTCATCGATTGCCCGCCCTCGCTCAGCCTGCTGACCGTCAACGCCCTGACCGCCGCCGACTCGATCATGATCCCGATGCAGTGCGAGTATTACGCGCTCGAGGGCCTGACCGCGCTCATGAACACCGTGCGCAAGGTGCGCGAGGCGCTCAACCCGCGCCTGGAAATCGAAGGGCTGCTGCGCACCATGTTCGATCCGCGCAACAACCTCGACAACGAGGTATCGGCGCAGCTCAAGGAACATTTCGGCGACAAGCTCTACCGCACCATCATCCCGCGTAACGTGCGCCTGGCCGAGGCGCCGTCGCACGGCAAGCCGGTCATCGCCTACGACATGCAGTCCAAGGGCGCCCAGGCCTACCTGGCGCTGGCCGGCGAAATGCTGCGGCGTGAATCCGAGGCGGCCGCTTGACCATGGCGGCGAAGCGACCCCGACTCGGCCGCGGGCTGGACGCCCTGCTCGGCAGCTACGAGCCCGGCGCGGTGCGCGAGGAGTTCAAGCAGCTGCGCGTCGATCTCCTGCAGCGCGGCAAATACCAGCCGCGCACGCACATGGACAAGGGCGCCCTCGACGAACTGGCGGCGTCGATCAAGGCCCAGGGCGTGGTGCAACCAATCGTGGTGCGCCCGATCACCAACGGTAACTACGAGATCGTCGCCGGTGAGCGTCGCTGGCGCGCGGCGCAGCTGGCCGGGCTCGATACGATTCCGGCGGTGGTGCGCAAGATCCCGGACGAGGCGGCCATCGCTATCTCCCTGATCGAAAACATCCAGCGCGAAGACCTGAACCCGGTCGAGGAGGCCAACGCCCTGCAGCGCCTGATCGACGAGTTCCAGATGACCCACCAGAAGATCGCCGATGCGGTCGGCCGCTCGCGCGCCGCGGTCACCAACCTGCTGCGCCTGCTGACCCTGCAACCGGACGTGCGCGAGCTGCTCGAGAAGGGCAAGATGGACATGGGCCACGCGCGCGCGTTGCTGGCGCTCGACGGCCCGCAGCAGAGCCGCATCGGCCGGCAGGTGGTGGAGCGTGGCCTGTCGGTGCGCGAAACTGAAAACCTGGTGCGCCGGCTACAAGCCGCGCCCGGCTCGCGTTCGCGGGCGCGTACCGTGGATCCGGACACCAAGGCGCTGATCGAAAAGCTCTCGGGCAAACTCGGTACCCGTGTGCGCCTCTCTCACGGCCGGCGCGGCAAGGGCAAGCTCATTATCGAATACGGCAGCCTCGACGAACTGGACGGTATTCTCTCCCGCATCCGCTGACTGGCGGACGGGGGCGGAAACGGCTATAAAAGAAGGCAATCGGACCTGTATCGGACACGGAACATGAAACGCCACCTTCTCGCCGGTCTCCTGCTATGTCTCGCCAGCGCCTCGCTGCCGGCCGCCGAAGATCCGGAACAGCTCAAGTCCCTCAAACAGGCGGCCGAGTCCGGCAACATCAGTGCGCAGTACGAACTCGGTGTGCTCTACGAGTTCGGCTATCGCATGAAGACCCACATGATCCCGGCGCTGGCCTGGTACATGGTGGCGGCCGATAACGGTGACGCGCGTGCCACCAAGCGACGCGATTACCTGATGGCACAGCTCACGCCCGAGCAGGTGGAAGAGGCCAAGCGCCTGCGCGGCACGCTCGGTGCGAAGAAGCCCCCCGCCACCGATAAACCGGCCGAGGACAAACCGGCCGCCGAACCCGCCAGGCCGGCGGCAGACAAACCGGCACCGGCCAAGCCCGCCGAAGACGCGCCGCAGCCCGAGGCAGCGCCCGCGGCCGAACCACCACCGGCCAAACCGGCCGAAGAAAAACCGAAGCCCGCCGCCCCCGCGGCCAAACCGGTAGAGACAAAACCGGACCCGAAGCCGGAGAGCAAGCCGGCTGCAAATGCCCCCTTGGGCGACGCACCCACCGTCCAGCCGTTGTTGCCGCCGCCCAGCAACTAGGCAATAGCCCGGCAATACCGGCGCCACATCACAGTTTCGTGGCCCATTTCTCCGCAAGATCAGTAGCGTTTCCGCGCGAATAAGTGGAATTCATGCGCGCATAGCGCCTTTCTACTGGTGTGTGTCGTCGGATGCTGGCTACCATGCCCGGGCAGTTCAGCCAGGGGCGGCTTTTACAAAGACCCCGAGCCCCACACGAACCACCGAGAGGAGAGAACATGCTTGTCAAAGACATCATGACCCAGTCGGTCAAGGTTGCGCGCCCGGACGATCTCGTCCGCGACGTGGTTTCCGTCATGTGCCTCAACAAGATCAGCGGCATGCCGGCGGTGGACGCCGGGGAGAACCTGATCGGCGTGATCTCGGAAAAAGACGTGCTGCACGCCATGTTTCCCACGTTCGACGACATGATCGAAAATCCGCAACCGGTCGATTTCGAGGCGCTGGAACACGAATACAAGGACATCGTCAGCCTCAAGGTCTCCGATCTGATGAGCAAGCGCGTGTTCACGGTGGAGCCCGACATGCCGCTGCTGCGCGCGGCCTCGATCATGTTTCGCAACCGCATCCGCCGCATCCCGGTTTCGGTGGACAACAAGCTGGTTGGCATCTCATTGACCCTGTTCGGGGGCCTCTTTTATACTGCGTGCCCCTGTCGCCGCCGACAGACCTTCGTCCGCGATGGCAACCCAGTTAGCCATGTCGTCTGGTACACCCTTTACGGGTTCCGACGGCCGCTCTCGATGTCTGATTAACGTGATCCAGGCGAGGCCAGCGCATCCCGGCAGGCGGGAATGCGAAAAGGCTTCCGTGTTTAATGAACGGTAAATCAACGGCTTACAGCATTCTTCTGGCCCAGCTGACGGTCACGCTGGTGCTGGCGGCGTTGCTGCTCGGCATCCAGGGCAGCCGTTTTGCCTTGGCCGCCCTGACCGGTGGCTTCATCGGTGTCATCTCCAACGCGGTCTTTGCCTGGTTCGCCCTGTCCGGCGGCGTCCAGCCCGCGCAGCGGGTCATGCGCCAGTTCTACCTGGCCGAGGTCAGCAAGTTTGTCATCACCGTGGCGTTGTTCCTGGCGGCCCTGAGTCTCTTCAAGACCCAATTCCTGCCGATCCTGCTCGGTTACGGCCTGACACTCGTGGTTTACTGGACCGTGCCGCTGTTGATACCGGCCGACAAGGCGGGTGCGGCATGATCGCGGCCATGGTCCCGGGTGCCGGCAACCCGAGCGAATATATTGTTCACCACCTCACCAACCTTGCGGTCGGACAGGGCTTCTGGACCTTCCACCTCGACACGCTGTTCTTCTCCGTCGTTCTCGGGCTGACCTTTTTCTTCCTGTTCCGTCGTGTGGCGGTGCGTGCCACCGCCGGTGTCCCCGGCGGGTTGCAGAACTTCGTCGAGATCATGGTGGAGTTCGCCGATCGGCAGGTGAAGGATACCTTCCACGGCAAGAGCGAACTGATCGCGCCGCTGGCGCTGACGATTTTCTGCTGGGTATTCCTGTGGAACCTGATGGACCTCGTGCCGGTGGATCTGTTGCCGCTGGTGTCGAGCTGGTTCGGCGTTCCCTACCTGCGCGTGGTGCCCTCGACCGACCTGAACGCCACCTTCGGCCTGTCACTGACCGTGCTGCTGCTGATCGTCTTCTACAGCCTCAAGGTGAAGGGTCCGGTCGGCTACGCGAAGGAATTCCTGACCCACCCGTTCGGGCCGTACCTGTTCCCGGCCAACCTGCTGCTCAACATTGTTGAGATGATCGCCAAGCCGCTGTCGCTGTCGCTGCGTTTGTTCGGCAACCTATACGCCGGCGAGATGATATTTATTTTGATTGCACTCCTGCCGTGGTGGATCCAGCCGGCGCTGTCATTGCCGTGGGCGATCTTCCATATCCTGGTGATTACGCTGCAGGCGTTTATCTTCATGATGCTGACCATCGTGTACCTGTCCATGGCGCACGAGGAAAGCCACTGACCGGTTCTTCCTTAACTTCTCACTTATTCAACTTTCGGAGGCACAAAATGGAAACGCTGTATGGCATGACGGCAATCGCAGTGGGTCTGATCCTGGGCATGGGCGCACTCGGCACCGCCATCGGTTTCGGCCTGCTCGGTGGCCGCTTCCTGGAGGGCGCCGCCCGCCAGCCGGAGATGATCCCGACGCTGCAGGTGAAGATGTTCATCGTCGCCGGCCTGCTCGACGCCGTGACCATGATCGGTGTCGGTCTGGCGCTCTGGTTCACCACCGCCAACCCGTTCGCGGCCGCCCTCAAGACCGCGGCCAAGGCCACCGCCGGCCAGTAACTGGCCATCGCTGCTTCTAAAACAGCCCATTCCCCACGGGAGTCCGGAACGTGAACATCAATATCACCCTCATCGGGCAGATGATCACCTTTGCGCTGCTGGTGTGGTTCACGATGAAGTTCGTGTGGCCGCCGATCATGCGCGCCATGGCCGAGCGCCAGAAGGCGATCGCCGACGGATTGGCGCAGGCCGAGCGCGGTAAACACAATCTCGAACTGGCCCAGAAGAAGGCCGCCGACGTCATGCGCAGCGCGCGCGAAGATGCCGCCGGCGTCATGGCCGATGCCGGCAAGCGCGCCAACGCGCTGATCGAAGAGGCCAAGAACCAGGCACACCTCGAAGGCGAGCGCCTGGTCACGGCCGCCGGCGCCGAGATCGAGCTGGAAACCTCGCGCGCCCGCGAACATCTGCGCCGCGCCGTGGCCGATCTGGCCGTCGCTGGCGCCGGCAAGGTGCTGGAGAAGGAAATCGACGCCAAGGCACACGCCAAGTTGCTCGACGACCTGATCAAAAAACTGTAAGCGAACTGCGCCCATGGCCGAAGCCAAAACTGTTGCCCGACCCTACGCCGAAGCGGCGTTCGCGCTGGCGCGCGAGCAGAAAACGCTCGCCGCCTGGTCGGGCATGCTGGCGCTGATCGCGGCCGTGGCCGGCGACCAGCAGCTGCGCCATCTGGCCGCCGATCCGCGCGTCAGCCACGAACAGTTGCTCGGTCTGTTGCTGGGCGTGTGTGGCGATGTACAGGGACGTACAAGTGCCGCGGGAGACAGGATGTCGGGAGCGGCCGACCGGCTGACCCGTGAGGGTCAGAACCTGGTGCGCGCACTGGTTGAGAACCGCCGCCTCGCCGTGCTGCCCGAGATCGTCGAGGTGTTCGAGGAACTCAAGAACGCCGCCGAGGCGCGCATTGAGGCAACCGTGCAGACGGCCTTGCCAATGAGTCCCGACCAGATCAAGGCGCTGGAGCAGGGCCTGACCCGCAAGCTCGCCCGCCAGGTGACCGTTACGGTAACGGTCGAACCCTCGCTCATCGGCGGTGCGCTGGTGCGCGCCGGCGATCTGGTCATTGATGCTTCCGTGCGCGGCCGTCTCGAACAGCTGGCCGTCACCCTGAATTCGTAACGAGGATCTTCACCATGCATCTCAACCCATCTGAAATCAGCGAGCTGATCAAAAGCCGCATCCAGGGTTTGTCGGTCGCGCCACAGGTGCGCACCGAAGGCACCGTGGTGTCGGTGACCGACGGCATCTGCCGCGTCCACGGCCTCTCCGACGTGATGCAGGGCGAGATGCTCGAGTTTCCCGGCAACACCTACGGTCTGGCGCTCAACCTCGAGCGCGATTCGGTCGGCGCCGTGGTGCTGGGCGAGTACGAACACATCAGCGAAGGCGATACGGTCAAGTGCACCAGCCGTATTCTCGAAGTACCGATCGGCCCCGAGCTGATTGGGCGCGTGGTCAATTCGCTGGGCGCGCCGATCGACGGCAAGGGCCCGATCCATACCCAGGAAACCGCACCGATCGAAAAGATCGCGCCGGGCGTGATCTGGCGCAAGTCGGTTTCGCAGCCGGTGCAGACCGGTATCAAGGCCATCGACGCCATGGTGCCGATCGGCCGCGGTCAGCGCGAGCTCATCATCGGCGACCGTCAGACCGGCAAGACCGCGGTGGCCATCGATGCCATCCTCAACCAGAAGGGCAAGGACCTGACCTGCATTTACGTGGCCATCGGTCAGAAGGCCTCCTCGATCGCCAACGTGGTGCGCAAGCTCGAAGAGTTCGGCGCGATGGCTTACACCATCGTGGTGGCGGCCTCGGCCTCCGACTCGGCGGCCATGCAGTTCATCGCCCCCTACGCGGGCTGCACCATGGGCGAGTATTTCCGCGATCGCGGCCAGGACGCGCTCATTGTGTACGACGACCTGACCAAGCAGGCCTGGGCCTACCGCCAGGTGTCGCTGCTGCTGCGTCGCCCGCCGGGCCGTGAGGCCTACCCGGGCGACGTCTTCTACCTGCACTCGCGTCTGCTCGAACGTGCCGCGCGTGTGAACGAGGAGTACGTGGAGCAATTCACCAAGGGCAAGGTCAAGGGCAAGACCGGCTCGCTCACCGCGTTGCCGATCATTGAAACCCAGGCCGGCGACGTGACTGCGTTCGTGCCGACCAACGTGATCTCGATCACCGACGGCCAGATCTTCCTGGAAACCGACCTGTTCAACGCCGGTATCCGCCCCGCCATCAACGCCGGTATCTCGGTGTCGCGCGTCGGCGGCGCCGCCCAGACCAAGGTCATCAAGAAGCTCGGCGGCGGCGTGCGCCTCGCGCTCGCCCAGTACCGCGAGCTGGCCGCCTTCGCCCAGTTTGCCTCCGACCTCGACGAAACCACGCGCAAGCAGCTCGATCGCGGCCGGCTGGTCACGGAACTCATGAAACAGCCGCAATACGCGCCGCAGTCGGTGGCCGACATGGCCTTGACCCTGTTCGCGGTCAACCGCGGCTATTTCGACGGTATCGACGTCCGCAAGCTCTTGCAGATCGAAGGCGAGCTGCGCAGCCACCTGCACAGCCAGCACGCCGATCTCATGCAGCGCATCGAAGACAAGAAGGATATCGGCGCCGAGGACGAGAAGCAGCTGGACGCCGTGGTCGCCGAATTCCGCAAGCACATCGGTTAACCCCGACAGGACCGAACATGCCCGGCAGTCGCGAAATCCGTAACAAGATCAAAAGCGTCAAGAATACGCAGAAGATCACCAAGGCCATGGAAATGGTCGCGGCCTCGAAGATGCGCAAGGCGCAGGACCGCACGCGCGCCTCGCGCCCCTACGCCTTCCGCATGCTCAACATTGTTTCGCACCTGGCGCGCGCCCATACCGAGTACAAGCACCCATTCCTGCACACCTATCCACAGGTCAAGCGTATCGGTGTGATCGTCATCAGCACCGACAAGGGCCTGTGCGGCGGCCTCAACACCAACCTGTTGCGCAAGATGCTGCCGCGGGTAAAGGCCTGGCAGAAGGCCGGCACCGAACTGGAATTCTGCGCCATCGGCAACAAGGCGCACGGGTTCCTGCAACGCATGGGCGCCACGATCGTGGCCGAGGTCACCCACCTGGGCGACGCCCCGCCAATCGAGCGCCTGGTCGGCGCGATCAAGATCATGCTTGACGCCTATTCGCGTGGCGAGATCCAGGAGCTGTACGTGTACGCCAACCGCTTCGTGAACACCATGAAGCAGGAACCGCAGCAGGCGCAGATTCTGCCCTTGCCGCAGGAATTCCGCGGCGAGCAGGGCGAGACCGTGGCCAGCACCGCCTCGACCGGCCTGTGGGACTACCTGTACGAGCCGGACGCCAAGTCCATGCTCGACGCGGTGCTGACGCGCTACGTCGAGTCGATGATTTACCAGCACATCGCCGAGAACATGGCCTGCGAGCAGAGCGCGCGCATGGTGGCGATGAAATCGGCGACCGACAACGCCGGCACGCTGATCGACGAACTGACGTTGATCTACAACAAGGCGCGCCAGGCGGCGATCACCAAGGAGCTGTCCGAGATCGTCGGCGGCGCCGCGGCTGTATAAGCATTATTTCCGCAGATGAACGCAGATAAAAACCACGATGCACGCAGATGAAGAGTATGGATGTATCTGCGTTCATCATTCATTCCATCCGCGTTCATCTGCGGATAACTGGTTATAGTTTTTGAGGATCAAACGATGGTTGAAGGAAAAATTGTGCAGTGCATCGGTGCGGTGATCGACGTGGAGTTCCCGCGCAACCAGCTGCCCAAGATCTATGACGCACTGACATTGCCGGGCACCGAGCTCACGCTCGAGGTGCAACAGCAGCTCGGCGACGGCGTCGTGCGCACTATTGCGCTCGGCTCTTCCGACGGCCTGCGCCGCGGCATGAAGGTGGTCGACACCGGCGCGCCGATCTCGGTGCCGGTCGGCATCAAGACGCTCGGCCGCATCATGGACGTGCTCGGCCGCCCGATCGACGAGAAGGGCCCGGTCGGCGCCGACAAGTCCATGTCGATCCATCGCAAGGCACCGAGGTTCGAGGATCTGGCCCCCTCGACCGAGCTGCTCGAGACCGGCATCAAGGTGATCGATCTGGTCTGCCCGTTCGCCAAGGGCGGCAAGGTCGGCCTGTTCGGCGGCGCCGGTGTCGGCAAGACCGTGAACATGATGGAGCTGATCCGCAACATCGCCGTCGAGCACAGCGGCTACTCGGTGTTCGCCGGCGTCGGCGAGCGCACCCGCGAGGGCAACGACTTCTATCACGAGATGAAGGAAGGCGGCGTGCTCGACAAGGTGGCGCTGGTGTATGGACAGATGAACGAGCCGCCCGGCAACCGTCTGCGCGTGGCGCTCACCGGTCTGACCATCGCCGAAAATTTCCGCGATGAAGGTCGCGACGTGCTGCTGTTCATCGACAATATTTATCGTTTCACGCTCGCCGGCACCGAAGTCTCGGCGCTGCTCGGGCGCATGCCGTCGGCGGTCGGTTACCAGCCGACCCTCGCCGAAGAGATGGGCCGCCTGCAGGAACGCATCACCTCGACCAAGACCGGCTCGATCACCTCGATCCAGGCCGTGTACGTCCCGGCCGACGACCTGACCGATCCGTCACCGGCCACCACCTTCGGCCATTTGGATGCGACCGTGGTGCTGTCGCGCGATATCGCCTCGCTCGGTATTTATCCGGCGGTCGATCCGCTCGACTCCACCTCGCGCCAGCTCGACCCGAACGTGGTCGGTGAGGAACACTACAGCGTGGCGCGCACCGTGCAGCAGACGCTGCAGCGCTACAAGGAGTTGCGCGACATCATTGCCATTCTCGGCATGGACGAACTCTCGCCCGAGGACAAGCTGACGGTGTCGCGTGCCCGCAAGATCCAGCGCTTCCTGTCGCAGCCGTTCTTCGTCGCCGAGGTGTTCACCGGATCCGCCGGCAAGTATGTGTCGCTCAAGGACACCATCCGCGGCTTCAAGGGCATTGTCGAAGGCGAATACGACAGCCTGCCGGAGCAGGCGTTCTACATGGTCGGCTCGATCGAGGAAGTGATCGAGAAGGCCAAGGCGATGCAGTAATAAAGACAGTGATGAGTGATAAGTTGTGGTGGCGAGCGAAGCTCGCATCATTTCCTCAACTAAGCACTCAGCACTCATAACTTAAAACTGGTTTATAAATATGGCCCTTACTGTCCACGTCGATATCGTCAGCGCCGAGTCCACGCTCTTCTCGGGACTCGCGGAGTTCGTTGTCGTGCCCGGGGTGTCCGGCGAGATCGGTGTCTACCCGCGCCACACGCCGCTGCTGACCATGCTCAAGCCGGGCTCGGTCCGGCTCAAGCTGCCCAATCAGGATCGCGAAGAGCTGATCTATGTCTCCGGCGGGATTCTGGAGATTCAGCCCGACATGGTGACCGTGTTGTCCGACACCGCCGTGCGCGGCAAGGATCTCGACGAGGCCGCGGTGCTGGAAGCCAAGCGCCGCGCCGAGGAGGCGCGCAAGAATCGCACCAGCGCCATGGATCTGGCCGAGGCCGAGGCCGAACTGCTCCAGGCCGTCGCCCAGTTGCGCACCATCCAGCGTATGCGCCAGTCGGGCGGTCGCTGAGTCCTCGTCCCGTGCAGGTGGCCAAGGACAAGGTCGTCGCCGTCAGCTACGTGCTGCGCAACAGCCAGGGCGAGGTCTACGAAATCCGCGACCTGCCGATCGAGTACCTGCACGGCAGCGGCGCCGATCTGTTTCCCAGGATCGAACAGGCGCTCGACGGAAAGTCCGTCGGCGATAGCGTGAATATCTCGCTCACCCCGGAAGAATCGTTCGGCGCCCACGACCCAGCCCTGACCTTCAGCGACGATCTCGATCACGTGCCCGAGGAGTTGCGCCGACTCGGCGCGCAGTTCGAGGCCAAGAACAGCCGCGGCGAGAGCCGCACCTTCGTGGTCACGGCCATCGCCGGCGGCCAGCTGACCGTCGACGCCAACCACCCGTTGGCCGGCCAGACCGTCAGCTTCGAGGTAACGGTGCGCGACGTCCGCGAGGCCACGCCGCAGGAAGTCCGCGCCGGCCGGCCATCCTCGGACGGCCGCACGCTCTTGCAGTAAACCGGTGCGCGCGTTGGCGCGCGCTCCAGGGCGTGATTACAATGCCCCGCACACCATGTCCTCCCTTGAGATCGTCATCCTCGCCGCCGGCCAGGGCAAACGCATGCGCTCCCGTCGGCCAAAAGTGCTGCACGCGGTGGCCGGCCGGCCGATGCTGGCGCACGTGCTGGCCACGGCGCGCACGCTGTCGCCACGCGCCATGCACGTGGTCTATGGCCACGGCGGGGAACAGGTGCGCGCCGCCGTCAGCGATCCGGAAATAAACTGGGTCCACCAGGCCGAGCAGCACGGTACCGGTCACGCGCTCGCCCAGGCGTTGCCGTCCGTAGCCAGCGATGCGCGCGTGCTGGTGCTCTACGGCGACGTGCCGCTGATCCGGGCCGCGACGCTTAAACAGCTGATCGCCGCGGCCGGCGATGGGCTCGGGGTGTTGACCGCCCGGCTGGAGAATCCCGCCGGTTACGGCCGCATCGTGCGCGACCCGGCCGGCCGGGTTGCGCGGATTGTCGAGGACAAGGACGCCACGGCCGCGGAGCGGGCCATCGACGAGATCAACACCGGCTTCCTGGCCGCCCCGGCCGGCCGCCTGAAAGGCTGGGTCGCCGCGCTGCGCAACCACAATGCCCAGGGGGAGTACTATCTTACGGATATAATCGGCATGGCCGCGGCCGAAGGCCAGCCGATCGGCAGTCACACCGCCACCGAGGTTGCGGAGATACTCGGCGTCAACAGTCCCCAGGAGCTTGCACGCGTGGAACGCCATTTCCAGAAAGACCGGGCCGATGAAGCGATGCAGCAGGGCGTGACCCTGCGCGATCCCGCGCGCTTCGACCTGCGCGGCAGCCTCAGGGCCGGGCGCGACGTGGTCATCGACGTCAACGTCGTGCTGGAAGGCAAGGTCGATCTCGGCGACGGCGTCGTCATCGGACCGAACAACATCATCCGCGACGCCGTCATCGGCCATGGCACGGTCATCCAGCCCAACTGCGTGATCGAGGAAGCGGTGATCGGCGCCGACTGCCGCATCGGGCCGTTCGCGCGTCTGCGCCCCGGCACCCGGCTCGCCGATCGCGTGCACATCGGCAACTTCGTCGAGGTCAAGAACTCCCAGATCGCCGCGGACAGCAAGGCCAACCATCTGGCCTACATCGGCGACGCCACCGTCGGCGAGAAGGTCAACATCGGTGCCGGCGCCGTCACCGCCAACTACGACGGCGCCCACAAACATCGCAGCATTATCGGCGACAACGCCTCGGTCGGCGCCAACTGCGTGCTGGTCGCGCCGGTCACGGTCGGCGACGGCGCCACCCTCGGCGCCGGTTCGGTGATCTCGAAGGATGCGCCGGCCGGCGAACTCACGCTGACGCGCGCCGAGCAGAGAACCGTCAAGGGCTGGAAGCGGCCGGTAAAGAAGAAAAATACCTGATCCGCAGATGCACGCAGATATATGCAACAGATAAACGCGGATAACAGGAAGGACAACACAGGGTTCCCAGGAACGATGAATCCATCTGCGTTCATCATTCGATACATCCGCGTTCATCTGCGTATTCCCGGAGAGTAAATATGTGTGGCATTGTCGGCGGGCTCGCCCGGGACAACGTTGTGCCGATGCTGATCGAGGGGCTGCGGCGCCTCGAATACCGCGGCTACGATTCCTCCGGCATCGCGGTGCTGAACGGCGGCCTCAAGCGCGTACGTCGTGTCGGACGCGTGGCCGAGATGGAGCGCGAGGCGAACAGCCAGAAGCTCACCGGCCTGATCGGCATCGGCCACACCCGCTGGGCCACGCACGGCGGCGTCACCGAGAACAACGCCCACCCGATGATCTCGCACGACGAGATCGCCGTGGTCCACAACGGCATCATCGAGAACCACGAGGAACAGCGCGCCCGGCTGATGGGGCTCGGTTATTCCTTTGATTCCCAGACCGATACCGAAGTCATCGCCCACCTGATCCACCATTACTTCAGCCAGTCCGGCGACCTGTTCACGGCCACGCGCAAGGCAGTGGCCGAACTGCACGGCGCCTACGCCATCGGCGTGGTGGCGCTGAAATCGCCGGACCTGATGTGCTGCGCTCGCATCGGTTGCCCGCTGTTGATCGGACGCGGTGACCGTGCCAACTATTTCGCCTCCGATGTCTCGGCGCTGCTGCCGGTCACGCGCCGCGTCATTTATCTCGACGAGGGCGACGTCGCCGCGGTGACCCGCGAGGACGTGACCGTGGTGGATCGCGACGGTCAGCCGGTGACGCGGCCGGAACGGATTTCCGAGGCCAGCGACGACGCGGTCGAGCTTGGCCCCTACCGTCATTACATGCAGAAGGAAATCCACGAACAACCGCGCGCGATCACCGATACGCTGGAAGCGGTGATCAATGCCGGCGTCAGCCCGGCGTTGTTCGGCGACGACGCCGAGGCAGTATTAAAGGATATCGACAGCGTGTTGATCCTCGCCGCCGGCACCAGCCATTACGCCAGCCAGGTCGCTCGCCTGTGGCTGGAAAAGATCGCGCGCATTCCCTGCCAGGTCGAGTTGGGGCACGAGTATCGCTATCGCGACTCGATCCCCAACCCGCGCCAGCTGATCGTCACCATTTCGCAGTCGGGCGAGACGCTCGACACCATGGAAGCGCTCAAGCGCGCCAAGTCGCTCGGTCACGAACGCACGCTATCGATCTGCAACGTGCGCGAGAGCGCCATCCCGCGCGCCTCGAAGCTGGTGTTCTACACCCGCGCCGGCGCCGAGATCGGCGTCGCCTCGACCAAGGCCTTCACCACCCAACTGGTGGCGTTGTTCATTCTGACCATGGTGCTGGCCAAGCTGCGTGGCCGGCTCACCACGCAAGACGAACACGGCCTGATCGAGGCCCTGCGCCACCTGCCGGGCAGCGTGCAGCATGCGCTGAATCTGGAACCGCAGATCCAGGCCTGGGCCGAGCGTTTTGCCAACAAGCAACACGCCCTGTTCCTGGGCCGCGGCCTGCATTACCCGATCGCGCTCGAAGGCGCGCTCAAGCTCAAGGAAATTTCCTACATCCACGCCGAGGCCTATCCGGCCGGCGAACTCAAGCACGGCCCGCTGGCGCTGGTCGACCGCGACATGCCGGTGGTGGTGATCGCACCCAACGACGCATTGCTCGAAAAGGTGAAGTCCAACATGCAGGAAGTGCGCGCCCGTGGCGGCGAGCTGTATGTGTTCGCCGATCTCGATTCTCACTTCGCCGATTCCACCGGCGTGCACGTCATCCGCACCCCACGCCACGCCGGCGTGCTGTCACCCATCGTGCACGCCATCCCCGTGCAACTGCTTGCCTACCATGCCGCCCTGAAGAAAGGCACCGACGTCGACAAGCCCCGCAATCTCGCCAAATCGGTGACGGTGGAGTAAAGCCCGCCCTGATAGTTGCTTCAACAGTATTTTTGTTGATGCCCTTGTTAAACGTCAGGACGGGCAGTGAGTAACGCAGCGATCTTCTTGTGGCCACCCATTGCTGCGATACGTTCCGCTGTGTAGCCCGAGCGGGTCCGTAAATTGCGATCCGCTCCCTTTCTGAGAAGCATGGCGACAAAATCATAGTCGCCGCGCGAAGCTGCTAGCATAAGCGGCGTCAGACCGTCGGCGTTCAACCTTTGGTTGACGTTCGACCCATGACGGATCAGGTTATCCGTCGCCACCATATCGCGGTTGATAATGCTGTGAACCAGCGCCGAAATGCCTTCACGATCGGGGGCGTCAACCACAATGCCGCGTCGTTTCAGGGAAGGGATGACTGTCGCCGTATGCGACGAACGTGCAAGTGAATACAGCAGTTTGGGCATGTCCGAATATAAGGCCTGACCACGATTGAAGTGCTGATCTGCTGTGCGGGCATCGGCGCCAGAACCCAGGAGCTTCGCCCACTTCGTGTAATAGGCCATGGCCAGAATGAGCCGTTCGTCAATGTGCTGCACTGGGCACTGCTGCTCGAGCGCCTTGCTGCCGATGGCGATCGCATTTTCATGGTCCCCGTTCCGGACTAGGTGAAATAACGCGTAGTCAGCTTTGTGACACCCGTTGTCGGGGTATTTGGTTATACGTTGTTGATGCAAAGTATCTGCTTCCGACCAACGTTTATCCGCAGTGAAGATTTCCAGCAGATGTACGTAGGCATCGGAACGGGCCCGCTCGTGGGTTTTGAGGCTTGGCGGCGCCTCTATCGCTTTCCGGTATTTCTCAATGGCTTCGTGTCGTTTGCCCTCGAGTGCGCGAAGTACGCCCCAATTTGTATAAAGCCAGATATTTCCGGTGCCGATTTTTTCCGCCTTCCGAAGGGCTGCCTCGGCCTCCTTGAAACGGCGCTGATGTGTATAGACGTATCCGATCAGAACGTGGCTATTGGCGTGATTGGGATCGAGACGTAAAGCGGTGTTGAGCGATTGCTCGGCTTGGGCCAGTCCGTCTGGGCTCCAGTTGGTTTTCATTTGATAGCGCGCCAGTTCCGCGTAGGCAGGCACGTATTCTGGTTTTGCAAGCAGTATTTTCTCCAATCCACGCTTGGCATTGTCAAGATCACGTTCGGAATCGATGGTGTCCACGCATAGCTTGTAAAGCCGTTCAACCTCCCCAAGCTCGTTAGAGGCCAGTGAAAATTGATCCGAGGAGGGCCAATAAATTGTCTGCTCGAATGTCCGGCTAACCAGCTCCCCTCCACCCGGGCGGAGTATGGCAACCTTCGCGGTTTTTGTTTGAAGCTTGGCCGGAACACCGGACAGGAACCGATGTACCGGGGCCTTTATCTTGTTTTTTCCCGTATTGATTCGAACGGCGGTGCGGATTTGTTTAGTGGTATCGGCACTATCTGCAGATAATGGTATTTCAATATGCAGAAGTGCATATGGGCCAACGGCGCCGTTGTAGAAGTACTCGATCTCCAGTTCCGCTTTATATGTGCTGACCTCGATCAGCGTGACAGAGACAATCTCATTGTTCCCCGGCAATGCCTTGTATGTGGTCTGCGGGTACTGGGCACCACGAGAACGGAAATACGAGTCAGGCCCGAACAACAGGTAACCAAGCGCCAACAGGAGAATGACAGCCAGAACACTCAGGCGAATCTCGCGGCTCGACATACTCTTTCTCCCTTAGTTTCGCGCAAATGATTGCCCATGCGCTGGTTAGAAATGGTGCAGGCCGGATCTGTTACGCAGTTTATCCTTGTATTTCCCTATTCCCATTCAAAATCGCTAGGAATATTACCCGATACGCGGACTGGTGCCATACTGATGCAGCAACAGCATGATCCTAGTCCCACCAGATGTGGTGGTTGCCAGACGAAATCCGGTGGTTCGGATAGAATTCCGGCCCGAGACAGGTGTCCCATGAGCCCAGCGACCGCCCCCCGCATCCCGGTCATCGAGGTCCCCGCGACCCTCGAGGTCATGGGGCGTACGCCGCGGCACGCGCCGGCCGAGAAGGCGGCGCTCATTGAACACATCAAGCAGTTGCTGAAGAAACAGGATGCGGTGCTGGTCGCGCATTATTACGTGCACGAGGACTTGCAGCGGCTGGCCGAGGAGACCGGCGGTTTCGTCAGCGACTCGCTGGAGATGGCGCGCTTCGGCCACCAGCATCCGGCCAAAACGCTGGTGGTCGCCGGCGTGCGCTTTATGGGCGAGACCGCCAAGATACTCAACCCTGAAAAGCGCGTGTTGATGCCGACACTCAAGGCCGAGTGCTCGCTTGACCTCGAATGTCCTGCCGACCGTTTCATCCCGTTTTGCGACGCCAACCCCGACCGCACGGTGGTGGTCTACTCCAACACCAGCGCGGCGGTGAAGGCGCGCGCCGACTGGGTGGTGACCTCGAGCATCGCGGTGAAGGTGATCGAGCACCTGCGCGACCGCGGCGAAAAGATTCTCTGGGCGCCGGACAAGCACCTCGGTGACTATATCCAGCGCAAGACCGGCGCCGACATGCTGCTGTGGCCCGGCCACTGTGTGGTGCACGACGAGTTCAAGGGCACGGCACTGGCGGCACTCAAGCGCCAGCATCCGGACGCCGTCATCATCGCCCACCCGGAATCGCCGGCCCCGGTGCTGGCGCAGGCCGAGGTCATCGGCTCCACCAGTCAGCTGATCCGCGCGGTGATCGACCGGCCGGAGCAGAAATTCATCGTCGCCACCGACAAAGGCATCTTCTACAAGATGCACCAGTTCGCCCCCGGCAAGACGCTGCTGGAGGCGCCGAGCGCCGGCGAAGGCGCCACCTGCGTGAGCTGCGCGCATTGCCCGTGGATGTCCATGAACGATCTCGACACCCTTGCCCATACCCTCGAAACCGGTGAAAACGAAATCCACGTCGACGAAGCCATTCGGATCAAGGCCCTGCGCGCCACCCGCCGCATGCTGGAATTCAGCGCAAACGCTGCTCCCCAGCCGGTTGTCGCCCGCCACTGATCGTCCTTCGCCCCACACCGGGTCGGCCCCCTCCCGGATTCGCCCCCGGTAGTAGTAAAGTATCCCGGCAAATCATAATAATTCCCCAGGGGGAGAACCCGTGCGTACATGGATTGCCGCCACACTGGCCTGCGCCAGTCTTGTTTATTCCGCCCACGCCGCCTTCGACACGGCCACGGTCAATGCCAATAAAGAACCGCTGGCGCTGTTGCGCATCACGCCGGACGGCGACGACGTTCCCGCCAGTCGCCAGATCGTCTTTCAGTTCAACCGCCCGGTGGTACCGGTCGGGCGCATGGAGCGCACCGCCGCCGAGATTCCCATCGGCGTGCAACCCGATCCGGGTTGCGAGTGGCGCTGGCTTAACACCACCACGCTCGCCTGCCAGCTCGGTGAGAAGAGCACGCTGCGCCCATCGACGCGCTATCGCGTCACCGTGCGACCCGGCATCAAGACCGAGGACGGCGGCACGCTGGCGCAGCCGGTGCAGCACGAGTTCGTCACCCAGCGCCCGCGCGTTGCCCATTACCACTTCAAGACCTGGAAATCGCCGACCCATCCGGTGATCTTCGTCACCTTCGACCAGCCGGTCGAACGCGCGTCGGTGGCGCAACACCTGTATCTGCAAGCACCCGACGGCAAGCGCATCGCGCTCGACGTGGTTGACGATCCCGACGCCGCCGAGGCACGCCGTCGTTTCGACGAACTCACGGAGTCTGAAAAGAAACGCAGCGACCAAGGTACGGTCACGCGTTTTCTGGTGTTCGTCGCCGACAGCAGCCGGCGGCTGGTGGCCGGGATCAAGGGGCGTCGCGACCGCGACGTGGCGGCCGCCGCCTACCGCGCCTACCTCATCAACCCCAAGGTGGAACTCCCGCCCGACGCCAGCCTGGCGCTGCAGGTTGAACCCGGCATCGTCTCCCGGCTCGGACCGGAGAAGAGCGTGCAGCAGCGCATGGTGCTGGCGTTCGATACCTATCCGGAATTCCGGGTCGTCGGCGTGCGTTGCTCGACCAACGAAGGCAAGGGCATCCTGATTGCGCCCGACGCCGACCCAAAGCAGGTCGGGCTCTGCAACCCGCAGGGATACGCCACGCTGATATTTACGTCTCCGGTCATCAAGGAAACCTTGAAGGAGGCGCTGCGCGCCGAACCGGACTTCGCCGGCGGTCGCAAGGACTACGACCCGTGGGAGAACGTTTACACCTATTCGCGTCTCACACAGCCACATCGCCGCGGGCAGGAATACGGCGTGTCGCTGCCTGGGCCGCTGCGTGCCGATATCCTCTATCGTCTGAAGGCCGATGCCGCCGGACTGAAAGACGAATTCGGCCGCCCGTTGCCGCAGGCGCTCGCCCTCGGTTTCGCCACCGACAATCGCCTGCCCAATTTTGTCTACGAGCACACCTTCTCGGTGATGGAGAAGGGCGTCGATTCGCACGTGCCGGTGGTGGCGACCAACCTCAACCGCATCCGCCTGGAATTCGAAACACTGACCGCGGCCGGGCGCGATACCGGTGAACGCACGCTGACGGTCGAGCCGGTGAAGAACGTGGCCTTCTACACGCCGCTCAAGCTGCGCGAGTTGATCCCGGGCGGCTCTGGCGCCATCCAGGGTTACTGGGACACGGATCCTTCACTCCTCCACCGCACCAACCGCGAGTCGCGCTGGTTCTATTCGCAAGTCACGCCCTATCACGTACACGTCAAACTAGGCCATCACGCCAGCCTGGTATGGGTGACGCGTTTCGACAACGGCCAGCCGGTGCCCGGCGCGCGCGTGCAGGTGATCGAGGAGACCTTCGGCCGCTTCGAGGCCGCGCCCGTGGTGAAGCGCGAGGCGCAGACCGACGCCATGGGCATCGCCCGCCTGCCGGGCAGCGCCGAGCTCGATCCACAATTGACCTTCGCTCACAGCTATCACCGTAACCGACCGCACCTGACCGTGCGCGTGCTCAAGGGCAACGACCAGGCGCTGGTGCCGCTGACCGGTACATTCAATGTCTCGGCCGGCGGACGCAGCGGCGAGGATTACTGGTATCCCACCTTCCAGAAGCTGCACGGTCACATCCGCGCCTGGGGTTTTACCGCCCAGGGCGTGTATCGCGCCGGCGACACCATCGAATACAAGCTGTTCGTGCGCGATCAGGACAATCAGCGTTTTGTCACGCCGCCGCCCGGCACCTATACCCTCAAGGTGGTCGATCCGACCGACAAGGTCGTGATTGAGAAGAAGGACGTCGCCCTCAACGCCTACGGCGCGCACAGCGGCAGCTTCACGGTGCCGAAGAGCGGCGCGGTCGGCTGGTACCGCTTCCAGTTGCAGTCTTCCTACGGCGGCAACTGGTCGGCGATGCAGGTGCTGGTCGCCGACTTCACACCGGCGCCGTTCCGCGTGACCACCGATCTCAACGGCAAGCTGTTCCGCCCGGACGATCAACTGCAGATCACCACGCTGGCCAAGATGCACGGCGGCGGGCCCTACGCCTCGGCCGGCTCGCGTGTTACCGCCATCGTGACGGCCACGCCGTTTACCCCGGAAGACCCGGCCACCAATGGCTACTCATTCGATACCTACGCCTACGGCCAGCCGCACAGCGAAACCATTCACCAGTCGGAAGACAAGGTCGATGCCCAGGGCCAGCGCATCACCGAATTCAAGATACCGGTGGCGAAGATCCTGTACGGCCGTCTCACGGTCGAGAGCGCGGTGCGCGACGATCGCGGCAAGTACATCGCCGGCGACGCCGGCGCGCGTTACGTCGGCCGCGACCGCTTCGTCGGCGTGAAGATAGACGAATGGGTATTCAAGGCCGGCCAGCCGGCGAACTTAAAGACGCTGGTGGTGAACGAACACGGCAAGGTGGTGACCGGCACGCGCATCGACGTGCTGGTCGAACACCGCGAGACCAAGGCGGCGCGCGTCAAGGGTTCGGGCAACGCCTACCTGACGCAGTACACGCACAAGTGGGTCAAGGTGAGCGAGTGTCGTCACGAGGCCGCGCCCCAGGGCGCGACCTGCACCTTCACCCCGCCGGGCGCCGGCGGCTATCGCATCGTCGCCAGCATCAAGGACACACGCGGGCGCGCACACGCCACGCAGACGCAGCGCTGGGCGGTCGGCCGCGGCCAGGTGGTGTGGGAGGGCGAGGCCGGTCACGGTCTCGACGTCCTGCCGGAGAAAACCGAACTCAAGGTCGGTGACAAGGCGCGCTTCCTGGTGCAGAACCCGTTCCCGGGTGCGCAGGCGCTGATCACCGTCGAACGCCTCGGCGTCATGAAGACCTGGGTGCGCAAGTTCGACAACAGCGCCGAACTCATTGAAATCCCGGTCACGCCGGACCTGTTGCCGGGCTTCTACGTCTCGGTCATGGTTGCTTCACCGCGCGTCGCCAAGCCGATCCAGGACGGCACGGTCGATCTCGGCAAGCCCGCCTTCCGCATCGGTTACGCGCGCGTCAAGGTCAAGGACCCGTTCAAGGAACTCAAGTACGAGGTACAGGCGCAGAAGAAGGTGTACAAGCCGCGCGACACGGTCACCGTCAACCTGCGCGCGCTCACGCAGCAAGGAAAGCCGGTCGACAGCGAAATCGCGGTCGTCGTGCTCGACGAGGCCGTGTTCGACCTCATCCAGGGCGGGCGCCGTTACTACGATCCCTACGATGCGTTCTATCAGCTTGGCGCGCTCGACATGCGCAACTACAACCTGCTCACGCAGTTGTTGGGACGGCGCCAGTACGAGAAGAAGGGCGCCAACGCCGGCGGCGACGGCGGCTCGGACGCCGCCATGCGCTCGGTGTTCAAGTTCGTCAGCTACTGGAACCCGTCGCTCAAACCGGACGCGCAGGGTCGCGCCAGTTTCACTTTCCAGGTGCCGGACAATCTCACCGGTTGGCGCGTGCTGGCCGTGGGCGTCAATCGCCACGACCTGATGGGTCTGGGCGAGGGCACCTTCCAGGTCACGCAGGCCACCGAGGTCCGACCGAGCCTGCCCAACCAGGTGATGGAGGGCGATGCCTTCGAGGCGCGTTTCACGGTCATGAACCGCACCGACAAGGCGCGCGACCTGGAGGTGACGATCAGCGCCCAAGGCGCGCTCAAGACCGGCGCGCCGGCCACCGTCACGCACCGCGTGCGCGCGGAACCGTTCAAGCGCGTCACCGTCGGCCTGCCGCTCACCGCCGGCCGGCACGGCGACATCCGCTACCGCGTGCGCGCCGGCGATGCCAGCGATCGCGATGCCCTGACCCTGACCATGCCGGTGATCCGCCGGCAGGCGCTGGAGACGGCCGCGACTTATGGAACCACCACGCAGAACACGGTCAGCGAACGCTTCGCGTTCCCGGCCGACATGCGCGGCGACATCGGCCGCATCAGCGTGGTCATGAGCCCGAGCGTGATCGGCGCGGTCGAAGGCGCCTTCGCCTATCTGCGCGAATATCCGTACGTGTGCTGGGAGCAGCGCCTGACCAAGGGCGTGATGGCCTCGCACTACATCAATCTGAAGTCGTACATGCCGCCGACCTTCCAGTGGCCGGAGGCCAAAAGCCTGCCGGCGGTGACGCTGGCCGACGCTGCCAACTTCCAGGCGCCGAACGGCGGCATGTCCTATTACATCCCGACCGATAACCGCGTGGACCCTTACCTGTCCGCCTACACGGCCATCGCCTTCAACTGGCTGCGCGCCGCCGGGCATGAAATCCCGTCCGGGGTCGAGGACCGGCTGCACAATTACCTGCTGACCTTCCTGCGCCGTGACGCCGCGCCGGAGTGGTACACGCGCGGCATGAGCTCGACGGTGCGCGCCGTGGCGCTGGCGGCGCTGGCCGATCGCGGGCGCATCACGCTCGCCGACCTCGAACGCTATCGCCCGCACCTGAAGGAGATGAGCCTGTTCGGCAAGGCCCATTACCTGATGGCGGCGATGCGCGTGCCGGGCAGCGAGCCGATTCGCACCGAGGCCATCAACCTGATCCGCGCGCACGCCAACGAAACCGGTGGCAAGTACATCTTCAGCGAGCAGGTGGATTTTGCCTACAAGCAGATCCTCGACTCCAGCCTGCGCGCGAACTGCGCCGTGCTCACCGCGTTCGTCGCCAACGAGGACCCGGCGCGCGGCAAGAGCGCCGCCACCGATGTGCCGTTCAAACTGGTGCGCACCATCACCCAGACGCGCAAGCAGAGTTACCGCTGGGAGAACACGCAGGAGAACATGTTCTGCATGAACGCGCTCATCGACTACGCGCGCCAGTACGAAAAGGAAAATCCGGAGATGCTGATCCGCGTGGCCCTGAACGGCCAGTCGCTCGGTCAGGGGCGGTTGTCCGGCTTCCGCGCGCCGACGATCGACATCGGCCGCGACGTCACGCCCGCCGATCCGGGCAAGAAGACCACCATGACCATCAACCGCGAGGGCACGGGACGCCTGTATTACAGTGCGCGCCTGCAATACAGCCCGGTGACGCTGAAGCCGCGTCCCATCAACAGCGGCATCGAGGTCGAGCGCGAGTACAACGTCGAACGCAACGGCCGCTGGGTGCTGCTCAAGGAACCGATGCAGATCAAGCAGGGCGAGTTGGTGCGCGTCGACCTGTTCGTGTCGCTGCCGGCGGCGCGCAACTTCGTGGTGGTCGACGATCCGGTGCCGGGCGGCCTCGAGCCGGTCAACCGTCAGCTCGCCACCGCCTCCAAGGTGGATGCCGACAAGGGCAAGTTCCTGTACGGCGAAGGATCGATCTGGTGGCGTCACGGTGACTGGCACGAATACGGCATCGAGTACTGGAGCTTCTACCACCAGGAACTGCGTCACCACGCCGCACGCTTTTACTCGCAATACCTGCCGGCCGGCCGCTATCACCTGTCGTATATCGCGCAGGCCATCGCCCCCGGCAACTTCACGGTCGGCCCGACGCACGCCGAGGAGATGTACGATCCGGACGTGTTCGGCAAGAGCGCGCCGGGCATACTCAAGGTGGACACCCCGTGATCGGCCGCCGCGGCTGGAGTTACGCGGCCGCGGCGATTGTCCTGGCGGCGATCACGCTCGCGCTCGCCACCTGGGCGGGATACCGGCCGCCGCCTGAGCGTCTGGCCGCCGAGGCCGGCGGCAACGTGTCCCCGCAGTATCTGGACCGGAACGGTCAGCTACTGACGGTGACCTTCCGTCACGACTGGAACCTCACCGACCAGAAACCCCTGCACGACATCCCGCCGTTGTTGCGCGCCGCCTTCATCCACGCCGAAGACCGGCGTTTCTTCGGGCACGGCGGGGTCGACTGGCGCGCCCGCGCCGGTGCGCTCGCACAAAACCTGCGCAACCTGCGCGCCGTGCGCGGCGCCAGCACCATCACCGAACAGGTCGTGCGCCTGTGGCAACCGCGTCCGCGCACGCTGTGGTCGCGCTGGCTGGAAGGTTTCGAGGCCGGCGTCTTCGAGCGGCGCTTCTCCAAGGCCGCGATCCTGGAGTTCTACCTTAATCAGGTTCCCTACGCCCGCCAGCGCCGCGGCGTGGCGCAGGCGGCGCGCGACTACTTCGACCGTGATCTCGATACGTTGAACGCGAAAGAAATGTTAGCGCTGGCCGTGCTGGTGCGCGCACCGGCGCGTTTCGATCCACAGCGCGCACCGCGCTTACTGGGCGCCGCCATCGATCGTCTCGGCAAGCGCCTCGACGCCGCCGGCCTGCTCACGGACGCCGACCGCGCCGCGCTGGCCGGTCCGCCCTTCGACCTGCGCCGCGGCGAACTGCCGCCGGTGGCCTCACATTTTGTCCAGCATCTCAGATCACGCGGCCTCGCCGCCGGTCAGGCGCGGGTGGCGACAACACTCGACGCCGCCCTGCAGGCCCGTGTCCAGGCGCTGCTCGATGGGCGCGTGCGCGATCTCGCCGAACGCGGCGCGGACGACGGCGCGATTCTGGTTGTCGACCATGTCAGCAATGAAGTACTGGTGTGGGTGAACGCCGGCGTGTTCTCGGCCGAGCGCGGCAGCCAGATCGATCTCGTCACCAGCCCGCGCCAGCCGGGCTCGACCCTGAAACCTTTTCTCTATGGGTTGGCGCTGGAGCGCGGCTGGACGGCGGCCACGATCATCGACGATTCGCCGCTGGCCCGTCCGGTCGGTCGCGGCCTGCACGACGTGCACAACTACAGCCGGCAATATTACGGTCCGCTGCGCCTGCGCGACGCGCTCGGCAATTCCCTCAACGTGCCGGCCATGCGCGCCGCCGAGTTCGTCGGCCACGACAAGCTGCTCGCGCGCCTGCGCGCCGCCGGTTTCACCAGCCTGACCCAGCATCCCGATCACTACGGCGACGGGCTGGCGCTCGGCAACGGCGAGGTCAGCCTGCTGGAACTGGTGCAGGGTTACGCCACGCTGGCGCGCGGCGGAATATGGCGGCCGCTGCGCTTGTTGCGCGACGAGCCTGTATCGGGTGAAGCGCGGCGCGTGTACCGCGAGGAGGACGCCACCCTGATCGCCCACATTCTTTCCGATCCGCAGGCGCGCATGCTGGAATTCCGCGGCAGCCTGTTGCAGTTGCCGGTGCAGACCGCGGTCAAGACCGGCACCTCGACCGACTATCGCGATGCCTGGGCCGTCGGCTTCAACGACCGCTACACGGTCGGGATATGGATGGGAAACCTCGATCGGCAGCCCATGAGGGAGATCACCGGTTCCACCGGCCCGGCGCTGGTATTGCGCGCCGTGTTCGCCGAGCTCAACCGTCATCGCGAAACCCAGGCCTTGCCCCTGAGTGCCAGCCTGCAACCGCTGCGCATCTGCCGCGTCACCGGCCTGCGCGCGCGTCCCGACTGCCCGAGCATGACGGAATGGTTTCTGCCGAAACAATCCCCGGCAACGGTGTGCAAACACAAGCACGGCGGCCACGATACCCAGTCGATCCTGGCGGCCAACACGCCGGTGAAACTCCTGCAACCCACACCGGGACTGGAGATTGCCATCGACCCGCGCATCCCGCCCGCGCAACAGGCCTTCGCCTTCAAGCTAGATACCTACGCCGAGCCGCAGAAAACCGAATGGTTGTTGAACGGAAAACGCATCGCCGTGGGAAAAACCGGCGAACGTGAATATCTGTGGCCGCTCTCGCGCGGCACCCACCTCGTCCAGGCCCGCGTCTGGCTGCCGGGGCAGAAGGCCGTGACTACCGAGGAAATCAGGTTTGTGGTGAAGTAGCTTGCACCTGCGCTACTATTCAGCAGCAGGTGCCTTGAAGTTCAGTCAGTCGTCGCTTCAATAGACCGATCAGCATGATACATTCGTTGCTGCGCCGGCATTTTCTAGACGTTCTTCGATCATGGATTGAACCGGTAACCGCATAGATATGCCGACTATACTGAGGATTGGCCCCCATCGTTTCTTTTTCTACAGTAACGAGCAGGGAGAGCCGCCGCATATACATGTTCAGCGAGAGCGGTTTCTTGCCAAGCTCTGGTTGAATCCGGTTGCGCTGGCGGGTTCAAAACGGTTTGCGTCGCACGAATTGCGAACGATTCAGAAGCATGTCGAAGAAAACAGGAAATTATTCCTGGAGGCCTGGAATGAGCACATTAGCGGTTGAAACACATCCCTTAGCGCAGAAAGTAGAGTTCACGGCCGATGACTTGGTCGTGTCGCTGGTCGACGGGCGTAAAGTGATTGTCCCCCTGGTATGGTTTCCCCGTCTGGCGAATGCCACGAAAAGCCAGTTGGAGAAGTACGAGTTGCTGGGTGACGGTGAAGGCATTCATTGGCCTGATATTGATGAAGACCTCAGCGTGGCCGGTCTCCTGCGCGGCAGTCACTAGTCTCCATCGCACCGGCCTTCCGGGCCAGCCCGATCCAGTTTCGTCCACCTCGTCCAGGCCCGCGTCTGGCTGCCGGGCCAGAAGGCATACAGCCAGGCATCGACTGGGAGGGCGATATGCTGATTGTAGGAAGACTGCCGATGACGAAACGCATCGGGACGGTGCTGCACGCAACATGCCCGGTGTGCAATACGTCGGGCTATTGGCAGCTGGACCGCATCTATGTGTGGTTTACTCTTTACTGGGTGCCGGTTTTCCCGCTCTACCGAATTAGTGTGCTCGCCTGTGAACGCTGCGGAAGCGGTGTCGAGCTTGAGTCAGGCGATAAAGTCGTCGCTAATGAATTGGTGAAGCTGGCCAATTCAATCCGGGACAAGCACACCCTCGCCGATCGGCTGCGAGCCCACCCGGGCGCCGACCAGTTGTATCAGCGACTGGCGGCGATGGTACCCAGGAACGTCAGCCAGAACCTGGCCGCGGCCTGGACCAGCGAGAATGATGAGCTGGCCGAAGCAATCGAGTTCAGTGTGTATCAACCCGGGAAAGCCATGTCCCGAATCGAGAAGATCCTCGGCAAGGGTGTAAACATCAATGCCGTGCATTCCTCGGGCCGTCGTCATCTCGACATGGCCAGGTATCTGGAGACGCCCAGGGATGTTATTGATGTGTTGATCCGCGCCGGGGCCGTAGAGCGCGATGCCGGTATCTGATGATTCAAGCGAGGGAGGAGCCAATGATCCAGAATCTTTACCCACCAGGGCCCAAGAGCGTCCCAGTCGATCTGACGCGGCCCACGACGACCTATAAACACAAGGCCTGGCTGGCCGTCGCCAGCCTGGGGCTGTTCCTGGTGTTGTACGTTGCGCTGGCGGCCTGGTTTGTCTGGACCGCCTACCGGATGTCCGGCGCGGCCGCGGCCGGCGGGCCCGATGTGTTCTGGCACGCCCTGATTGCCGGCAGCGCCGCCTTCCTGGCCCTGTTCATGCTGAAGGCGCTTTTTTTCATCGAGCGCGGCGGTTCACCCGACGCCGTCGAGGTGACCCGGAGCGAGCAGCCCCGCCTGTTTGATTTTTTGCATCGCCTGGCGGACGAGGCCGGTGCGCCACGACCGCATCGGGTCTATCTGTCGGCACGCGTGAACGCGGCGGTTTTCTACGACCTTTCGGTGCTGAACCTGGTGTTCCCCTCGCGCAAGAATCTGGAGATCGGACTTTCGCTGGTCAATGTGCTGACGCTCAGCGAGATGAAGGCGGTGTTGGCGCACGAGTTCGGTCACTTTGCGCAGCGCTCCATGGCCATCGGTAGCTGGGTGTATATCGCCCAGCAGATTGCCGCACACATCGTGGCCAAGCGCGACGCGCTCGACAAGCTGTTGCAGTTCATCTCGAACGTGGATTTGCGCGTCGCCTGGATCGGCTGGTTGTTGTCCCTGGTCGTGTGGTCGATACGCTCGCTGATGGATACCCTGCTCAGGCTCGTGGTGCTGGCCCAGCGGGCGTTGTCGCGGCAGATGGAATTCCAGGCGGACCTGGTGGCCGTGTCGTTGACCGGCAGCGACGAGATCGTGAATGCCCTGCATAAATTGCAGGCCGCCGACGAAGCGTGGGAACAGACGCTCGCTTTCTGCGGCGCCGAAATCCAGCGCGAGCGCATCCCGCATGATCTGTTCGCGGTACAGACCCGGATTATCGAGAAGATGGCGCGGATCCTGAACGATGAAACCTACGGTCGCGCGCCGCCGATGGCGTCCGCGAACCCGCAGACCCGGCGGGTGTTCAAATCCGCTTTTGCACAACCCCCGCAAATGTGGTCCACGCATCCATCCAGTTTCGACCGCGAGGAGAACGCCAAGCGGCTGTATCTGGCCGCCCCGCAGGACACGCGCAGCGCCTGGCTGCTGCTCGACAATGTCGAAGCCGTGAAGGGCAAGGTGGTCGGGCACCTGAACGGCGAGGTCAAGACCACGCCCGTTTCCGCCGAAGAGACGTTCCAGGCGCTCGAGGAGCGATACGCTCTCATGCAGTACGAGCCGCGTTACCGCGGCGCCTACCTCGGGCGGGCACTGACCCGGCACACGGCGCAACCGGGCGAGCTGTATGAAGAAAGATCGCTGTCCGCCGACATGATCAAGGCCCTGACCGCGCTGTATCCACAACAGCTGGCGGATGACTTGGCCCGCTGGCGCGAACTGGAGGAAGAGAGAACCGCCTTGCAGGCCTTGCGGGACAAGATTTTCCAGGCCACTGGCGGTCGCATCGTTCATCGCGGCCGGGAAATCTCCCGCCGCGAGCTGCCGGCGGCGATCCGTGACGTGGGCGCGGAGATCGAGCGTGTGCGCGAGCGGATCCTGACCCACGATCGCCGGTGCCGTGGCGTGCACCTGTCGGCAGCGGGAAAACTGGGCGGGGGCTGGCGTGAGTATCTTGTCGGACTGATCGGTGTCCTGCACTACGCGGAACATACGCTGGCCGACCTGCGCGATGCCCAGGGATTATTGGGCAACGTAGTTGCGGTGGTGACGGCCGATGGCAAGGTGACGTCCAGCGAACTCCAGCGGCTGATCTCCGTGGCGAACATGCTCCATACCGTGCTTGAACAGGTTTACCAGCAGAAGACGGAAGTGCTGCTCGATGCATCTCTGCTGTCGAAGTTGAAAGTGTCGTCCTGGCCGGAATTGCTGGAGGAGTTCAAACTGCAGATCGCGACCGAGGGAAATATCAATGACTGGATGCGCGTCATCGACGGCTGGGTGAATAGCGCCGCCTCGTCGCTTTCCAGTCTTCGCGGTGCCGCGCTCGAACAGTTGCTGCACAGCGAAGATGAAGTCGCGCGACACGTGCACGAACAGACTGCACCGGAAGCGGCCCCGGTGCCCAGCCGGGTGCCCGCCAAGTACCCTACCTTGCTGGAGGGACAGGAGCGGAAACGACAGGAGCGACTGGGCCCGTGGGACCGCTTCCAGACCGCCGATGGCCTGATGCCGGGGCTGGCACGGTTGCTGGTGGCCGGCGCCATGGTCGGGGCCGTTCTTGGTTTCGGGAGTCTTGCGGGCGTCACCTCGACGCTATCGGTCTATAACGGTTTGGGTCGGGACGTACAGGTGGTTGTCGGCAAACAGAGCCTCAGGCTCGCGCCTTACTCGACAACCCAGGTGGACATCGAGACGCCGGTCGGGATGACGGTTGAAGCCAGGACCGTGGATGGCAGGATAATCGAGCGCTTCAATCCACCGCTCACCAGCCACGCGAACCGTTATGTGTATAACGTCGCCAGCGCCAGTCCGCTGGTGGAATGGACGGCCGTCTATGGTTCGGCGGCCGAGCAGCCACCGCGCTTTCTCGGCGCGCCACGCTGGATCACCTCGTACGCCGATGTGTTGTTCAATAAACCGCCGGAGAGCGTTCGCATCAAGGGGGGCGGTACCACGCGCGTGGTGCTGAGCGGTTTCGGCGATCGTCCCCCCGAAGAGGCCCTGAAGCTGTTGAAAAACAGCGAGGATCGTAAACAGGTCATCGCCGCGCACGCAAAGTGGGACCAGGACAATGCTCCGAATGCCCGTCAGTGGCAGACGATGGCAAACGAAGTGCAGGGGACGCAGGTCAACCAATCACCCTCAAGCGGACAATAGTACTGTTACCTCATCCAGGCCCGTGTCTGGCTGCCGGGGCAGAAGGCCGTGACTACCGAGGAAGTCAGGTTTGTGGTGAAGTAGTTGCGTCTGCGTGCATATCCGCAACGGCGGGATCATGAATCAGCAATCGCTAATGGGCTTGGGGAAAATCTTGCTGATCAAACACATGATGGTTCAATATACCGACACCACGGTATTTCGACACGACCGTATCCGTATGCTCAGATGTTACTGACGCTGAACGTGAGAGGCCTGGAAAATTGAGCGAGACCCTTGAGGCTGTGAAGAAGCTCGTTGCCGTCGGGCAGGTGCGAATTTCCGAGCATGGTTACGATGAAATCGCCGCGGACGGGATAGCTGTACGGGAAATAGTGGCAGGCGTAAATAAAGCCGCTGTGGTAGAGGATTACCCGACCTTTCCCAGGGGGCGCGCTGTGCTGGTGCTACAATTTGACAAGGACTCCCGGCCCTTTCATGTTGTGTGGGGGATACCGAAGGGGTTTACTTCTCCGGCGGTGGTTGTAACCGCATATCGGCCCGATCCTGATCGTTGGGACAGGACCTTTACCAAGCGAAGAGGCAAAGATGAGCAAGCAACATAGAGTCAAATTCGTGCACGAAGGCAAATACGTTGCCGAGGTGGACGTTGAGCTTCTCGTCGGTGAAACGGAATGGTCTCCGTACCTGTCGGTAGAGGATGCGTACAAACTTGATGATGTCCGCGAGGCGTTGAGGCGCGGCGATATCGCGGCCGCTGCAAAGCTCGCGCGTGTATTTGCACTTCAACCAGTAGCTGCCTCGCAGTAACGTATCAACCGCTTCGACCGAGGCGCGCGGTGCTAGTGCACCGTTCGTGATTCAAGCGGGCGCTGGGAAAATGCGGGCCAGAGAAGAATACGCGTCGGCATGCTGCTTTCGTTTCTGCTTGGACAATATTGCACGGAGCCCAGGATGAATGTATTTACGGCAGAAACACATCCCTTGGCGCAGAAAGTCGAGTTCACGGCCGATGACTTGGTTGTGTCGCTGGTTGACGGACGCAAAGTGGTTGTCCCCCTCGTGTGGTTTCCTCGTCTGGCAAATGCCATGAAAAGTCAGCTGGAGAAGTACGAGTTGCTGGGCGACGGCGAAGGCGTTCATTGGCCGGAAATCGATGAAGACCTGAGCGTGGCCGGTCTTCTGCGCGGTAGTCATTAAATCCATCGCACCGAGTCTGTTGGGTAGCGCCGCCCCTTAGCGGCTAAGCGGAAAACTGATCGCCAATACCAACGCCACAGTTGGAGTGAATACACTGGCCGCCCCAGCGCGGCACCCACCTCGTCCAGGCGCGCGTCTGGCTGCCGGGGCAGAAGGCCGTAACTACCGAGGAAGTTCGGTTTGTGGTGAAGTGACCATGCGTCGAGGGAGAATAGCCATGAGCAGGCCACGTTTGTTCACAATTCCCAACGAAAGCCGAATATGAACAAACCGACCAAAATCATTCTGTGGATATTCGTACCGCCCGCTGTACTCTTTATTCTTGCCGTTGTTGTCCGAGTCTTTGTCACCTCGCTTTACGTGATTCCTCAAGAAGGTATGCTGCCGACCTATCCTCCCCGTACGTATATTTTTGGCCTCAAGCGGCCATTCTTCGACAGGTCGGCTGTCCAGGTCGGCGATGTCGTTGTCTTTGAGAAAACAATGAACGACGGAACCTATAATTTCATCTGGCGGGTGATTGCCCTCGGCGGGGACAAGGTCGAAACACGCGGGGCCGGGGTCAAGGTCAACGGTGTGGCGCTTGCTCAGACGCCGACAGACGATAGGGATGGGCGTAATGTTGTGCGCGAAACCAACGGGCGCTCTTCGTACAGGATTCTCATTGCTCCCGCTCGTTCGGGCGCACCCCCGGATGTTAGCGTCGTTGTTCCGGCGGGGCATTTCTTCGCCATGGGCGACAATCGCTTCAACGCCTACGACTCACGTTTCACCGGTACAGCCCCGATCACCGTCATCAAGTCGAAAATCGTATGGTAACGAATTGTTGCCGTGCGTTCGACAGAATCCAAAAAATGTTCCAGGAACCTTTTTCCCCTTCCCCCCGGTTCGACTGTCACCGAAGTAAAGTCGCCAATTGGGGATCGTCTCTGAGCTTCCGATCAACGAGGTGATTTAAGGCGGGTTCCGTAACAATCCCGTTTTTAAGCGCGTTACGAAAAAGGTCTGACTCCGCTAGTAGAGTCTTCAGTCGTTCGAGCACGGCCTCTTTTCTTGGTTTCAACTTGTTGAGCAAAGCGCGGAGGACGGGCTCATCTATCACTTGGCCTGGATTATCTTGCTTCCACCGGGATACCTCGACAAGCAGTTGCTTTCGTGTCCGTTCGTCCTCCAACCATAAAGCCGCTCCAGTCAAATGGCTCCTAATCATGCCGTTGAGCTCGTTTGCAGCCCAGTCTTTTGTGCCGACACGCGAGTACAAGTTACCGACAAGCCACCCGAGCTTTGCGCGAAAACTTTCATCGAGCTGTAAAAGACGTGCGTTCAAGCATGTATTGTAGCGTTCCTTCGCACGGAGCGCGATGGATAACCGGAGAAAGGCGCAACAACTCTCTGGAAATCCCATGGACGGATCTTCGTGGAGATAGAAAAAGTTCGGCTCATTGTTGTTGAACAAACGCTCGAGAAAATTGTGGAGCCGATTACGTGCCTGGGAGCTACACACCGGAGTCGGAATAGAAAGATCGGGCTCAGCAAGCCGCACGGTCTCGCGTTGTATGACCAATGAAAGTGGTCGGACTGGTGCTATTGCGATGTAGCGAGAAGGACATGGGTCGTCGCCAGCGCGGCCCCGCACAAGATCGCAACTCTGTGTGAGGACAATGAAGTAGCGATTGCCGGCGTTGTTGGCATAATGCGGGTGCACCTCTTTGAGGGTCGCAAGAATCTCTGGCGTTTGGACCAGAATGTCGCCCTGAAGAAGATCAGTTGCTTTATCGCCACAATATGTGAAGTGCATGGTGTGAAGAAAGGCGGAATCGATATCAGATCAGGGCTTAGCCTTCGGAAGAAACACGGAGCGGAGACGTGATAATGCCCTGAAGCTTTGCATTCAACTCGCGAATCTGGTCGCGTTTGGGGTTCGTCCCCACGTTCACCACCAGAACGACTTCTTCTGTAGCGGTGGTAACGTTAGCTACGGCATATTGGGAAGGTAAAATGGAAATAGTGGACACAGGTGCCTTCGCCGAGGGAGGCAAAAGGGAATCCTGGTCGCGCGGTTGATAATTAGATAGCGGTACGACACCTGATGTAACAATATGATCTCCGCTAGTTCTTTTAGCCATGGGCCACCTCTTGGGCATCCAATACAACATGATAGGACTGCAAGAATTTAATCACTAAACCATAATTCACACTAAAGGTGTTTGCTAACTTTGCCACCGCATCGGCCGCACTGGATGTGTCATAGTGGAAATTAAACTTGATATCGAGACGACCGTTTGAGAACGAGCGAGTAAGATTTAGTACGCAATTACCGATTGCATAGCTCGTCGTAATGGACGTTGACACCAGGACATTGGCAGGCTCGATACGGTCTCCGGCATCATCATTCAGAGCAAATATCTGGACTAGCTCCGGCGCTGGTTGTTCGTCGACGAAGTGAAAGTTCTGACCGAATGCACCAACAGGTGTGTGGTGAAGCAGATTGAGAATAGCGATGGCTTTTGTTTCAACCGCGGATAAAGTGTCTTGATTCAGATCGACAGGCGAAAGGAAAAGTCGATCATGGGATGGAACAAACGTGATCCCCTCAATTGTCCATTTTGGCGGTGCGCCAGGAATTGGGGTGAAGGCCATCTTGACCGGGAGTGGTTGCCCCTCGGGAATACCAAAAACGTGACGTCCCAGCCAACTGGGCTGCAAGATAGCCGGGTTCCAGGCTCCTATAATTACTAGATTCGTTGCTTCTCGGACAATCTGCATAATAATAAATGGTATCGAGTTGGGGACATGTGAGAGAGCGACAAAAGTGACGGGCCCGTGGACGAGATCCTTGTCAATCAGCGTCTGGACGTATGCGGCTATCTTAGTACATGGTCAAGGCCCCATGCTACCGTGATATGTGCCAAATTGTGGAGGATGTAAACAACAGGGGGCATATATGCAGTTTTACGCAATGACGAAGGTCCGTTTCTGGTGTGCGCCACGAAAAGGTGGCGTTTTTCCGGTGGGCGCAGCTCCACCCGGCAACCGCTCCATCCGGAAGCAACCAGTGCAACTGTGAAGGCAATGAAACGGTTGAAGCCTTCGGCTAAACGCGTCGCGAAATTCCGTAACGGCGCGAGTGAGTAGGTCGTAACGTAATAGAGGAAATACCACAGTCTCCGCTCAAGTGAGTTTGACCGAAGCCGCCCCGGCGCCGGGCTTTGCGGTTTTAGTCGCCCCTAAAATAAAGCGAATAAAGCGAACGAATAAAGCAGGTCAGAGAAGAATAAACGCTTAGATGAAAAGTTTCAGGTATTCGTCATCCGGCCAGCGTGGGGTAAAATTAATAAATTAGGAGGATATAAGGATGCGTATTCCACGGATGACGGTAGTCACCCTCGGTGTGGCTGATCTGTCCCGCGCGACGAAATTCTACGAGGCCGTACTGGATACCCCGCCGGACACGTCCAATGATGGTGTTACGTTTTTTCAGCTGCCGGGCGTCTGGCTGTCGTTGTTTCCGCGCGAACATCTGGCGAAGGATATTTCTCCCGACGTGAATCCGGCACTCGGCGGGTTCAGCGGCGTGACGCTGGCGCACAACGTGCGAGGCAAGGAAGATGTGGCGGCAATCCTGGCGCGTGCAAAATCGGCCGGCGCCCGTATCGAGAAAGAAGCGCAGGACACGTTCTGGGGTGGTTACGGCGGTTACTTCAGCGATCCGGACGGACACTACTGGGAAGTGGTCTGGGGCCCGATGTTCGAATTCACGGCTGCCGGCGAGTTGAAACCCGCCATCAAGGCCTGACATTCACGTCACGCCCGCAACGTCCCGTCAGTACCCGGTCGGTGAGAAGTGCATGAAGTCCTTCTGCTTGCCGGCGATCTCGCCACCCCATTGCAGTCCGATTCCCTTGAAGGCCTGAACCACCCGGCTTTCGGCCGTGAGCGATCCGGGCTGGCCGGGCCTCCAGGGGCCGCCGCGTACCAGTTGGCAGTGCGGTCCGAAATGCACGCAGCGGTGATACAAGCCGTTCTGTTGCGGGTTGATGTCGATGGCGATTCCGAAGGAATGATTGCTGAAGCCGGTGCGTTCACCGCGTTCGTTCAGCGCTCCGCGGCTGCGCACGACGCGATAGGCCTCAACCTCGGTGATCGGTTCGCCCTGGGCCAGCAACTTTTCAAGGGTTTCGCGTACGCGTTCGGCGAAGACGTGGCAGACCTTGAAGGGCTTCAGCCCGGGCAACTTGATCTCCACCTGGTCTCGTTCGCACACCGAGCAGCCGCTGGCCGGGTCGCGTTCCTCCGATGTCAGCGCCGCATAGGGTTTACGCACCTCGATGGGCGGGGACGACGAGCGTGTGCGTGTGTTCCACACCACCATATGGTACTGGCACTCCGTGTCCTCGCCGGCCAATAGCGGTGGGGGAAGCGTGATGAGAACAAAAAGGAGAATGATCCGTCGGTAGTGCACGCCGGCATCATAAGCCGCTTCTGGTTCTACATCACGCTGCCGAAACCCCTGTCGGTGGCACCGGCCGGCGCCTTGAGGCCCGCCACGCGGCAGCCCTGCGCCACCGGTCCGCCCGGGAAGAGTTGATAGAGATATTTCAAACCACCCTTGTCGTGAAACAGTTCGTCGAGTGCATCGTGCAGCTCGCGCATGTTGACGGCGATATCCTCGTGCCGGGCGTAGTACTCCTGCAACGCGCGTACGGTCCGCCAGTGGTCATCCCCCAGCTTCAGTCCTTCCTGCTGTGCGGCCCGGAGCGCGGACGCGCGCGTCCAGCCGGCCGGTGAGTGCGGCAATTGTGCATCCGGTCCCGAACCGTCCCCAGTGCCGGCGATTGCCTCTAAGAGACTGGCCATAACCCTCACCTCCATTCGTTTTCCAGGATGCTAAATTCTCCATACAGGCGGGTTTCCACGCCTTGATGTCCATCAACTTTATTGGCGCGAGCCAGCCATGGTCACGCCTACCGGCGGGGATCGCACAGAATCCTGCACATTTTGTCGTGTTGAAGCTTGCCCCTCACGGGGCGACACTGGAAGTGCGCAACCCCGCCACTCCGCAGGGCGGGACTCGCGTGGAGACCTGTCCATGGACCTTGAAGTCAGCAGCCGCATTGTCCAGACCGATGAGCAGGGTTACCTGCTCGATCTGGACGACTGGAGCGAGGCGTTCGCCGAAAAGACGGCGGAGCGTGACGGTGTACCCCTGTTCGACGACCACTGGGGGCTCATTCTTTATTTTCGCGATTATTTTCAGGCCACCAGCATGGTGCCGACCATGCACATGCTGGTGCGCACGCTCGGGCAGCAGCACGGCGCGCACTTTCAGGATGGGAAGGCCTACGAGAAATTCCTGTACCGACTGTTTCCGAGCGACCCGGTGCGAGAGCTCTGCAAACTGGCCGGCCTGCCCAAGCCCCCGCCCGATACGTGAGAGTCCTGTAGTCCTGCACGCGCCCGGTTTGGACGCCGGGGCATGGCAGACGAAATGGGTTGCGCGGACTACGGTGAAACAGTGTGCTCCCGCACGAGCCCGCTGAAGGCCAGGAGGTCCGCCGGATTGAGATCGGAAACCGCCCAGAAATTCATGCCGGCACTGGTCCAGTGAACGATGTGATAGCCCTGATGCGTCCGGGTTTGCGGCGGGTTATTCGCCCCACTCGCCCCGGGCCAGACGAAGAGATTGATCGCGTGCTGGCGGTGCCGGTAGACCAGCGCCGCCACCGGCCGGTTGGACAGATAATCCAGTCGCCCGCCCACCAACGGAAATCCGCGGCCCGTGAGGTCGACGACCGGCGGCGAGAAGTCGAGCCGGCCGTTGAACCAGGGCTTGACGGTGTGCTGATCCGAGGACGACACATCGGTGGAGCGGCTCGTCACCAGCAGCGAACGCACATGACCGGCGAACACCTCCTGCGTCAATCGTTCGTGCGGCGACGGCTGTGCCAGCCAGTAGGTGACGCCGGAACCCATGACGGCGGCAAAGGTTACGGAAGCGGCCAGGTTGAGCCACGGGGAGGGCTTGAACGCCGCGCGGGTGTTTGAATCGGTGCGAGCGAACGCGGCGCGGATGCGCGAGGTGACGGCGACAGGCGCGGCGTGGTAAGGCGCGTGGGTGCGGACCGTCGCGCTCAAGGCGCGGCGACTCTCGCTGGCATCCCGGCACGACGGGCAGGCCGCGAGGTGGCGTTCCAGCTCGAGGTGATTCACGACGTCGAGCTCACCATCGAGGTGGCTGTCCAGCAGGGTTAACGTCAGTCGGCAGTCCATCTCATGTCTCCGGATTCGCGCCGCCGAGTTTCTGTTGCAACAGGCCGCGGCCGCGGGCGAGGCGCGACATCACCGTGCCCAGCGGGACCTCGGTGATCGCGCTGATTTCCTTGTACGTCATCCCCTCCAGCTCACGCAGGACCACGGCCTCGCGGAACTCTCGCGGCAGTTGCTCCAGGCACTCGCCCAACCGGCGCAGATCGGCATTGAGCAACAGCAGGGTTTCCGGCGTGCCGGATGCCGACCCGTTACTGCCATCCAGGTCTGCCACACCGATGCTGTGTAGATCCTCATCAAACATGGTCGTGTTTTTACCCGCGCGATGTTTTTCCAGCCAGGTATAACAGGTGCGCCGCACGATGGTGAGTAACCAGGTCTTGGCGTTGCCGCCGTGAAAGCTGTCGATAAAACGGAAGGCCCGGGTACACGCCTCCTGGGTGACGTCCTCGGCGTCGTGGTCGTTGCGCGTCAGCCAGCGCGCCAGATTGTAGGCGGCGTCCAGGTGCGGCTGCACCACGCGCTCGAACTGGACGCGCTGGCTTGAGTCCGACAAGTGTGTTTTCTCTCGAGGCAGAAAGTCAGACATTAACCTAAGACCGCGGACAGCACGGATTTATTCCCGGTGCTATCCGCGCCCACGGGGAATATTCGCCCTTGCCCGGCGGTTATGCAATACACGGATAACGACGTCACCCGGCAGCGGAAACTTAACCAGGAGGAACCATGGACCACAAGATCGACAGACGTGATTTTCTCAAACTCGCCGGTCTCGGCGGCGCGGTATTTGCCTCGGGCCTGAGCGGCTGGGCGCAGGCGGCCAAGTCGGCCGGCGCGCAAGAGTTCTACTTCGTGCAGCTGTCCGATACCCACTGGGGATTCAAGGGGCCAAAGGCCAATCCCGACGCCGCCAATACCCTGAAAAAGGCCGTGGCGGCGGTGAACAGCCTGGAACGGAAACCCGACTTCGTGGTGTTCACCGGCGACCTGACCCACACCACCGACGATCCCAAGATTCGGCGCGCGCGCATGGCCGAGTTCCGCGACATCGTCAGCGCGCTGAACGTCAAGGACGTGCGCTTCATGCCCGGCGAGCACGATGCCTCGCTCGATCGCGGCGAGGCCTATCAGGAATTTTTCGGCAAGCTGAATTACACCTTCGATCACCAGGGCGTGCATTTCATCGCCCTCGATAACGTTTCCGATCCGAAGGCCGCCCTCGGCGAGGCCCAGCTGGCGTGGCTGAAACAGGATCTCGATCAGAAGCGCAAGGACGCCCCGATCGTGGTGCTGACCCACCGGCCGCTGTTTGCGCTTTATCCGCAATGGGACTGGGCAACGCGCGACGGCGCCGTCGCCATCGACCTGCTGCTGCCGCACAAAAATGTCACGGTGTTTTACGGGCACATCCACCAGGAACACCATCACATGACCGGTCACATCGCCCACCACGCGGCGAAATCGCTGATCTTTCCCTTGCCGCCGGCCGGTTCGGTGCCGAAACGCGGACCCGTGCCCTGGGACGCCAACGCGCCGTACAAGGGTATGGGTTTCCGCGCGGTCGAGGCCGATGCCGAGAAGGCCGGATACCGGATCGACGAACGACCGGTGGTGAAAGGCTGAGCCGATGCGCACGACGATCCATCGGTGGTGGGCGACCCTGTTTCTATGGGTCGCCGTCCTCGGGATGACCGGCACGCCGGCCGCTGCCACCGACGCGCCGGTCATCCGCCTGACGGCGAAGAAGTTCGAGTACGACCGGCGCGAGATCGTTCTCAAGAAGGGCGTGCCGGTGGTGCTGGAAATCACGTCCCTGGACCGGATGCACGGGTTCAATCTGCCGGATTTCAATCTGCGCGCCGATGCGGTTCCCGGCGTGGTGACGCGCATCCGTTTCACCCCCGATAAGACCGGCCGGTTCGTTTTCTTCTGCGACATTTTTTGCGGCGACGGCCATGAAACAATGGGCGGTACGGTGATCGTAAAAGATTGAAACAACCCCGGCGGGCGTTCAAAGGAGGGAAAGGGGGCGCCACGCGTTTATACTGGTGCCAGCGACATCACCCAGGAGGCACGTCATGCTCCATTCATTGCGGTGGATTCCGGCCATTGTTGTGATGGCCGTTGTTGCACCCGGCCAGGTGCAGGCCGCCGGCGATCTCACCGCCCAGACACCGGTCGAGATCAAGGTGCAGCTGGGTAACAAGCAAGACGCCCTGCGGTTCTTTCCCGCCACGATCAACCTGGAAACGGGCCGGCTCTACCGGTTGATCCTTTCCAACCCGAGTTCGCAGAAGCATTATTTTTCCTCCGCGGCATTGGCGCAGGCGGTCTTTACGCGCAAGGTGCAGGTGAATGGCGCCCAGGGTCAGCCGATCGCCGAAGTGAAAGGACAGATTCGCGAGGTCGAGGTCTATCCCGGCGGGATTACCGAATGGTGGTTCGTGCCGGTGAAGACCGGTGATTTCAGCGATCTCGAGTGCACCATTCCCGGCCATCGCCAGGGAGGCATGGTCGGCAATGTTCGCATCAAATAATTCCGGGCGGCATGGCGATACCTGGCCAGGGCCGATAAAAAAACGGGGCGCGATGCGCCCCGTTTTTCATTCATCAGACCCGTGTTACGGCGCGGGTTTTCCTCCGGGTACCGGGGCGCCGCCGCCCGGACAACTGGAACGGTCGGATGGCACCTTGCCGGTCAACATCAGAAAGCTGGAGAACGGCGCCATGTTGCCCATCGCTTCCATCTTCGGTCCCTCGAACTTGAGGCGGCCGAACATCATGGCCTTCATCGGACCGTCCTGGCCGGCGCCCATGCGTTTCCAGTGCTCGTCGGTGGCGAACATCAGGTAGTCCACGTCGTCATCCAGCTTCTGGGTAACGGCTCCGCCACCGTAGCTGCACAGCGCCTTGCCGTCCTTGTCTTCCAGCTTCAGTTCGACGCGCGGGCTCTTCGGGCAATCGATGCGGTAGATCTGGATGATCTTGTAACCGCGACCCTTGTTGTTGTCGATCCACTTGCGTTCTTTCAGCTTGGTGGTCAATACCGGATCGGCATTCCAGCCCTTGCAGGCCTCCGTCGCCCATTCCGCCGACATGAACACCGGGTCGGCCGCCTGGGCGGCACCGGAAATGGCCAGACCGGCCGCCAGGGCGATGACAATGGCTGATTTTTTCATGAACGTTCCTCTCTCAAAAAAAGCGATGAATGGTTGGCAGTGATGTTGTTATTGGAATGACCGGCTGAATCTGGTCAGCAGGCCGGTGACAGGCTACTCCATGTCCCGTGGCCCGACAATCCAGGGTTCGGCAGCCCGCCGTACGGCGCCGATTATCCAAAATCTCCGCGCCGGCGGTTGATATAATGCGCGCGTGGATGTCACCCCGATTCTCGACGGCCTCAACGACGCGCAGCGCGAGGCCGTGACCGCCGGCGAAGGCCTCATCCCTGATTTCACGCGCTACCTGAATCGGCTATGATGATTAATATTCAAGCGGATATGGCGCCATGGACAAACTGACCCGGATAACCATGAATCCCGAAGTGATGGGGGCAGGCCCTGCATTCGCGGATTGCGCGTGACCGTTGGCACGGTGGTCGGGCTGATCGGGTGCCGGCAAGTCGATTGAAGAGGTGCTGGCCGCCTATCCCTATCTGGAACGCGAAGACATTCTTGAGGCACTGACCTACGCCGCCTGGCGTCCGAGGAGAAAGAATTTCCGCTGGCCTCGTGATCAGTCTCCTGATCGACATGAATCTGACGCCGCGGTGGGTGGCGGTTTTTACATCGGTTGGCTGGAAATCACAGATTCGGTGTTGACAGGGACGAGAATCAGCCGGTTTTCCGGGATTTGGCGCGCCCATGGATCCATAACCATGCCTTTCATCCGAACGTGTTGCTTGGGGTGGCTAATGGCCAACCCCGGGCTATACTGAAAAAGCTGGTATTTTCCGCGCAGGAGGCCGGGTGGAAAACACTGAAAGGCCGCACTCACTTCACTTCCAGTTCAAGGGAGGCAAACTTGAAACACTGCATTCTTCGACTCTCAATTGTCACGTTAGTATTGTCCGGTAGTATCACCACGGCACTAGCGGCACCCAGCTGTACGGGTTGGATGAAGCAAACCGACGGCAGCCATTGGAGAACTTGCGTAGGCGATAATGGGAAGCAGTATTGCCAAGTATCAAAAAACGGACGTATTTCCAAGGTAAGCTGTAGATAGACTAATCCACTATTCAGTAAACACAACGGGGCGCGATGCGCCCCGTTGTGTTTGTGTCGATGATGTTCGGTGGTGTGGCCACTGGCGCCCACCGCAAGTGTTGTACTTACATCTTTCCTGCCCATCACCCCGGACAATCATCGCGTCCTTTTCTCATGGTTACGGCAGTTCGGCAGGCTGAGTACATCGGCGCCTACACTGGTGGATCGCGATTGAGTGAATGAATAATTGACCGCCAGCGGTTGATATAATCCGCGCGTGGACGTAACCCCGATTCTCGATGGCCTCAACGACGCGCAGCGCGAGGCGGTGACGGCCGGCGAAGGGCCGTTGCTGGTGCTGGCCGGCGCCGGTTCCGGCAAGACGCGCGTGCTGACTCACCGGGTGGCCTGGCTGGCGGCGGTCGAGAATGTCTCGCCGCACTCGATCCTGGCCGTGACCTTCACCAACAAGGCCGCCGCCGAGATGCGCGGGCGCATCGAGCGTCTGCTCAACCTGCCGGTGGGCGGCATGTGGATTGGCACCTTTCACGGCCTGTCGCACCGCTTGTTGCGCACGCATTGGCAGGAGGCCGGCCTGCCGCAGGGTTTCCAGATCCTCGACTCCGAGGATCAGCGGCGGTTGATCAAGCGCACCTTGAAGAACCTTAACCTCGACGAGGCCTACTGGCCGCCGCGCCAGGTGCTTGGTTTTATCAATGGTCATAAGGAAGAGGGCCGGCGCGCGAAGCAGCTCGGCGGCGGCAACGACTCTACCCAACGCGAACTGATCCGCCTCTATCAGGCGTATGAGGAAACCTGCAACCGCCTCGGTCTGGTCGATTTTTCCGAGCTGTTGCTGCGCAGCGTGGAGCTGCTCACCACCCACGAGTCGTTGCGCACTCATTATCAGAATCGCTTCCGCTACCTGCTGGTCGATGAGTTTCAGGACACGAATTCCATCCAGTATCGCTGGCTGAAACTTTTTGTGGGGCCCAAGCGAAATTTGTTCGCCGTTGGCGACGACGATCAGTCGATCTACGGTTGGCGCGGGGCCAAGGTGGAAAACATTTTACAGTTCGAGCGGGACAATCCCGGCGCACGCCTGATCCGCCTGGAACAGAATTACCGTTCGACCGGCGCCATCCTGCGCGCCGCCAATCATGTCATCGCCCACAACACCGGCCGGCTCGGCAAGGAGCTGTGGACCGCCGGCGCGGAGGGCGAACCCCTGCAGTTCTACACCGCCTACAACGACCTCGAAGAGGCGCGCTTCGTGGTCGGCCAGATCGAGGCGTGGACGACCACCGGCCGCTTGCGCGCCGAGGCGGCGGTGCTGTACCGCTCCAACGCCCAGTCGCGTCTGTTTGAAGAGGCGCTGATCCACGCCAGCATGCCCTACCGCGTGTACGGCGGCCTGCGCTTTTTCGAGCGCCAGGAGATCAAGAACGCGCTCGCCTACCTGCGGCTGGTGGCCTCGCGCCACGAAGCCGCAGGCGCGACATCCCTGTCGCGCGGCCCTCGCCTCAATCCTGTCGGCGATGATGTTTCATTTGATCGCGTGGCCAACGTGCCGACCCGCGGGCTCGGCGACAAGACGCTCGACGCCGTGCGCCAGGCGGGGCGCGGACGCAGCCAGTCCATGTGGGAGGCCTCGACCGCGCTGCTGAGCGAGCAGGCGCTGCCATTGCGCGCGGCGCAATGCCTGTTCCGTTTTCGCGAGCTGATTGAGCAGATGGCGGCGGCCTGCGCACCGTTGACCCTCGGCGAACAGGTCGAGCACGTGGTTGAGACCAGCGGCCTGGTGGAACACTATAAAAAGGAAAAGGGCGAGAAGGGCGAGTCGCGCGTCGAGAACCTGGCGGAACTCGTATCAGCCGCGCGCGGGTTTGAATTCGACCCCGCCGACGGCCTCGATCCGCTGTCGGCCTTCCTCGCCCACGCCGCGCTGGAGGCGGGCGAGGGTGAGGCCAACGCCTGGGAGGATTGCGTGCAGCTGATGAGCCTGCACTCGGCCAAGGGGCTGGAGTTCCCGTTGGTATTCCTGACCGGACTGGAAGAAGGACTGTTCCCGCACCAGCGCTCGGTGGAGGAACCGGGACGGCTGGAGGAAGAGCGCCGTCTTTGTTACGTCGGCATGACGCGCGCGCGCGAACGGCTGGTGCTGACGCAGGCCGAAGTGCGGCGCCTGCACGGCAACGAAACCTATACTTCGCCGTCGCGTTTCCTGGGCGAGATCCCGCCCGAACTGCTGCACGAGTTGCGTCCGTCACAGGTGGTGAAACGAACCCCGTCGCTGCATCGGCCGGCCGCGCGCCCCGACGGGCTGGCGCTCGGGGCACGGGTGCGGCACGGCAGTTTCGGCGAGGGGGTAGTGTTGTGCTGCGAGGGAGACGGACCGCATGCCCGGGTGCAGGTCAATTTCGAAGGGGCCGGCATGAAGTGGCTGGTGCTGGCCTACGCCCGTTTAGAACAAATATAAGCTTGATCCGGCTATAAGAAGATTCAGGGTGCGGCGCCCGCCGCCGCCCGTGGGTGGACTATAGTTATTGAAAGGAAATCCCGGCCGGACCACCGGCCGACCCCCGAGGGACGAAGAGCGTGAGTAACCAGCAACCTTCACCGCAAACCACGGCGCTGCGCGCCATGGTGGCCATGGCGGTCTACGTGTTTCTGGCCGCCGTCACGGTGCGCGTTATCCTGGCCGCCGCCGGCATCGTGGCCGCGTCATTCCGCGAACTGATGATCGAGGCCGCGTTGCTGGCCGCGCTTGCTGCCCTGCCAAGTTATGGCTTCGTGCTGGTGCTGGCACGCCGGGAGGAAAAGAAGCCGGCCACGAGCCTGCGGGCAAGGGCACCGACCGCGGCGACCCCGCACGCCATCACTGATCCACTCACCGGCCTGCTCGACCGGCGCGCCATCACCGTGTCATTGCTCGATGCCATGTCGCAGTCGTCGCGTTACCGCACGCCGATGTGTCTGGCCATGGCCGACGTCGACCGTTTCCAGGCGTTCAACGACAAGT
>CAKKRZ010000013.1 GCA_919902925.1 Acidiferrobacterales bacterium | reverse complement strand
GTGTTGATGGTCGTGCTGGTGCTCAGCTTCCCGCAACTGGTCGGCAGCGCCGCCATTGAAGGCAGTGCCGCCGGCATTGAGGTGGAGGTAGAGAGTGATCCGGGCGCCGGTTATCTGCTGCCACCCGATGGTGATGTGCAGATCGATACCAACGCCGGACGTTGATCAACGCCGTTTGCCGGGACGGTAATAATACAGAAAGTTGGTGTACGCCGACTCCGCCACCTTGAACCACTGGTGCGAGGTGTCGCGGAATTTCTTCCAGTCGGTATAGATGCGACGGAAGGTTTTATTCTTGGCCGCCTGCTCGTCGTAAAACTCGAACGAGGCCTTGCGCGCCGCCACCATGATGTCCTTGGGAAAGGCGCGCAGCTGCACACCGCGCTTCACCAGCTTCAGCAGCGCCGGCGGATTTTTGGCGTCGTAGTCGGCCAGCATGCGGGCGTTGGCCTCGGCCGCCGCCACTTCGAACGCCGCCTGGTAGGCATCCGGCAGTGACTGCCATTTCTTTTCATTCACGTAGAAGGACAGTTGCGGGCCGCCTTCCCACCAGCCGGGGTAGTAATAGAACTTGGCGACCTTGTAGAAACTCAGCTTCTCGTCGTCGTAGGGACCGACCCACTCGGTGGCATCGAGCGCACCGCGTTCCAGCATCGGGTAGATGTCACCGCCCGGCACGGTCTGCGGGATGGCGCCGAGGCGCGACATGATCTGGCCGCCGATGCCGGGGATGCGCATCTTGAGGCCCTTCAGGTCGGCGAGTGACTTGATCTCGCGCCGGAACCAGCCGCCCATCTGCACACCGGTGTTGCCACCCGGGAAGTTGACGATGTTGTATTCGTGGAACAGCTCGCGGGTCAGCTTGAGCCCGTTGCCCGCACTCATCCACGAATTCTGCTCGCGCGCGGTGAGTCCGAAGGGCAATGCGGTGTCGAAGGCGAAGGCCATGTTCTTGCCGACGTAGTAGTAACCCGCGCTGTGACCGCACTCGACCGTACCGTCCTGCACCTTGTCGAGCACGCTCAGCGCCGGCACGAGCTCACCACCGGCGTAGATACGAATCTGGAACTTGCCACCGGTCAGCCGCGACACGCGCTTGGCCAGCACCTCGGCGCCGCCGTAGATGGTATCGAGGCTCTTCGGAAAGCTGGAAGCCATGCGCCAACGAATAGTCGGCAGATCGGCCGCGGCCAGCGGTGAGGAAAGAGTGGCGAGTGCACCGACGCCGGCGCCTGCTCTGATGGCAGGACGAGCGAGCGCAGCGAGCAGGGCTTCCTTGATCAGATCGCGTCGCTTCATGTCGTATCGCTCCGGTGGGAACGACCGGCATTGTGCCCGGAAGCGCGGGCTAGGCCAAACGGACGGGGCGTTTGGCGGTGGTGGGTGCGCGGCGCGGGCTGTCGACCGCCACCTGGTTGCGGCCGGCCTGCTTGGCGGACTGCAGGGTGCGGTCGGCGCGGCCGAGCAGTTGTTCGAGGTCATCGCCGGGGCGCACTTCCACCACCCCGAAGCTCATGGTGGCCTTGAGCGATTCGCCGGCGGCGCTCAGCTTGGCGCGCTGCACGGCCAGGCGGATGCGGTCGGCGATCTTGCGCGCCTGCACCAGCTTGGTGTGCGGAAACAGGAACAGGAACTGGTCGCTGGCAAAGCGCGCCGCCTTGTCCGGCATGCGCAGTTCATTGCTTAGCACGCCGGCGATGTCGGCCAGCAGGCGGTCGCCGGTCTGGTCGCCGAACTTGTCGTTGAACGCCTGGAAACGGTCGACGTCGGCCATGGCCAGACACATCGG
>CAKKRZ010000012.1 GCA_919902925.1 Acidiferrobacterales bacterium | reverse complement strand
CCTGGGGGTCATACGACAAGGAGGAGACGGTCAGATATCCGGGTCAACCTCCCTGTAGTCGACGGTGGCTGGGCCACGAGTCACGGCATCCATGCCGCAGGCGCCAGAATGCCTGCCCGTGTCGGGCATGTCTGTGAGAAAGGTCACAACGGAAGAATATATTTCAACCGGCAACGGCAAAACGACGCCGTGTCACCGATCGACTGTGATGAAGATCACAAAATCGAAGCTTCTCAATGACCCACGCGCGGGGTTTGGCGGGAAACGGCGGAGGGAAAAGTTTGACGTGGCGATTCGTTCACCACGATCTGTCCGTGTTCGACCTGGATCAGCCCGGCCATGGTCAGGTCGCGGAAGATGCGCGACACCATCTCGCGCGAGGCACCGACCATATTGGCGATATCCTGTTGCGTGTAGCGGTCGGTCACCACCATCCGGCCGTCCGACGGCTTGGCCAGCTGCGTGAGCGTGCGCGCCACCCGCCCGAACACGTCCATGAGGGCGAGGCTGCCGATCATCTGATCGGCGCCGCGCAGGCGCGTCGCCAGCACCCGCAACATGTTCATGGCCAGATCGGGATTCTTGCGCAGATGATCGCGAAACGCCTGCTTGGGCAGCACCAGAAACTCGGATGGCTCCATGGTCATGACGGAGGCCGAGCGGGCGTCGTCATCGATCAGCGCCAGCTCACCGATGAAATCTCCAGGGCCGAGCACCGACAGGATGATCTCCTTGCCATTGTCATCGTTGAGATAGACCTTGACCTTCCCTTCGATAACGATGAACAGGCTCTCTCCCTCGGCACCCTCGCGGATCACCGCCGCGCTCTTGGCGAAGCGCCGTGGGGTGGCCAGTTTGAGCAGTGACTGGACGTCCTGGTCGGTCAGACCGGAGAACAATGGAATGTTTTGCAGGGCCACGGACATGGTGTTTTCGGCTCGAATCGTTCCCCATCATCCTACCGTCATCTCCCTTCCACCGCATCATCTCCGTCGCCCACCGTTGGCATTCCCCATCCGGCAGGCTACCATCGCGCGCTTATCGTATTCCGCGCGCCATGAACCGCTCCGACTGCCGCCCCTTCCTGCCCCCTGAATGGGCCCCTCAGAGCGGGGTCATGTTGACTTGGCCGCACGCCCACGGCGATTGGGCACCACGCCTGCCGCAGGTCGAGCCCGTCTTCACGGCCATCGCCCGACACGTGGCCCGGCGCGAGAAAGTGCTGATCTGCTGCTACGACCAGGCCCACCGGGAACACGTAACCAACCTGCTGGTGGCCGACGGCGTCGACCTGCGTCGCGTAATTCTGCGCGTGGTTCCGTCCAACGACACCTGGGCGCGCGATCACGGCCCGGTCACGGTGCAGTGCAGCCGGGAACCGCTGTTGCTCGACTTCGGTTTCAACGGCTGGGGCGGAAAGTTCGGCCATGATCTCGACAACCAGCTGACGCGCCGGCTCTACAATCTCGAAACCTTCGGCGAGGCACCGCTGCAAACCGTGGACATGATCCTGGAAGGCGGCTCCATCGAAGTCGATGGTTCCGGCACTCTGCTGACCACCGAACAGTGCCTGCTCACGCCAACGCGCAATCCCGGCATGAGCCGTGAAC
>CAKKRZ010000011.1 GCA_919902925.1 Acidiferrobacterales bacterium | reverse complement strand
CTTCAGGCGAGCCAGATCGGCGCGAACCGTGGTGGCCGAATGCTCGAACTCGGTTTTCTCGGCGGCGGTCAGCGGCAGTTCAATGACCTGTTCCATGCCGCGTTCGCCGAAGACGGCTGGCACCCCCATGCAGATGTCGGTCATACCGTATTCACCTTCCAGCATGGCCACGGCCGGCAGGATGTGGCGGCGGTTGTGGCTGATGGCATCCACCATCATCGCCACCGCCGCCGCCGGCGCGTCGTAGGCGCTGGCGTTCTTGCGCAGCGACAGGATTTCGGCGCCGCCCTCGCGCGTGCGCTTGACGATGGCGTCGATCTTGTCCTTCGACAGGAAGTGTTCGATGGGAATGCCGTTGATGGTGGTGAAGCGAATCATCGGCACCATGGTGTCGCCGTGGCCGCCGAGAACCATGGCGTTGATGTCCTTGACCGAGAAGCCGGTCTCCAGGGCCACGAAGCTGGCCATGCGCGCCGAATCGAGCACACCGGCCATGCCGAACACCCGTTCGCGCGGCCAGCCGGTGCGCTTCCACGCCGCGTAGGTCAGGACGTCGACCGGATTGCTGACCACCAGCAGCTTGGCGTCCGGTGCCGCCTTCAGCATGACGTCGATAATGTCGTTCAGCACCGCGACATTGATGTCGAGCACGTCGGAGCGCGACATGCCGGGCTTGCGCGGCACGCCGGCGGTGACCACGATCAGGTCCGAGGCTGCCATCGCCGCCGGGTCGTTGGAGCCGGACAGGCGCGTGTCGAAATCGAAGATCGGCCCCGATTCCTGGATGTCGAGCGCCGTGCCCTGCGGCACGCCTTCCTTGATGTCGATCAGCATCACCTCGCGGCACAGCTCGGCCTTGGCGAGGTTGTGGGCGGTGGATTCGCCGACGCGTCCGGCGCCGACGATGGTGATCTTCTTCATGGCGGATCCTTGCTCACGGGAGATAGCCCCCCGAGTATAGACAGGCCGGTTCAGGCCGGTGGGTAATGGGCGGGCCAGGCAGCGCGCGCCACGCCGGAAGCGATGGCGGCACGCGCCACGGCCGGCGGCACGACCCGCAGCAGGCGCGGATCAAGCGGCTTGGGGATGATGTACTCCGGGCCGAAGGCCAGGTGTGGGAGGCGATAGGCCTGGAGCATTTCGTCCGGGACCGGTTCGTGTGTCAGTCGCGCGAGCGCGTGCACGGCGCCGATCAGCATGGCGCGCGAGACCATGCTGGCGTGCACGTCGAGCGCGCCGCGAAAGATGTAGGGGAAGCCGAGGGCATTGTTCACCTGGTTCGGGTAATCCGAACGGCCGGTGGCCATGATGAGATCGGCGCGTACCTGGTGCGCCAACTCCGGGCGGATCTCCGGATCGGGATTGGCGAGCGCGAACACGATCGGACGCACGGCCATGGATTTCACCATGGCCGGCGCGACCAGATCGGCGGCCGACACGCCGATGAAGACGTCGGCGCCGTGCATGGCGTCTTCGAGCGTGCGATGGTCGGTCTGCTGCGCGTAGCGACGCTTGTAGATGTTGAGATCGGGCCGACCGGTGTGGACCACGCCCCGGCTGTCGAGCAGCAGGATGCGGTCGCGGCGCGCGCCCAGCGCCAGCAGCAGCTGGATAGTGGCCAGGCCGGCGGCGCCGGCGCCGAGCAGGACGATGCGCGCCGCGGCGAGCTTCTTGCCTTGCAGTTCGAGGGCATTGATCAGTCCGGCGCAGATGATGACCGCGGTGCCGTGCTGGTCGTCGTGGAAGACCGGGATATCGAGGCGCGCGCGCAGCATCTCCTCGATGGCGAAGCAGTCGGGCGCGGCGATGTCCTCCAGGTTGATGCCGCCGAAGGTCGGCGCGATGTTCACCACGGTGTCGATGAAGGCGTCGCGATCCGGGGCATCGACCTCGATGTCGAACACGTCGATGCCGGCGAAGCGCTTGAACAGCACGGCCTTGCCTTCCAGCACCGGCTTCGAGGCCAGCGCCCCGCGATTGCCGAGGCCGAGGATGGCGCTGCCGTTGCTGATCACCGCCACCAGGTTGCCCTTGTTGGTGTAGCGGTAGGCGGTGTCCGGATCGCGCGCAATCTCGCGCACCGGCTCGGCCACGCCCGGCGAGTAGGCCAGCGACAGGTCGTATTGCGTGTCGCACGGTTTGGTCGGGCGTACTTCAATTTTGCCGGGCGGTGTCTGCGCGTGATAGTCGAG
>CAKKRZ010000010.1 GCA_919902925.1 Acidiferrobacterales bacterium | reverse complement strand
TTCGGTGAATAATCCGGTGATGATCCAACGACAATGCCCGCACTGCCGAAAATCCCTGCCGACCAAACTGTTCTGGAAGACTCTGTTTGCCGGTCAGACCCCCCACGCCTGTCCGTCCTGCCGGAAAAAATTCCGCCTGACGTACCGCGCCAAGCAACTGATCGCCTACGGCAACGTGGCGCTGGTGCTGGCCTTCGGCGGGCTGTGGGTACTGCCCGACATCCCCCGCAATCTCCTGATCTACGCCGCCTTCGCGGTGCTGATCCTGTTGCTGCTGCCGCTGCTGGCCCGTTACGAAAAAGCCACCCGCAAATACGGCTGATGCCTCAAGGTCTTTCGTAAGCCCAGCGCAGGATGGCATCCTGCACGCGTTCGCCGGCCAGGCTGTTCACGCGCGGGTCGTTGTGCAGACTCACCACCACCACGCGCCGCCCGCGTTTGTCCTGCAGGTAGCCCACCATGGCCCGCACACTATTAATGGTGCCGGTTTTCAGGTGGGTGCGGCCTTCGAGCGCGGTTCCCGCGTGACGACGTTGCATGGTGCCATCCTCGCCGGAGACCGGCAGCGATGACATGAACTCGGGCATGAATGGGCTGCGGTAGCCGGCCAGCATGACCTCGCCCAGGTGGCGCGCCGAGATGCGTTCCTCGCGCGACAGCCCCGCGCCGTTATCGAGCACCAGCTCCGGGAAATTCATGCCGCTCTGCGTCAGCCACTGACGCACGCGTGCGATCCCCCGGGCGGTGGTTCCGGGTGTATCGCCTTCGGTGCCCAGCGTGAGCAGCAACATGCGCGTCATCAGGTTGTTGCTGTGTTTGTTGATGGAACGGACGATATCGCCGAGCGTCGGCGAGCTCATGCGATGCAGCAACCGGGCGTCTTCCGGCACGCGGCCCTCGCGCACGTCGCCGTCGAAGCGACCGCCCAATTCGCGCCACAGGGCCGTGAAGACCCCGTGCGTATGGCGGACCGGCTCGGCCACCACGCGGAAGAACTCGGCCTCGCCGCAGGCGCCGTCCATGCGGCCGCTGAACACCATCTTGTCCATCACCTGCCCCGGCACGACCTGCAGGGCCACGCGCCGGGCGCCGTCACGACAACGCCCCGGGCGCAGCTGGATGCGATTCACCACCTCCAGCCCGGCGAGGTGCGGATCGGCGACGATGCGCACGCGATTGAGTTCGGGCTGCGGTTGCAGGTGAAAACGCACCGCCTGGAAATTCACCATCAGGGCGCGGGGCAGCACGTTGTAGGCGCGGTGCGGCTTGCCGTCGAACTCGGCGGGATCGCCGGGCTCCTGGGCGAAGTACGACTGGTCGAGAACGAGATGTCCACGGATATCGACCAGGCCGTCGTTGCGCAACTCGCGCAGGAAACGCCAGAAGTGCTCGATAACCAGAAACGGATCGCCGTAGCCCTTGAGGTACAGATCGCCGTCGAGCCGGCCGTCGCGGATCGGGGAACGCGACCAGACCTCGGTCTTCCAGGTGTAACCCGGGCCGAGAATCTCCAGCGCCGCGAGCGTGGTCAACACCTTGATCGACGAGGCAGGATTGCGTGGCACGTCCGCCTGGTAGGCCACCAGCGGCTTGTCCTGGTCGACGACCTGCACGTACACGCTGAGATGCCGCGGCGATAATCCATATCGCCGCAGCTCGGCCATCACCTCGGCCGGCAGTGGGTCGCCGTCGGCGGCCATGGAAAACAGCGGAATGACCCCGGCCAGCAGGCCAAGCAGGATCAAGCGACGATAAATTACCGGAGCACGCATTACATCCCTCCCGGGCGCGCACTTTAACAGAACTTGTCAGCGGGACGGGAATGTCGCAGCCTAGGCGGTATGAGCCGTCACACTCCGGTCCTGATCCTCGGTTACGGCGAAATGGGTCACGCCATGGAACATCTGCTGGCGCCCCGGCGAGCGGTCGCGATCTGGCAACGACGCGGCAACACCGACCTGGATGTCGAAGTCGCGCGGGCTGCCGTAATCCTGTTCTGCTTGCCGACGAAACCACACGAAGAACTGGCGAGACAGATCGGTCCACGGCTGTCGGCGGATTGCGTCGTGCTCACCATCGCCAAGGGCCTGGACGACCGCGGCCGCACACCGCCCGAAATCCTGCGCGCCAACCTTCCTTGGCCGGAACAGATCGGTGTGATCTACGGACCGATGATCGCGGAAGAAATGAGCGCCGGGCGCCCCGGCTTCGGCCAGCTTGGGGGATCACCGTCGGTACGCAAGATTGCCCGCGAGCTGTACGAAGGATCAGCCCTGCACCTCGAAGACACAGACGACTGGCGCGGCCCCGCCTGGGGCGCGGTGCTCAAGAATATCTATGCCCAGGCCTTCGGCATGGCCGACGGTCTCGGCCTGGGCGACAACGTGCGTGGCTATCTGGCCGTCGCCGCCATGAACGAGATGCGCGCCCTGCTCGCCGAGCTCGGCGCCGACCCCGACACGGCCTCACGGCTGGCGGGGCTCGGCGATCTCATCACCACCGCCACCAGCGCCGGTTCGCACCATCACCAGCTCGGCATCGACATCGCGCGCGGACAGCGCGACGCCCTCACCGGCGAAGGCATCCACACGCTGGCCGTGTTGCGCGCGCATCCGCGCTTCAATCCAGAACAATACCCGCTCTACCGGTTGGTGGATGAGTCCGCTCGAGATGGCGGCGACATCCGCGAGCGATTTCTTGCCCTATTCAGAGTCGCGGGGCAGCCGTGAGGGTGCAACGGCTCAGGCTGCCTTAAGTCTGGCAGAGGCCGCGATTACCCGCGCCAACTCACGGCGAGTCGCGCCAAGCGATAACAATGAACGAATCTGCAGGTCGATTGAGACCGAAGGATCACCCGCTTCCATCTTGGCGATACGTGATTGGCTGGAACCCAGACGTTGGGCCAGATCAGCCTGGGTGAGGTCACGTGCCTGGCGTCGATCACGCAGACCACGACCCAGTTCCATCTTGAGTTCAAGATACTGGGTTTCTGCCGGGCTCAACCCCAGAAATTCACTGGCATCACCGACCTTCCAACCGCGGCGCTCAAGCCGTTTACGTTTTGTCTTATTCATCGTCGTAACTCCGCAATCTGCGTTGACAAACAGCAATGATTGACTTTGGTGTCTTGGCGGTGCCTTTGCTGAATACCTCAAGTATCACGATCGCATCGGAATCGATCCGGTAGATAATTCGCCAGGTACGATTCTCGTCATTGATCCGCAGTTCATGACATCTGGGTCCAATGGACGGCATCGGTCTTGAGTACGGCATCCTCAGCAGCTCACCGGCTTGCAACTGGCGCAACAGATAGCCCGCTTCGATGCGGGCGGCAGGAGAGAACGGCGGTGTCTTGACCTCTCCCTTGAGCCACGCCAAGGGCCTATCCGATTTACCCTTCATTGAAATCAATATATGTCAGTTCCGACATACTGTCAAACACCCCAAGCCACTGCGCTCAGACAGCATGAGCGCGACACATCCCGGCAAAGAAATCAATCTGGTGCGATCCGCCGGGGCCGATACAATGCGACGCGTTTCATGTCTCGTCTCAATCCTCCTCAACAGGCCGCCGTGCGGCACATCGGCAGCCCGTTGCTGGTGCTGGCCGGTGCCGGCAGCGGCAAGACCTCGGTCATCACGCACAAGATCGCCTGGCTGATCCGCGAACATGGGCTGGCGCCTGATCAGGTCACGGCCGTGACCTTCACTAACAAGGCGGCGCGCGAAATGAAGGCGCGCGTCACCGACCTGCTCGGCAAGAAGTTATCGGACCAGATTCCGGTTTCGACCTTTCATACCCTCGGCCTGCGTATCCTGCGTGCGCATCTGGCCGAAGCCGCAAGCGCGCCTAGTCTTATGACAGGACGAGCGAGCGTAGCGAGCAGGGCTTCCGTTTCGGCGCGCGGCCCTCGCCTCGGTCCAATCGCCGAGGCCGGCTACCGCCCGGGTTTCAGTATCCACGACTCCGACGACAGTCAGAACCTGATCGCCCGGCTGCTGCGCGCCGACAACATCGCCCGCACCCAGGTTGATGCCGTGCGCTACCGCATCTCGCGCTGGAAGAACGATCTCATTACACCCGAACAAGCGACCGGTCTCGCCTCGCAGCCAGTCGAGATGTTGGCGGCGCGCGTCTACGCCGAGTACGACCGGCACTTGCAGGCCTGCAACGCCTTCGACTTCGACGATCTCATCCGCCGGCCCGTTGAACTGTTCATGAGCCACCCAGAGGTGCTGGCCGATTGGCGCGACCGTGTCCGTTACCTGCTGGTGGACGAATACCAGGACACCAACCTCTGCCAGTATCAGCTGGTCCGCCAGCTCGCCGCCGACCGCGGCGCCTTCACCGTGGTCGGCGACGACGACCAGTCCATCTACGGCTGGCGCGGCGCCCATCCCGAGAATCTCACGCGCCTGTCGACGGACTATCCGACCCTGACCGTCATCAAGCTCGAACAGAACTACCGTTCGACCGGCCGTATCCTGCGCGCCGCGAATACCCTGATCGCCAACAATCCCCATGTCTACGTCAAGGCCCTGTGGTGCAGTGCCGGCGAAGGCGATCCGCTGCGCGTGCTGACCGCGCGCAATGAAGAGCACGAGGCCGAGCGCGTCGTGAGTGAGCTGCTCTTTCACAAGCATAACCACCGTGGCGCCTGCCGCGATTACGCCATCCTGTTCCGCGAGAACCATCAGGCGCGGGCGCTGGAACGGGTGTTGCGCGATCAGCGCATCCCCTACCTGCTGAGTGGCGCGTCTTCGTTCTTCGACCGCGGCGAAGTAAAAGACCTGCTGGCCTACCTGCGCTTGCTGACCAACCCGGATGACGACACCGCCTTCCTGCGCATCGTGAACACGCCGCGGCGCGAGATCGGCCCGGCCACCATCGAAGGTCTGGCTGCCCATGCCGGTGAACTCGGTATTTCGCTCGTGGCCGCGGCACGCAGCGTCAGCCTCGCCTCAAAACTCGGCGACCGGCAAATGGCGCGGGTACGCGCCTTCGCCGTCTGGCTCGACGGACTGATCGAGCGCGTTGAAACCGATCCACCGGCCACGCTGCTGGGCGATCTGTTGGCCGATCTGCGTTACGACGAATGGCTGCGCGAAATCGCCAAGGACGACAAGGCCGCGCTGAACCGGTATGAAAACGTGATCGAGCTGATCGACTGGGTAAAGCGCCTGACCCGTCAGGGCGAAGGCCAGACCCTGGCCGAGGCCGTCACGCGCCTGACGCTGCTCGGCATGCTCGATTCGGAAGAACCGGGCGACGCCGATCAGGTGTCACTCATGACCCTGCACTCCGCCAAGGGACTCGAATTCCCGCACGTGTTTCTGGTCGGCTTCGAGGAAGGCATCCTGCCGCACCGCAACTCCGTCGAAGTGAACGAACATGCGCGAAGCGCATCCGGCTCGCCTCCCTCTCCCCTTGCGGGGGAGGGAATGAGGGAGGGGGGTCTCGACCCCGTAGCCGAAGAACGACGCCTCGCCTACGTCGGCATCACGCGCGCCCGTCAAAGCCTGACCCTCAGCTTCGCCGAACAACGGCGTCGCGGCGGCGAAATTATCTCCACTGAACCGAGCCGCTTTCTCAAGGAACTGCCGGCGGACGATCTGGTCTGGCTCGGGGCGCCGGCGGCGGCCCAGGGCACGACCGACCGCGGCAGCCA
>CAKKRZ010000009.1 GCA_919902925.1 Acidiferrobacterales bacterium | reverse complement strand
TCGCCGATTGGACCAAGGCGAGGGGCACAGGCCAGGATGGCCTGGTTGTGCCTTCACGGCGGTGACAGCCAACGGCCGGTGTCCTGTCGATAGAAGGTCGCCAGCGCCGCGTATACCCCGGGCGTCGCTTCCTGCAGCAGCCACGGGGCGCTGAAAAACGTCTCGCTGGCCACGGCAAAAAACTCCGCCGGGTCGCTGGCGGCGTAGGGATCCAGGGCCGTTTCGATGTTCTCGTCCAACGCCGCGTTCATTCGTGTGTACGCCTCGGTAAACGTCCGCGTCCACGCGACTGGATCCATGCCCGCGTGCAGCGGCGGGAAGCCGTCGGCCGGTCCGTTCAGGATGTCGAGCTTGTGCGCGCACTCGTGAACGACGAGATCGCAGCCTACGTAATCCTCGTCCGTGGCGAGCGTCTCCCACGACAGCACGATCGGACCCTGTTCCATGGATTCACCGCACAACTCGCGCCAGCCGCGGTGCATGACCCCGGCTTCGTCGGTGTACTCGTGACGGACCCGGAAGTCACCCGGATAGACGATCATGCCGTACCACTCGCGGTAGAAATCGATCCCCAGGTTGAGGATCGGGATGCAGGCGCGCACGGCGATGAGGGCGCGCATCCCAGCGGTCAGCGATAGATCATGGGCACCGTCGATGGCCTTCTGGTTCAGGAATCCGACGGTCAGTTCGCGCAAGCGCTGGCGATCGTTGGGCGGGAGACTCCGGGCGTAGCGGCAATGGGCCAAGGCCGAGTGCCAATCGGCATCGCCCAGCGGCCGACGCCTGGCCAGCCAACGTCGATAGAAGTCGCCCAGCCACGGCATGCGATGCCCGGGGTGTCAGCGGCCCGGGCCGGCCGCTTCGAGGGTGTTGTGCATCAGCATGGCGACGGTCATTGGCCCCACGCCGCCCGGGACCGGCGTGATCCAGCCGGCCCGTAGCCGGGCGTTCTCAAAGTCCACGTCACCGGTCAGCCGGCCATCGTCGAGGCGGTTGATGCCTACGTCGATGACGATGGCACCCGGGCGAATCCAGTCGCCGTGGATGAACCCGGGTTTACCGACGGCCACGACCAGTATTTCAGCGCGGGCGACCTGTCCCGGCAGATCGCGGGTGAAACGGTGGCAGATGGTGACAGTGCAACCGGCCAACAGCAGCTCCAGCGACATCGGGCGGCCGACGATGTTGGAGGCGCCGACGACCACCGCCTCCTTGCCGTGCAGGTCGACGCCAGTGCTTTCCAGCAGCTTCATGACGCCGTAGGGAGTGCAGGGGCGCAGGCGCGGCATGCGCAGCGCCAGCTGGCCAACGTTGCAGGGATGAAAGCCGTCGACGTCCTTGGCCGGGTCGATGCGCTCGATGACCGCGTCCTGATCAATGTGCGCCGGCAGTGGCAGCTGGACGAGAATGCCATCGACCAAGGGATCGCGATTCAGACGATCGATCAATTCGAGTAGCGCTGCCTGGGTGGTCGTGTCGGGCAGATCGTGATTCATATCGCGGATGCCCGTCTCCTGGCAGGCCAGGCGTTTGTTGCGCACGTAGACCGCCGAGGGCGCGTGATCGCCGACCATGATGACCGCCAGCCCCGGCGCCCGTTGTCCAGCCGTGATGCGGGCGTCAACGCGGCGACGCAACTCCTGGCGAAGTTCCGCGGCGATGCGTTTGCCGTCGATGATTTTTGCCGTCATGGTGCCATCTCCGCGCCGATTCTGTCACGTGCTCGCTGGCTGTGGCCAGCGGGCCCGGGTGGTTTGACGCCTTTCCGGGGGGTGGGTATAGTCGCCGGCATTCACGTCGCGTGTTGCGACGGCCGGCACATCGGGGTATAGCGCAGCCTGGTAGCGCGCCTGCCTTGGGCGCAGGAAGTCGGGGGTTCAAATCCCTCTACCCCGACCAAACAACTATCCCACGCAGGCTCCGACAGACCCTTACGCGCCCGTAGCTCAGGTGGATAGAGCAACGGCCTTCTAAGCCGTAGGTCGCAGGTTCGACTCCTGCCGGGCGCGCCAATCCTCCGACATCCTCTGGTGCGTTGACACAGGCTGGGTATAATAGCCGCCCCCGATCGACCTATGGTGGGCGTAGCTCAGCTGGTTAGAGTCCCGGATTGTGATTCCGGTTGTCGTGGGTTCGAATCCCATCGCTCACCCCAAACCAGGACGGTACAGGTTTTCGGGCCGTTAGCTCAGTTGGTAGAGCAGCTGACTCTTAATCAGCGGGTCGGAGGTTCAAGCCCTCCACGGCCCACCAAAAGCCCGCAACGGGGCCTGTACCGGAGGGTACAGGCCCCGTTGGTATTTCTGGCGGACAGGATCCTGCCCGACAGTGACTTTCTTTCAAGTAGAATGGACAGCGCCGGGCGAATGTGGCGGAACTGGTAGACGCGCTGGATTTAGGTTCCAGTGGGGGAACCCTTGGGAGTTCGAGTCTCCCCATTCGCACCACGTCAGCGGCGCGGGGTTGGCCGCTCAGTTCCAAACCGGTATGATGCGGCGCGAATTTCCGTGAATTCATCGGCTTAGCAACGATTTCGGATAGCGGAGTTTAGACATGCAGGTTTCTGTTGAGAGCACGGGCACACTGGGACGGCGTCTGACCGTCTCCGTACCGGCGAACCAGGTGGAAGCGGCCTACAGCGATCGCCTCCAGCGTTTGGCGCGTCAGGCCAAAGTACCCGGATTCCGTCCCGGCAAGGTGCCGACCAAGGTCGTGGAGCAGCAATACGGCCCGCGGCTGATGGAGGAGGTCGTCGGCGATCTCATCCAGACCAGTTTCCGCGAGGCCGTCGGTCAGCAAGGACTGCGCCCGGCCGGCGGGCCGAAGATTGAACCCAAGGCCGTCCAGCGTGGCGAGGAGTTTCGCTACACGGCCGAGTTCGAAGTCTATCCCGAGATTCGCGACGTCAATCTCGAAGGCGTCAAGATCGAGCGCCCGGTGGCCCGGATCGAGGATGAAGACATCGCGCGTACCCTGGAGACGATACGCCGCCAACGCACACGCTGGAACGCGGTGACGCGCGCCGCCCGCAACGAAGACCGCCTGCGTATCGATTTCACCGGCCGTCTGGGCGGCGAAGCATTCGAAGGTGGCGCGGCGAAGGATTTCCCGTTGGTACTGGGTAGCAGTACCCTGCTGGATGACATGGAGCGCGGACTGATCGGCGCCCAGGCGGGCGAGACACGCAACGTGCCGGTAAAATTTCCCGCCGACTATCGTCATCCGAAGCTGGCCGGCCAGGCCGCGGAATTCGACATAACAATCCACGAAGTGACCGAGCCGGTACTGCCGGCGCTGGACGAAAACCTGGCCCGTGAACTCGGCGTGGCCGACGGCAGCCTCGACCAGTTGCAGCGCGACGTGCGTGGCAATCTCGAGCGTGAGGCCGGCAAACGCACGAACCTGATACTGCGCGTGCGGGTCATGAAGGCATTGCAGGCCAAGTTCCCGATTGAATTGCCACAGGCCCTGATCGATGCCGAACTGGCTACGCTGAAGACCCGCGACCGCACTGGCCCGGGCAGCACGCCACCGATGCCGGAGGACGACGCCCGTTACCGGGCACGCGCGGTTCAGCGCGTCACGCTTGGCTTGCTGCTGGCCGAGGCCATGCGCGCCCGCGGCATCAAGGTCGATGCCCAGGCGGTTCGCGCCCGGGTTGAGGACATGGCCGCCGAGTATGAATCGCCGCAGGAGTTTATCCAGTGGTATTACCAGCAGCCCGACCGGCTCGGTGAAGTGGAGTCCATGGTGGCCGAAGAACAGGCCGTGGCCGAACTCCTGACCACCGCCAAGGTGATTGAGCAGTCCGTGGCTTTCCAGGACCTGCTCAAGATGAATGAAACGTTCTGAAACGAGTGAGGATGGGATGACGATGAAGCACCAACCGGGAATGACTGACATGCTGGATTCACCCCACGCACTCGGGCTGGTGCCGATGGTCATCGAGACCACCGGCCGCGGCGAGCGCGCCTATGACATTTACTCGCGCATGCTCAAGGAGCGCGTGGTATTTCTGGTCGGTCCGGTGGAAGACCACATGGCCAACCTGGTGGTGGCGCAGTTGTTATTCCTGGAGTCGGAGAATCCCGACAAGGACATTCACCTCTATATCAACTCGCCGGGCGGAGCGGTCAATGCCGGCCTGGCGATCTATGACACCATGCAGTTCATCAAACCGGATGTCTCGACGGTCTGCATCGGTCAGGCGGCCAGCATGGGGGCGTTGCTGCTGGCCGGCGGTGCGTCGGGCAAGCGCTTTTCGCTGCCGCACTCGCGCATGATGGTGCACCAGCCGCTCGGCGGATATCAGGGCCAGGCGACCGACATTGAGATCCACGCCAAGGAGATCCTGCGCGTGCGCGAACGCCTGAACCAGATCCTGGTCAAACACACCGGGCGGTCGATGGAGCAGATCCACGAAGACACGGATCGCGACTTTTTCATGGACGGAGAAGAGGCCAAAAGCTTCGGCCTTATTGACACCGTGATTGCAAAGCGAGTCTGAGGCTTGGTGCCTGGCGAGGCGATATCCGGTGTATCGGAAGGCCGGGGCCATGGGCCGGGAGGCTGTGCTATATATAGTGGGAAGCTTGCAATTTCCCGGGGAACTCCGCATGCTTCAGGCAGAATTGTCACACACAAACCACCGAGCGGGGTTTGAGCATGGCCAACGATAATCACGGCAGTCGCGGCGACAGCAAGGGCGAAAAGCTCCTGTACTGTTCGTTCTGCGGCAAGAGCCAGCACGAAGTCCACAAGCTGATCGCCGGGCCCTCGGTGTTCGTCTGCAATGAGTGTGTCGAACTCTGCAACGACATCATCCGCGAGGAAGTCCAGGAAGAGAAGAACGCCGCGGCCGGCCGCAAAAAGTTTCCCACCCCGCGCGAGATCCAGCAGACGCTCGACGAATACGTCATTGGCCAGAACGACGCCAAGAAGGTGTTGTCGGTCGCCGTCTACAATCACTACAAGCGCATCGAGCACGAAGGCAAGGTCGGCGACGTCGAGCTTTCCAAGAGCAACATCCTGATGATAGGGCCGACCGGCTCGGGCAAGACGCTGCTGGCCGAGACGCTGGCGCGCCTGCTGAACGTACCGTTCACCATTGCCGATGCCACCACGCTCACCGAGGCCGGGTACGTCGGCGAGGACGTCGAGAACATCATCCAGAAGCT
>CAKKRZ010000008.1 GCA_919902925.1 Acidiferrobacterales bacterium | reverse complement strand
CCAACTGAGCTACACCGGCCGGGAATCAGGGGCCGGCAGTATATAAGGAATTCCCCTGACCGGCCATTTTGTCTGCCGTCTCGCCCGCTCAGGAAGGCGTACGTACACGAACAATGACGTCGACCCCCTCAAGACTCGTGCCCGGCGGCAAGGACGGCATGCCGGTAACTTGCATGAGATGGGCATCGACATCGAAGAGCTCGCCGGTGGTCACGTTATAGACGTGATGATGGGCGGAGGTATTGGGGTCGTAGACAACTTTCGACGAGTCGGCAATCACCTCGCGCACCACGCCCTTCTGCGCCAGCAGGCCGAGCGTGTTATAGACCGTGGCAAGCGACACACCGGGCCGATCCGGCATCTGCTCGATGATCTGAAACAGATCCTCGGCCGACAGGTGGGCGCATCGCTCAAGAATGACGCGCGTTACCACCACCCGTTGAGGGGTCGGATTGATGTCATGCCGAACCAGCAAATCGCTGATTTCCGCATTCGTAAATTGTTTCAGCTGCATATCCATTTAGAATAATTATAAAGCTCATCTTGAGGAATTGGAAACGACGATGAGTTAGTAGCTTTCGGTGAATTTAAGTACGGAATACCAGAAGATGTGCGCATATACTCTTCCAATATTACAGAGATCACCGTTCCCCAGCAGCCTATTACCACACTACCGGCTATCCCCCCTTCTAGACCGTTCAGTATCTAGCGGTCGTCGTCGAGTGATGATCTGCAGTTTGAAATAACGATTTCCCCGCATAGACTTTGATCTGTATATAGCTGCAATACTCGTAATTTCCGTTGAAATCCGGGTAAGGTATTTTCAGGACACCAGCAAGATCATATGAAGACAGACATGAAAGCTTGCTCTTCCAAGAACACAAGTGTTCCTTTTATCGGCATTAATAAGCCGTCTGTCTGCCATAATTACAGATCAATACTACCGTACATCTGTATATATAGACCGTCTATTTTTTATACCAATAAAAACAAAGGATTCACTCTCACTGAGCTGGTAATGGTGGTGGTGGTCATTGGGATCCTGGCAGCCTTGGCCATTCCAAACATGAGCCAGGTAATAGAAACCAACCGTCTTATCACGCACGGAAACGATCTTTTGGCAGACATATCAGTTGCCCGCTCCGAGGCCATCAAACAGAGCAAGCAAACCGGCATTTGCCCGCTGGTGGCGGGATCCAGCCCGCCCGCCTGTAACACGACGGCCAACTGGGG
>CAKKRZ010000007.1 GCA_919902925.1 Acidiferrobacterales bacterium | reverse complement strand
CGCGAGGACACGGCCATCGTCAGCGACATCCCCGGCACCACCCGCGACATCCTGCGTGAACGCCTGAACCTCGACGGCCTGCCGCTGCACGTGCTCGACACCGCCGGCCTGCGCGACAGCGCCGAAGCCGCAAGCGGGCCCAATCAAACAACAGGACGAGCGAGCGAAGGCGCCAACGGGCCATCCATGGCCCGCGCCCCTCGGCTTGATCCCATCGCCGAAGCGAGCAGGGCTTCGTTATCGGCCCGCGGCCCTCGACTCGGTCCAATCGTCGATCCGATCGAGGCCGAGGGCATGCGCCGCGCGCTGGCGGCGATGCAGCACGCCGATCGCATCCTGCTGGTGGTGGACGATCAGATCACGAACGAAAGCGAGATCGAGCGGCTGCGCCGCCGTCTGCCGCCGGACCGGCCGGTGACGCTGGTGCGCAACAAGACCGATCTGTCCGGGCGTCCGCCCGCGGTGCGCGACAGCGACGGGCTCGTGCAGGTATCGGTATCGGCGCGCAGCGGCGCCGGGCTCGATTTACTACGCGAACACCTGAAGACCGCCATGGGTTTCCGGCCGGCCGGCGAGGGCCAGTTCATGGCTCGCCGCCGTCACCTGGAGGCCCTGCGGCGCGCGCGCGAATGCCTGAAGGGGGCCGAACGCGAACTCAAGACCCGCGCCGGCGAACTGGCCGCCGAGCAATTGCGCCTGGCCCAGCAAGCGCTCGGCGAGATCACCGGCGAATTCACCTCCGACGATCTGCTGGGGCGAATCTTCTCGAGCTTTTGCATCGGCAAATAAAGGTTAGACGCTGAAATCGGCGACCCGTCGTCGCAATTCCGGCAGTCCCGCCGCCGGAACCCGCCCGTAACGCAGCCCAAGATACATGCGCGTGATCTCGCTCACAGTCGTGGCAAGTCCCGACCGCTGACAGGAGCAGCGTTCGGCGAAGGCCAGCGGGCCTTCGTGGGGCGCGCGCGCCAGGCCGGCGTGCGCCAGCTTGCGACAGAAGCGATCGTATTGCCGCCGCGCCGGATCGAGGGTCGTGCGCTGGCGCGACAGCCAGACAAGCGTGAACAGCAAGGCAAGCGCGAAGGCCGCGACCAGCATCCAGATCAGCTGCGCCGTCGTCAGCCGCGGCCAGCCGAAGCCCTCGAACAGTTTCGATTGGCGCTCGGCGCCGTAGTCGGCGACCCAGCGGTACCAGGCAAGATTGGCGTAGTCGAGCGTCAGCTGGCTGCGTCGCCACAGACGCTCGAACAGGCCGAACTCGATGGCGCGTGTCAGTGCCGCGTCGGTGAGCGAACCGGGATTCAGCCCGCTGGCCTCAAGGCGTCGTATCGCCTCGCTGCCGCGCTCGATGCGCGCCGGGGCCACCGCCGCCGTCGGATCGACGCGCACCCAGCCGCGCGTCTCGTCCCAGACCTCGGCCCAGGCGTGGGCGTCGGACTGGCGCACGAGCAGATAATTACCGGCCGGATTGTGTTCGCCGCCTTGATAGCCCATCACCACGCGCGCCGGCACCCCGGCGGCGCGCATCAGCGTCACGAAGGCCGAGGCGTAATGTTCGCAGTAGCCGCGTCGGGTCTCGAACAGGAACTCGTCGACCGGGTCGGTGCCAAGGCGCGGTGGGCGCAGGGTGTAAACAAATGGTTCACGCCGGAAATGGTCGAACGCCGCCTGCGCCACCGCCAGGGAATCGTCGCGGCCGGCGCGCAGCCGTTCGGCCAGCTCGCGCACGCGCGGGCTCAGGGTGTCGGGCAGTTGCAGGGCGGCATGGCGGGCGAAGGACGTGAGCGCGCGGTCGCGGGCCTGCGGCCAGGCGCTCAGTTCGTAGCTCAGGCGTTCGCGCGTCGGTTCGCGTCGTTCGTACACGTTGCCCGCAAACGCCAGCGCGTCGAGCGGCGTCTCCACGGGACGGTCAAGCACCGGCAGCCAGCCGAGCCGGTTGGGTTCGAGGATCAGCTGGTAGCGGTATTCCGGCCCGCCGGCCGTAAGTCGTTCGCGGCCCGGGGGCAGGGCGCCGCGATCCCAGCGCCGGCCGTCGGTCTGCCACAGCACCAGCATGCGCCAGTAGCGCTGTTCCGGCGGCGGTACGACGCCGCGGAAACTGGCGCGAAAGGCCGGCTCGGTCGACTCCATCACCTCGCCGAGACTGCCCGGCTGCATGGTCTCGGACATGCCGGTGAGCCCCGCGCCCCCGGCCCCCGGCAACGACCAGAGCGCGCCGGTGAAACGCGGGAAAAACAGGTAAAGCACCAGCATGAGCGGCAAAGCCTGCAAGAGTAATGCGCCAGCCAGGCGCAGCGACCGGCGGGCATCGATGGTCGTTGGCTGCGTGAGACGGATCAGCGTGACCAGGCTCGTGACGATGGTGAGCACCGCCAGCGCCGCCACCCACGGTGTCTGTTCATGCAGAAACCCGCCGGCCACGACCAGGTACAGCAGCAGCACGCTTACCGCGTAGTCGCGCGGCGTGCGCGTCTCGACCAGCTTGAGCCCGAACAACACCAGCAGCAGCGCCACCCCGGCGTCGCGCCCGAAGACCGTGCGGTACTGATTCCACACCAGCGCCAGCAACAGCACCGCCAGCAAGGCACGCACCAGCCATCCCGGCTTCGGCAGCCGGCCCTGTTCGATGAGCCAGCGCCACAGCATGGCCACCGCCAGCGCCGCCACGACCCAGGCCGGCTGAAACACCGCATGCGGGGCGGCGGCCAGCGCGGTCGCGAACAGCAACCAGCGCAGCAGCAGCGGGTCGCGCCACGGTACAGTGTCGGCGGTTTTTTCCCGGGCCACGATCATCCCGCGTACAGCGCCAGCGCCTCGAGGCAGCGGTCGCGATGGGACTCGCCGGTCGATGGCTGCAGCGCGATCCCGGGCAGGCGCAGCCCGTAGGGCGTGCCTTCGCGATCGGCGTCGAGCACGTCACGGCAGAGCATCGACAGCCGTGTCTCGGTGTCGTGCGGGGCCAGCGTGTCGAAATCGAACCAGCGCACCGCCGCCCCCTCGTGACCGAACTCCTTGGTCAGCCAGCCGCGTCCGCGCGCCAGCGCCTTCCAGTGTACGTGGCGCGGGGAATCAGACGGCCGGTATTCACGCAGGCCGACGAAATCCTCGCCGCCGCGCACATGAGTCAGGGTCGCGCCCGCGCCTTCGTGGGCCGCGCCGGTCGCCGGCGAGCCGGTGGCGGTGGGTGCCGGATAGACCAGCACACGCGCCGCCAGTGTCAGCGTGCGCGACCAGCTGTAGAGAATGCCGAGCGGAAAACACGTGCTGAGGCGAAACGGCGGCATGACAACCCAGCCGCGCCGGATCGCCGGCGCCGTGACGGTGGCCGTGCGTGTCTCGCCGGCCGGCAGATCGAGACGCGCGCGTTCGCGTTTGGCCTGTTCGACGACGATGCCCAGCCGCGCACGACCGGTGTCATTGACCAGGCACAACGGGAATTGCGCCGTCTCGCCGGCGAACACCGGCGGTGGCGCGGCCACCGTCACGCGCAGGCGGTGGATGTTGCGGTGCGTGTGCAACATGGTGACCATGCCCAGCGAGACGAGCAGGAAGACGAGCGCGTAGACCAGTCCGTTGGCGTAATTGATCGCGGCCATGCCGAGCACCGCGATCATGCCGGCCAACAGCCAGCCGTGGCGGCTCGGCAGCATGTACAGCTGCCGGCGAGCGAGGATGACGTCGGCGGACACGGCCGGTCAGGGGATGGGAACGGAACGGATCAGGCGCTCGACCAGCGCCGCGCGCGGTTCGCCGCTTTTCGCCGGACGCAGCCGGTGGGCGATGACCGGGACGGCCACGGCCTGCACGTCATCCGGCAACACCATCTGCCGGCCGGACAGCAGCGCCCAGGCGCGCGCCGCGCGCAGCCAGGCCATGGCCGCGCGCGGCGACAGCCCTTCGCTGAAATCGGCGCTGCGGCGGGTGGCCTCGACCAGCGCCTGTACGTAATCGAGCAGCGCGTCGGCGGCGTGGATCTCGACGACCCGCGCCTGCCAGGCGAGCAGCGCCTTGCCGTCCAGCGCCGGCGCCAGCGCCTCGAGCAGCTCGCGCCGGTCGCGGCCCTTGAGCAGCTCGCGTTCCGCCTGGTGATCCGGATAGCCCAGTTCCAGGCGCATCAGGAAACGGTCGAGCTGCGATTCGGGCAGCGGAAAGGTGCCGACCAGGTGATGCGGGTTCTGGGTGGCGATGACGTAGAACGGCTCCGGCAGGCGATGTGCCACGCCATCGACCGTCACTTGGTGCTCTTCCATGGCCTCAAGCAGCGCGCTCTGGGTCTTGGGCGTGGCGCGGTTGATCTCGTCGGCCAGCAGCACCTGGCTGAAGATCGGCCCCGGATGAAAACTGAACTCGCGGCTGTCCGCCTGGTAAATGGAGATGCCGAGGATGTCGGCCGGCAGCAGATCGTTGGTGAACTGGATGCGCTTGAAGTGCAGGCCGAGCACGCGCGCCAGCACCTGTGCCAGCGTGGTCTTGCCGACGCCGGGCAGATCCTCGATCAGCAGATGGCCGCGCGCCAGCAGGCAGGCAAAGGCCAGGCGCAGGACGTGGGTCTTGCCGAGCACGATCTCGCCGGCACGGGCGATGACCGTTTCCAGGGACTGGGCCGACGGCAGAGGGCGGGGGGCGGGGGCGGTCATGGCGGCGTTCTGTATATATAGACCATCCGCTCGCCGTCCCGGTAAGATGCCGGTCTTCCCGGCGGTGCACCCATGTCTTTCAGCGAAACCTACGACGTCATTGTCATCGGCGGCGGCCATGCCGGCACGGAGGCCGCCGCGGCCGCCGCGCGCATGGGTTGCCGCACGCTGCTGGTGACGCACAACCTGGAGACCATCGGCCAGATGTCGTGCAACCCGGCCATGGGCGGCATCGGCAAGGGGCACCTGATCAAGGAGATCGACGCGCTCGGCGGCGTCATGGCGCGCGCCACCGACCGCGCCGGCATCCAGTTCCGTATCCTCAACTCGCGCAAGGGCCCGGCGGTGCGCGCCACGCG
>CAKKRZ010000006.1 GCA_919902925.1 Acidiferrobacterales bacterium | reverse complement strand
GACAGCTTGGTGAAAAAATCTGCGCCATGGCTGGCAGATTAATGACTGTGCAAGCATTTTTATCCCCGAACGGCTTGTCCTGCCCGGCCCCCTGTGCTTGAATGAGCCGGCGTTCGGTCTGTGTATTAGCGTTTTCTTATGTACAAGGCAGCGCTCGAAGGCTGCCATAATAACTTACAGGTGTTTTCAACCCACAGGAGGAGTGCACATATGGTCTACACCAAAAGAACCCCATGGGTGCTGATTATCGGCATCATCATGGCGGCCTACGCGTGGCTGGTCGCATCCGGCACGATCGGCGGTACGCTGGATTACCTGCACACCAAGAAGCTGGCCAACGAAATGGTGACGATGGGCTATATCTTCGGCGGCATCGGCATCGTGGTAGGACTCTGGCAGCTGTTCATTTCCCCCAAACAAGGACACATCGACTATTACCTCTCCACCGTGGGCGGCGTAATGCTGATCCTGCTGTGCGTGTTCGTCGTCAAGTACGGCGCCGAACCGATCATGAAGCAATGGGGCGCCGCCTCCGGCAAGGCCATCGGCTGGAACTGGGCCAGCACTTTGGGCGTCAACTACATCCTGCTGGGCATTATCGTCGGCATGGTCGTGGTCAACGTACTTAAGGTCCCGAATTGGGCAGAGAACGGTGTGCGTCTTTCCCGCCTCGGCCTGAAGACCGGTGTGGTGCTGCTGGGCGGCCTGTACAGCGCTGCTGAGCTGGCGGAATACTCGCAGTGGTCGATCGGCCTGATCTTCTTCTTCGTGCTCGGCTCGGTCGGTCTGACCCTGTGGCTGGGCCGCATCAAGAAGATCCCGAACTCCATGGGCGGCGTGCTGTCGGCCGGCCTGGGCGTCTGCGGCGTATCGGCGGCGGTAGCCGCCGCCCCGGTGGTCAACGCCAAGTCGAGTGAGATTGCCTACACGATCGGCACCATCCTGGTGTGGGGCGTGTTGATGATGTTCATCTTCCCGCCGGTCGGTCGCGCCCTCGGCCTGTCCTACGAGCAGTTCGGCGCTTGGGCCGGTACCGGCATCCTGAACTCGGCGCAGGTCGCCGCCGCCGCGCTGATCTACCAGCCGAACGGCATCGAGACCCTGAAGGTGGCGGAAATCTTCAACATCACCCGCATCCTGGTCCTGCCGATCATCGTCATGTGGCTGGCGGTGTGGTACGTCGAGCGTGAACAGACCGGCGTGAAGGTCAATGTCATGCAGGTCATCATCGGCAAGTTCCCGCTGTTCGTGCTGGGTTTCATTGTCGTGTTCCTGCTATCGACCACCGGCGTGTTCGCCCCGGCTGACCACTACCAGGGCAAGTTCTTTGTCGGTGAGAAAGGCAAGGCGCTGGGCGACAAAGAGATTGACGCCCTCAAGACCATGGACGTGTCGAAGATCGAGCGCGAGGATCACAAGGCCGCACTGGCCCGACTGATCGAGACCAAGAAGGCCACCACCAAGGCCGACGACATCCTGTTGCGCGGTCTTGAGAAGAGCAAGGGCGTGCCGAAAGACGTCAAGGAAGCCCTCAAGGCCTCCAACAAGAACGCCTGGAAGACGGCCCCGCGTATCGCCTGGTTCCGTGACCTGATTGTGTGGTTCTTTGCCTTCGGCCTTACCGGCCTCGGCATGCAGATCACCTTCCGCTCACTCGCCCAGGCCGGCGGTCAGCCGCTCGTGATCGGTACCATCGTCGGTACGGTCAAGGCGGTCGGTGCGCTGATTGCAGTACTCATGCTCAAGAACCTGATTGGATAAGGAGAAAACCATGGCAGACAAATTCGATCGCGGTACGGCACTCTCGATCTTCAAGAGCGACCGTCTGGAAGACATCATGGCCCTGCTGGTCTCACTGGTCATCGTGGGAATCGTGCTGGCGATGGTACCCGTCAAGTAAACGCTGTCTACGACCCGGGGTTCGCCGATGGCGGGCCCCGGGTTTTTTATGCCCGGAAAATATGAAACCCCTGAAAAAAATCCTGCTGGCCAGCCACGGCTCGCCCGGCACGCGCGCGGCCGAGCGTGCGGCCATCCGCATGGCCGCCCCCGGCGCCACTCTCTTTCACCTGGTAGTCGTGCCTGAATTCTGGTCTGGCATGCAGGGTGATGACTGGCTCAATAATGCCGCCACCCGCGACGCGTTCGCCCGCCACGTTGAGACTACCCTGGAGCGGGAGGTGCAAAGCGAAATCCGGCGGGTCGAGCGCGCCGCCCGCCGGCGCAAGCTGAAATATCGTTCCCGCACGATATTCGGCAAACCGGACGACTGCCTGCTGGACGCCGTGCGCAGCGCTAAACCACAACTCATCGTCACGGGCAGCCTGCGCCGCAAGGGGAAAACCGGCCTGCGTTCGCGCATGCTGACCGATGACCTCCTGCGGCGTCTGACCGTGCCCCTGCTGGTGGTGCCGTCGAAACCATGACCAGCACCGCGCCGACACCGGCTGCTCCCCGGCTGCCAACTGACTCGAAGGATATCGCCTGGGTCGCCGTGCCCTGCCGCCAGACGCCGGAAACCCTGCGCCGGTACCTCAGTGACCCAGAAATCCTGCTGCGCATCAATCCCTACCTGGTTTTCAAACGCTGGGAGGCGGCCGGGCCGGATCGCTACCGGGTGGATTTCCACAATGAAACCAATCAGCTCGAGTATCAGGGCGATATTGCAGCCGAGATGCGTCCGGACGGTGTGCTTGTCCTGCACCACCGAAAGGGACTGAAGCAACGGACATTCTTCTCGATCGAGGCCACACCGAACGGCAGCCAGCTGATCGTGGTTGATGACTACGAGGGTCCGAGCGAGGCGGAACGCGAATCCCGCAAGAACGAGGTCGATCGCAGCATCGTCGCCTGGGGTGAGGCCCTGAGGCGATATTTCGTCCGCCAGCGCCGATACTGCTGGCTACCCGGTTGGCGCTGGTACATCCGCCGCGTCTGGATGCCGATGAAGCCCTCACACCGGCGTATCCTGTGGCTGCTCTGGCTGTTCACGCTGTTCGACACGGTCATCGTCGCGCTCGGCTTCGCCATCTGGTTCATCGAGTACGGTGGCTGAACCCCGGACGGCCCATGTTGCTCAATGCCGGCTGACTGGCGCTGGCGGCGTGACAATCCGGTAGTAGGTTTCGTTGCGCCGGATCATGCCCAGTTCGTGCCGGGCTCTGGCCTCGATGGCTTCGTATCCCTGCTTGAGGTCGACGACCTCGGCCTCCAGCGCCCGGTTGCGCTCCCGCAGTTTGCGGTTTTCGACCTGTTGCTGGCCGATCTCGTGCTTGAGTTGCCACATGGCGATCAGGCCGCCGCTGCCGAACCACAGGGGAATCTGCAGCAGAACCAGCAGGCCGGCCAAACCATAGGCGATGGGGCGCCGCATACGATCCATTCTAGGGTGTCGCTGCTCGCCCGGTAAAGCACACCTGCGGGTTCGGGCCGGGAGGCGCAGATCGGTCAGCGCAACCGCGGGAAGGCCGCGCGGCCCGGGTAGCGCGCACTCCGGCCAAGTTCTTCCTCGATGCGTAACAGCTGGTTGTACTTGGCCACCCGGTCGGAACGCGATAACGAGCCGGTTTTGATCTGGCCGGTGGCCGTTGCTACCGCCAGATCGGCAATGAAGGTGTCCTCGGTTTCGCCCGAGCGGTGGGAGATAACGGCGGTATAGCCGACCCGGCGGGCCATGTCGATGGCCGCCAGTGTCTCGGTGAGTGTGCCAATCTGGTTCACCTTGATCAGAATCGAATTGGCAACACCCTTTTCGATTCCCTGGGCGAGAATCTTCGTATTGGTCACGAACAGATCGTCGCCGACCAGTTGGACCTGCCCACCGAGACGCTGGGTCAGTTCCGCCCACCCCGCCCAGTCGCCTTCTGCGCAACCATCCTCAATGGTGATGACGGGATATTTCTTCACCCAGCCGGCCAGCACGTCGATAAATTCACTGCCGGACAGCTGGCGTTTTTCCGAGGCCAGATCGTATTTTCCATCCTTGTAAAACTCGGAGCTGGCGGCGTCGATGCCAAGAAAAATATCTTTGCCGGCCTGATAGCCCGCCTTCTCGATACCCTCCAGAATCACCTGCAGGGCCGCTTCGTTCGAGGGCAAGTCCGGTGCAAAACCGCCTTCGTCACCGACGGCCGTGTTGAGTCCACGCCCCTTCAGCACCTTCTTGAGGGCATGGAAAACCTCAGTGCCGTAGCGCAGCGCCTCGGCAAAGGTCGGCGCGCCGACCGGCAGGATCATGAACTCCTGCAGATCCACGCTGTTATCGGCATGCGCGCCGCCGTTGATGATGTTCATCATCGGCACCGGCAGTTGCCAGGGCCCGGCGGGATTGAGGTAACGGTACAGCGGCAACCCGGCGGCGCTGGCCGCCGCGCGCGCCGTGGCCAGTGACACCGCCAGCATGGCATTGGCGCCCAGCCGCGACTTGTTGTCGGTGCCGTCGAGTTCGATCATGGTGCGATCGATGCCCTGCTGATCGCCGGCATCGCGGCCCACCAGCGCCTGGCGAATCTCGCCATTCACGTGCCCCACGGCCAGGGACACGCCCTTGCCACCATAGCGGCGGGCGTCGTGGTCGCGCAGCTCGATGGCCTCGCGGCTGCCGGTCGAGGCGCCGCTGGGAACGGCCGCCCGCCCCAGCGCACCGGTTTTCAGAATCACATCGGCTTCAACGGTAGGGTTGCCGCGGGAGTCGAGGATTTCCCGGGCACGAACATCGGTAATGACAGGCATGGATTCTCTGGATGGGTTAGCTATGACTTACAGCAGGTTAGGAATTATTTCTGATGTGCATTGTCCGCCGGGATTTCGCTACTTTCCAAGCCATTCGCTCTCGGCAAAACCGGATCGTTTGACAGTGGTATCGATCGCCAGCAGCGTTTCGAGAAGAGACTTCATCTTGGCCAACGGCCAGGCGTTGGGTCCGTCCGACAGGGCCTTTTCCGGGTCTGGATGGGTTTCCATGAACAGCCCGGCGACTCCGGTCGCGATCGCGGCGCGGGCCAGGACCGGCACGAACTCGCGTTGCCCGCCGCTGCGGGTGCCCTGCCCGCCCGGCAATTGCACCGAATGGGTGGCATCGAAAACCACCGGGCAGCCGGTATCGCGCATGATGGCCAGCGAGCGCATGTCCGACACCAGGTTGTTGTAGCCAAAGGACACGCCGCGTTCGCAGACCATGACGCGGTCACGGCCGCCGGCCGCCACCGCCTTGTCGACCACGTTCTTCATGTCCTGCGGGGCCAGGAACTGGCCCTTCTTGATATTGACCGGCTTGCCGGCGGCCACCACCGCCTGGATGAAATCCGTCTGGCGGCAAAGAAAGGCCGGGGTCTGCAGCACGTCGACCACGGCCGCGACCGGTCCGATCTCCGGTATATCGTGCACATCGGTAATGACCGGCACGCCGATCTCGCGGCGCACCCGGGCCAGGATCTCCAGACCCTTCTCCATGCCCAGGCCGCGGAAAGACTGATGCGAGCTGCGGTTGGCCTTGTCAAACGATGACTTGTAGATAAACGGGATGCCGAGTGAGCCGGTGATTTCCTTCAGCCGGCCGGCGGTATCGAGGGCGAGCTGTTCCGACTCGATCACACAGGGGCCGGCAATAAGAAAAAACGGCCGGTGGAGGCCGGCTTCGAATCCGCAAAGCTTCATGGGCAGCAGTTCTGAAACGGGATCGGGAGTATATCAGCCGGCGGTCGCCTGTACCGGCGTCAGCCGGGCCGCCTTCTGCTGCCGCGCGGCCTCGATGTAACCGCTGAACAAGGGGTGGCCGTCGCGCGGGTTGGAGGTGAATTCGGGATGAAATTGCACACCCACAAACCAGGGGTGGTCGCGCAGCTCGATGATTTCCACCAGCTTGTCGTCGGCCGAGGTGCCCGCGATCACCAGCCCCTTGCCGGTCAGCAGGTCGCGGTAATTGTTGTTGAATTCGTAGCGATGCCGATGGCGCTCGCGCGCCGTCTCGCGCCCGTACAGCGCGCGTGCGCGGGTGCCTTCGATCAGCCGGCAATCCTGGCCACCCAGACGCATGGTGCCACCGAGATCGCCGCCGGCCACACGCCGTTCGGTTTTCCCATCCGCGGTCATCCACTCGGTGATCATGGCAATCACCGGATGGGGCGTGCGCGGATCGAACTCGGAGCTGTGCGCGCGCTCGCAACCGGCCACGTGCCGCGCGAAGTCGATGACTGCCACCTGCATGCCGAGACAGATGCCGAGGTAGGGGATGCCGTGCTCGCGGGCATAGCGGGCGGTGCGGATCTTGCCTTCGATGCCGCGGTTGCCGAACCCACCGGGGACCAGGATGGCGTCGTAGCCTTTCAACATCCCCTCGCCTTCGGTCTCCACCCGTTCGGAATCGACGTAGTGAATATTGACCTGGGTGCGGGTGTGAGCGCCGGCGTGCTTGAGTGCCTCCGACAGTGACTTGTACGACTCGGTCAGGTCGACATACTTGCCGACCAGGGCGATGTCGACCTCGGCCGTCGGGTGCTCCTGCGCATAGATAACCTTGTCCCACTCGGACAGGTCGGCGCGTCGGGTGTTGAAGTGCAGCCGCTCGCAGACGATTTCGTCCAGGCCCTGCTCGTGCAGCAAGCGGGGAATCTTGTAGATATTGTCGACATCGGTCGCCGAGATGACGGCGCGCACCGGGACATTGGTGAAGAGCGCGATCTTGCGGCGCAGATCCTCGGGCAACAAGCGGTCGGTGCGGCACAGCAGCACATCCGGCTGGATGCCGAGCGACAGCAGCTCCTTGACCGAGTGCTGGGTGGGCTTGCTCTTGAGTTCGCCGGCCGCGGCAATGTACGGGACCAGCGTCAGGTGCATGTACAGGCAGCTGCTCGAACCGAGTTCGGCACCCATCTGCCGGATCGCCTCCAGAAAGGGTTGCGACTCGATATCACCGACGGTACCGCCGATCTCAACAATGGCGACATCCACGCCGCCGGCGCCCTCCTGGATGCGGCGCTTGATCTCGTCGGTGATGTGCGGGATCACCTGCACGGTCGCGCCGAGATAATCGCCCCGTCGTTCCTTCTGGATGACGCTCTCGTAGACCTTGCCGGTGGTGAAATTGTTGCGCTTCGACATGGTCGTGCGCACGAACCGTTCGTAGTGACCCAGGTCGAGATCGGTCTCGGCGCCGTCCTCGGTCACGTACACCTCGCCGTGCTGAAACGGGCTCATGGTGCCGGGATCGACGTTGATGTAGGGATCGAGCTTGAGGAGGGTGGCGCGCAGGCCGCGGGCCTCGAGGATGGCCGCCAGCGACGCGGCGGCGATGCCCTTGCCCAACGAGGACACCACGCCGCCGGTGACAAAGACGTACTTGGTCATATCTGGCCCGACTCCCGGGTGGTTTGTCGTCCGGCCACAGGGCACGACGACGGCACCACGTTCAGTTGGCCTGAAGTGCTGGAAAAACAGTGGGGTACATGGGGGAAGCCCCGTCCCGGCAACTGCCGATCCACAACATCAGGACGGGATCGCACGTTACCAGATGAGGGCATCGGGCTCAATAGAAAAATTTTCTCTCACGTCGATGGAAACGTCAGCGATGCGCAGCAAATAGCCCGGTTCGTGCGCCCGAGCGGCAAACGGTTCACAGATCCAGCGATCGCCGATAGCGGCAAGTTGGCCGTCCACGCGCACCAGCGGCACCAGATGACGCTCCCAGGGCGGAATGGCCGAGGACTGTAAAAGCTTCTTGAGAGTCTGCCGGTGAGCCTGGCCTGCCAGGCGACAGCACTCACCACCCTGTCTCCAGTCGACTGTCAGCTGTCGGCCATCGATCTTCGCCCTGGCGATCCCGGCCCCAATAGTGTCAACCGCCAACAGGCGACGGTCGTGCGGAAGAAGCAGCGGTCGCGCTGGATCCCAATCCAGCAGCGACGTCGGCGGGTCCGGCCGATCCGTCACGAGATGAAAATGATGCTGATAGAGATAGATACGGTAGTGACCGATCGACATCTGGGAGTAGCCTGTCCTGGGTCTGCGCCTGAGATACGCCAACAGGCCGTCGATGGCCCGCGCCGAGGGTGCCGGCAAACCCCGTTGCCGGATCCATTGCCGTAACACGTTTCGTTGTTGCGGCGTCGTCAGGCGGCCCAGCGCCGTCAGTTCGATGGCATCCCCGGCCCGGCGACAGCGGCGCAGATCTTCGGCAGCCGAACGGGCGAGCAGGAACGACGCCTCGGCGGCATGATCGGCCGCGCGGGCCAAGCGGGTCGCCACCGACGGCCAGCGGCTTTCCAGGAGTGGCAGCGCGCGATAGCGGAGAAAATTTCGACCCAGGCGCGTATCGAGATTGCCGCTGTCCTCGACCCAGGCCAACCCCTCAGTCCGGGCATAGGCCAGCAGCGCGGCGCGCCGGAAACCGAGCAACGGCCGTGCGTGCCGACCCTCGCCCAAGGGTGCATCGCCCGGCATGGCGGCCAGTCCCTCGACCCCCGCCCCGCGCAGGAGTTGCAGAAGCAGGGTCTCCGCCTGATCGTCCAGATGATGAGCGGTCAACAACACATCCGTTGGGCCGATCTGCGCGGCCAGGCAGGCATAACGGGCGTGGCGAGCGGCGGCCTCCAGCCCGGTATCCGCTGTAGACCCGATCCGGGCACGCTCCACCCTCAGGGGCACGGACAGCACCTGGCAGAAGCGGCGGCACTGGTCCAGCCAGGCCTCGGCCTGGGGGTGCAGGCCGTGCTGGACATGCACGGCCTCAAGCCGCCAGCCGTGCGCCGGACGCAGCCCGGCCAGGGCGTGCAGAAGGACAGTGGAATCGAGACCGCCGCTGTAGGCCACCTTGAGGGTGGTGGCGGATGCCCAGCCGGACCGGATCAGGATACCGGACAGGGCCTCCGGGCTGAAAGGCGCCCCCGTGGCGAGCGTGATCTGATGGAGATCGCTATCAATTTTCCTCAAGCTCCCCATAGCGCATCAGGCGCGCGTAGCGTTGTTCGAGCAGACGCTCCGTCGGAATCTCGGAGAGTTCCTGGACGACCCGCTGCAAATGCTCGCGTAACCGGCCGGCCATGGCATCGACATTGCGATGCGCGCCGCCCGGCGGTTCCGGCACAATCTGGTCGACCAGACCGAGGCGGTTCAGCGACTCGGCGGTGATGCCCATGGCCTCGGCCGCCTCGCTGGCCTTGTCGGCCGATCGCCACAGAATCGAGGCGCAGCCTTCCGGCGAGATCACCGAATAGGTCGAGTACTGAAGCATGAGCAATCGGTCACAGACGCCGATGGCGAGCGCGCCGCCGGAACCGCCTTCGCCGATGACCACGGAGACGATCGGCGTGCGCAGGCGCGCCATGACAAAAAGATTGCGGGCGATGGCCTCGCTCTGGCCGCGCTCCTCGGCGCCGACGCCGGGATAGGCACCGGGGGTGTCAATGAGGGTAATCACTGGCAGACGGAAGCGCTCCGCCAGGCGCATCAGGCGCATGGCCTTGCGGTACCCTTCCGGACGCGACATGCCGAAATTGCGACGCACCTTCTCGCGCGTATCGCGCCCCTTCTGGTGACCGATGACGACCACCGGCCGATCGTCCAGCCGGGCCACGCCGCCGACGATCGACGGGTCATCGCCGTAGGCGCGATCGCCGTGCAGTTCCTCGAAGTCGGTGAACAGGCGGGACGTGTAGTCCAGCGTATAGGGTCGCAGCGGGTGACGGGCGAGCTGCGAGATCTGCCACGGTGTCAGCGCGGTAAAGATCGACTCGGTGAGTTTGCGGCTCCTGGTCTCGAGACGGCGGATCTCCTCGCTGATGTTGACGTCGCTGTCACGCGACGCATAGCGCAGGGCCTCGATCTTGGCCTCCAGATCGGCGATGGACTGTTCGAATTCGAGATAATTCTGATTCATGGCAGAAGCCGCTAATGATAGTCCAGTTGCACGTTCCGGTCGCCGGCCAGTTCGGCCAGGCTGTCCATCACCGTCCGCGTCGGTTCGATGCGCCAGGCGTCACCCAGCTCGATGTCGGCCGCGGCATCGCCATTCCGGTAACGCAGCCACACCGGGCAGCGACCGCGGGACCCTCCGGCCAGGATCAATTTGAGCTGTCCGACAAAGCCATTCCCGGCCTGCGCCTGGCTCACCTCGATCACGATGCGTTTGCCAAAGGCGGCGCGGGCCTGGTCGATAGTATAAATCCGGTCGGCCGACATTTTAAATCCGCCGGTGTATTCGTCCACGCTGACCTGCCCTTCCACCACCAGCAGATTGTCCTTGGCAATCTGTTCCCGGGAACGCTGGTAGATGTCGGCAAACACTGCCAGTTCCAGCCGCCCGCTGCGGTCGTCGAGGGTGACAAAGGCCATGCGGTCACCGCGTCGCGTCTGCATGGTGCGGATGGCCACCACCAGACCAGCGACCACCACGTTACGATCCTGAGTAGGCCGCAACTCGGCAATGTTGGTGCCGGTAATAGCCGCCAGCTCCTCCGCGTAACGGGCAATCGGGTGCCCGGTGAGGTACAGGCCGAGCGTGTCCTTCTCGCCTTCCAGCCGCTGATCCTCGCTCCACGGTTCGATTTCCGGATAGCTCTCCACGGCCGCGACGACCGGTTGGTGTTCACCGAACAGACTGCCCTGACCGGCGCTCTGATCGCGCGTGGCGCGTTCCGCAGAAGCCAGTGCCGGGATGAGCGCTGCCATGACGGAGGCGCGATGTGGTCCAATTTCGTCCAGGGCACCGGCCCGAATCAGCGATTCCATCACCCGCCGGTTCACTCGCCGGGGATCCAACCGGCGGCAAAGGTCGAATACATCCTGAAACGGGCCGCCGGCCGCCCGCGCCTCGAGAACCGCGTCGATGGCCGAACGGCCGAGCCCCTTGATCGCACCCAGACCGTAAAGAATGGTGTCCGCGCCGACCGGAACGAATTCGTAATCGCAACGGTTAATGTCCGGTGGCAACAACTGGATGTGCATGTCGCGACACTCGGCCGCCATGGTCACCACCTTGTCGGTCTTTTCCATATCGGCCGACAGCACGGCGGCCATGAACGGGGCTGGGTAGTGCGCCTTGAGCCAGGCCGTCTGGTAAGCGATCATGGCATAGGCTGCCGAATGCGAGCGGTTGAAGCCGTAACCAGCGAACTTTTCGATCATGTCGAAGATGTGGGTGGCGAGGCTTTCGGCCACGCCGTTGAGCTTCGCGCCATCGACAAACACGGCGCGTTGCTGGGCCATCTCCTCGGGCTTTTTCTTGCCCATGGCGCGGCGCAGCAGATCGGCGCTGCCCAGCGTGTAGTTCGACAGCACGCGCGCGATTTGCATGACCTGTTCCTGGTACAGGATCACGCCGTAGGTCGGCCGCAGAATCGGTTCCAGACTCGGATGCATGTACTTGACGGCGGTGCGCCCATGCTTGCGGTTGATGTAGTCGTCGACCATGCCGGACTGCAACGGGCCGGGACGGAACAGCGCCACCAGGGCGATGATCTCCTCGAAGCGATCCGGCTTCAGGCGCTGGATGAGATCTTTCATGCCGCGGGATTCAAGCTGGAACAGGGCCGTGGTGCGCGCCGACTTGATCTGCGCGTAGGTTTGCACGTCGTCCAGCGGAATCTCGTCAATGCGGATGGGCGATTCCTGGCGCGTGGCGCGTTCCGCGTTGATCCGCTTGATGGCCTTGTCGATCACCGTCAGGTTGCGCAGACCGAGGAAATCGAACTTGACGAGTCCGATGGCCTCGATGTCCTGCATGTCAAACTGCGTGACCGCGGTCGTGCTGCCCGGTTCCGTGTACAACGGCATGTAATCGGTCAACGGTCCCGGCGCAATCACCACGCCGGCCGCGTGCTTGCCCGCGCTGCGCGCCAACCCCTCCAGGACCCGCGCCGCATCGATCAGGTCGCGCACGTCCTCTTCTTTTTCGTAGCGCTCGCGCAGCAACGGTTCCTGTTCCAGGGCGTCGTCCAGCGAGATATCCTGACCGGGCGCATGCGGAATCAGCTTGGCCAGCTTGTCGACGTAACCGTAGGGATGATCCATGACGCGGCCGACGTCACGCAGTACGGCGCGCGCAGCCATGGTGCCATGAGTAATGATCTGCGCCACGCGGTCAGCGCCGTAGCGGCTCTTGACGTAGTCAATCACACGGTCGCGGCGCTCCATGCAGAAATCGATGTCAAAATCGGGCAGCGACACGCGCTCCGGGTTCAGAAAACGCTCGAACAGCAGTTCGTAACGGATCGGATCGAGTTCGGTGATGCCCAGACAGAAGGCCACCAGCGATCCGGCTCCGGATCCGCGCCCGGGGCCGACCGGCACGTCATTTTTCTTGGCCCAGCGGATGAAATCCGCCACGATCAGGAAGTAGCCGGAGAACCCCATGCGAATGATCACATCGAGCTCCGTTTCGAGGCGCTGGCTATACGCGGTCCGATCCTGGATGCCCGGCTGACGGTCGAGCCAGGTGTTCAGGCCGGCGGCGGCTTCCGCGCGCAACACGTCGTCGATGCCCATCCCCTCCGGAACCGGAAAATCCGGAAGAAAGTAACGGCCGAACTCAAGACGGAAGTTGCAACGCTGAGCGATCGCCAGCGTGTTGGCGATCGCCTCCGGAATATCGGCGAACAGCTCGGCCATTTCGTCGGCCGAGCGCAAGTACTGTTGGGGCGTGAAATGACGCGGGCGACGCGGGTCGTTCAACACGCGTCCATCCTGGATACAAACCCGGATCTCGTGAGCTTCATACTCATCGGGGCGCAGGAACATGACCGGCTGGGTGGCTACTACCGGTAAACCGAGGCGCGTGGCCAGCGCCACCGAGGCGTGGACACAACCCTCCTGGTGCGGATGTCCGGTGCGCTGCAGCTCGATATAAAACCGCCCCGGGAACCAGGTCTGGTATTCGCTCGCCAGCCGATCAGCCTGGGCAGTGTTATCGCCCAGCAGGGCCTGGCCGATATCGCCGTCCTGCGCTCCGGACAGGGCCAGCAGGTCGTCAGTACCGTCCGCCAACCAGGCGCGGTCGATACAGGGCCTGCCGGTGTGTTGCCCTTCCTGGTGGGCGCGGGTCAGCAAACGGCAAAGGCGCCGGTAACCGTCCGTACCCTGACACAGCAACAGAAGGCGATGGGGTTTATTGACGTCAGTGGGGTTGAGCAGCCAGACATCCGCGCCAATGATGGGCTTGATGCCACGACCGACTGCCTGACGGAAGAACTTGACCGCGCCGAACACATTGGCCAGGTCGGTCAGCGCCACCGCCGGCATGCCCAGTTCGTGCACGCGATTCACCAGGGCATCGAGCCGGACAATGCTGTCGGAGAGCGAATACTCCGAATGGACGCGAAGATGGACGAAGCGCTGGGAGGAGCTCATGTGATTGACTGACAGCACCGGAAGAACATCGATTATAAGCCCCTTCCAGGCCCGGCCGGCCTGAAATTAGCCCTAGATCAAGTATTAAATATAATTCATAACTTATTGTTATAACTATCTTTTATTCAGTATTTTTGCCACGGGGGCAAAACTTAGCCGGTGGATCGGGCTGACCCCGTGACGTTCCAGTGCCTGCAGGTGGACGCGGGTTGGGTATCCCTTGTGTTGAAGAAATCCGTATCCGGGATAGCGCGAATCGAGTTCGGTCATTATATGGTCGCGATGCACCTTGGCGATGATCGATGCCGCCGAGATCGCGGGCACGGTAGCATCGCCTTTTACGATGGCCTCGGCGGGACAGGACAGACGAGGGCAGCGGTTGCCGTCGATTAGCACCTTGTCCGGTGCCCGGACAAGCGCCGCCACCGCACGCTGCATGGCCAACAGGGTGGCCTGCAATATGTTCAGTCGGTCAATTTCCTCAGCCTCGGCCAGTCCAAGCGCCCAGCACAGAGACCGCTCGCGGATGGCCTCGGCCAACGATTCGCGTCTTGCCGCTGATAGCACCTTGGAGTCGGCCAGGCCCTCAATGGGTCTGTCGGGGTCAAGAATGACGGCTCCTGCCACCACCGGACCGGCCAGCGGACCGCGCCCGGCCTCATCCACGCCAGCGATCAGCAGGAAACCGGTCATTCCGGCAATCGACGGCGTCCGATCAAGGCGCTCACCGCCCGCGCCGCCGACTGGCTGGCGTTACGGCGCAGGCTGAGATGAATCCGGTCTAGCGTGCGCCCCAGCACCCTGACTTCGTGAGGATTGTTGAGGTAACGATCCACCGCCTGCACAATATTTTCCACGGTGGCATCCGCCTGGATCAACTCGGGAACGATCTGCCGCCCAGCCAGGTGGTTGGGCATGGAATAGAGGTCAACGTGCGCGAACAGGCGGATGAGCCGGTAGGACAGCCAGGAAAGCCGGTAGACCACCACCATGGGTTTACGGAACAGCGCCGCTTCCAGCGCCGCGGTTCCTGAGGCCAGCAGCACCGCATCGCAAGCGGCCAACACCTCGCGCGAGTGCCTGTCGATCAGCGTGATCGGCAGTGACTTCCCGGTGCGCACCAGCGCGCCCTCGAATATCCGGCGGGTCTCGGTATTCACGAATGGGGCCACGAAGCGCAGATTCGGATGTCGCTTGCGGAGCTCCAGCGCGCAACCAACAAAAAGTTCCGCGTGGCGCTCCACCTCGCTCACCCGGCTCCCGGGCATCAGTGCCAGCAACGGGCCATCGGCCGTTAACCCAAGTCGTTTGCGATAGCGCTTAGGGTCGTAGCGCAACGGGATGATATCGGCCAGCGGATGCCCGACGCAGGTCACCGGCACGTTGTGGGCTCGGTAGAACTCCACCTCGAACGGAAACAGTGTCAGCATGCGATCCACGGCGCGACGAATGCGCCGCAATCGGTAACGACGCCAGGCCCAGACCGTCGGGCTCACATAATGGACGGTGCGAATTCCCCGGCGATGCAACCGGGCCTCCAGCGAAAGATTGAAATCCGGTACGTCCACGCCGATGAACACGTCCGGCGGATGGTCGAGAAAATACCGGGCCAGCTGACGGCGATGGCGCAGGATGCTGAACAACCGGCCCAGGCCGCCCCACCCCATCATGGTGATTTCGTCCATGGGCAGGCGAATGACAAACCCCTGTTCCGCCATCAACGGCCCGCCGATACCCTCGAACACGGCCTCGGGCCAGCGATGACGGAGCTCGCGGATCAGGCCGGCGCCGAGCAGATCGCCGGACGCCTCGCCAGCGACCATCCCGATCCGCAGCGGGCGCCGATCGGTGATGGGGCGAGCTTTCAATGGCGGATGCCGTCGGCTCCCGCGGGAGTGCTGGCGGACAGCCACGGGTCAGCGAATCAGGCCGCGTTGCGAGCCGGCGATAAAATCCACCAGTCGCTGAAGCTCGCCGTGGGTGGCGGCCAGCGCGCGAAGTTCAATCAGGGCCTCATCAAGGGTCGAGCCTGACTTGTATAGAATTTTGTAGGCACGGCGAATGGTGGCGATGGCTTCGTCGGTGAAACCATTGCGCCGAAGGCCGCGCAGATTGATGCCACCCGGGCCGGCCGGGTTCCCGGCCGCGATAAAGTACGGCGGGATGTCCTTGAACGTCACCGCTCCGAGTGCCGTGATGACAAAGGCGCCGATGCGGCAAAACTGGTGGGCGATGGTAAAACCGCCGAGTATCGCGCGGTCGCCGACCGTCACGTGGCCGGCCAGGCTGGTGGCGTTGGCGAAGATCACGTGATCGCCGATCCGGCAGTCGTGAGCCAGGTGGCAGTAAGCCATGAGAAATCCGTCATGGCCCAGCCGCGTCTCGCCGCCGCCGGCTACGGTACCGCGGTTCATGGTGCAGTATTCGCGGATGATATTACGGTCGCCGATGACCAGCCGCGTGGGCTCGCCCTTGTAGCCGGTGTGCTGCGGCGCCTCGCCGAGCGAGCAGAACTGGTAAATGCGGTTTTCGCGACCGATGACGGTCGGGCCATTGATGATCACGTGCGGCCCGATCCACGTGCCTTCCCCGATCTCGACCTCAGGCCCGACGACGCTGAAGGCGCCGACCTGGACACCGGCCGCCAGTCGCGCCTTGGGATCGACAATCGCCTGGGGGTGGATCACGACGTCGCCTTGCTCACGAGCCGATGGTCTTGTAGGCGCACATCAGGTCGGCACTGGCCGCGGTCTCGTCCCCAACCTTGGCCTTGGTTTCGAATATCCACATACCGCGCATGCGCCGCTTGAGACGGGTATGCAGCATCAGTTGATCGCCGGGTTCCACCGGCCGCTTGAAGCGGGCCTTGTCGATGCCGACAAAATAGTAGACCGAGTCGTCGCCCGGCAGGATATCGAGGCACTTGAAGGCCAGGATGGCGCTGGCCTGGGCCAGCGCCTCCAGGATCAGCACCCCGGGCATCACCGGGCGATGCGGGAAATGACCGTTGAAGAACGGCTCATTGATCGTGACATTCTTGATGGCCGTGAGGAACTCATCCTTCTTGTAGTCGAGCACGCGATCGACCAACAGGATGGGATAACGGTGTGGCAGGTGTTTCATCACCTGGTGAATATCGAGCGTGTTCAAACAGATTTCTCCCCGACCAGTTTACGTAATCTTTCTTCCAGTTTGGCCACGCGCCGCACCAGCGCATCGAGCTGGTGCAGACGGGCGACGTTGCGGCGCCAGCCGGCGACCGGCATGGCCTTGAGGCTGGATGAGTAGGCGCCGGGTTCGTCGATGGATTTCGTCACCAGCGAGGTGGCGGTCACGTGCACATCGTCGCCCAGTTCCAGGTGGCCCAGGATCACGGCCTGCCCTCCCACTGTACAGCGGCTTCCGATCACCGCGCTACCGGCGATGCCGGCCTGCCCGGCCATGGCCGTATGGTCACCGATGCGCACGTTGTGCGCGACCTGAATGAGGTTGTCCAGTTTGACGCCGTCGCCAATGACGGTGTCGGAAAGCGCGCCACGGTCAATCGCCGTGTTGGCGCCAATCTCGACATCGTCACCAATCACCACGCGGCCAAGTTGCGGTACCTTCACCCAGCGCACACCATCGCGCGCAAAACCAAAACCATCGGCGCCGATCACGGCACCCGGCTGCAGCAAACCGCGTTTGCCCAGCACGCAACGATCCAGCACCGTCACGTGGGCGGCAAGACGGGTGTCGTCACCGATCTCAACCTGTGTGCCCAGCACGCAATGGGGGCCAAGGGTGACTCGCTCGGCGATGACGCAGCCGGGACCTACTACACAGTGCGCGCCAATGGAGGCGCTGGTGGCCACCCGTGCCGTGGCATCGACGACCGCTGTCGGGTGGACTCCGGGGCGCGATGCCGACGCCGGATGCAGGCGTTGCGCGATCCGGGCGAAAGCCAGGTGTGGATTATCCGTCAGGATGGCATTGCCCGGGCATTCGCTGGCGTGTGCCGGATCGACGATGACGGCACCGGCGCGGGTGCGCTTGAGTTGGGGCAGGAATTTGTCGTCGGCAAGAAAGGCGATCTCCGCCGGACCGGCAGCGGCCAGGGTCGAAACCGACTGGATCGTATGTTTCCGATCGCCCCGCAACTGTCCACCGGTCAGCCGCGCGAGTTCCGCCAGGGTCTCGGCCATGTATCAGGGAAGCTGCTTGCCGAGCTTCTTGAGTATCAGGTTGGTGATGTCGGTCTTGCCGCTGGCAAACAGCACGCCTTCATGCAGAATCAGGTCATAGCGTTCCTGGCGGGCCACCTCGATGATGGCGCGCTGGACCACCTTCTGCAGGGCGGCCAGTTCCTCGTTGCGCCGCAGATTGTAATCTTCCCGGAACTCCTGGGTGGCGCGGCGCAACTCGCGACGCTGGATATTCAGACGATGTTCGAGGGCGCGACGGTCGGCTTCCTTGAGGACGAGTGTGTTCTTGCTAAGCTCCTCTTCCAGCTGCTTGATGCGCGCCTGCATTTCGACCAGTTTTTTGTCACGCGGACCGAATTCTGCTTCTAGCTTTTTCAGCGCCGCCTCTCCCTGCGGTGCCTCTTCAATAACCTTGACGGCATTCACGTAGCCGATTTTAAGCTCGGCCGAGGCCGCACCGCTCCAGGTGACGGCCGCGGCCATCGTCAGGCCGATCAACAGGCGCGTAACGGGCAGGTATCGGAATCTCAAGTGATGGTCTCCTCTATGCTCAGCGAAACGGCACGCCGAGCGTGAACTGGAAGCTTTCGGTACGGTCCCCTTCCCTGGCGTTCAGGGGTTTGGCCAGGCTGAAGCTGAGCGGGCCGACCGGCGAGAACCAATTAAACGCCAAACCGGCTGAATAGCGCAACTCCCCGAGATCCAGCGGTTGGTCGCGTCCGTACACCATGCCCCCATCCGCAAACACACTCAGGCGGATGGATTTGTCCTCCAGCGAAATTCCCGGCATCGGGAACAGATACTCGGCATTGACCAGAACACGCCGATTGCCGCCGATGGGGTCATTGGGTGGCAGGGTATCGCGTGGACCGAGCGAGCGCGACCGGTAGCCTCGCAGGGTGGTGGAACCGCCCGCGAAGTAATTCTTGTAGAACGGCAGTTCCGTGGTATCGCCATAGCCGCCACCGTACGAGAGTTCCAGCTTGGTCTTGAACGATGACCGCGCCGTAACCGGCCAGTAGCGGCTGGTAAAATAGCTGAACTTGTAATAGGTAATATCGCTGCCGGGCACGGCAACCTCACCAGAAATACGGTGAACGGTTCCGCTCGTCGGCAGGAGCGTGCTATCCAGCGTGTCCTTGGCCCAGGACACAGTTGCTTTCAACATTGAGTTGGAGTCGCCATAGCGCGCAACAAAATCCTGCGCCACCTGGGCGCTGGCTATATTTGTTTCGATCTGAATTTGCTCCACATCAAGGCCGAAAAATATCCGGTTGTCCTCGCTGAGCGGGATACTGTAAAAGACGCCGGCACCAACCGTGGACGTGTTATAGGCGGCCGTGCCCGCCTGGGCGGCGTCGACAGTCGACGAAAAGGCATTGAAACCGCGAGTGACACCGTCCTGCGTGTAGTACGGATTGACGTAGCGCACGTTAAAGTTGGTGGTGGATTGGCTGTTATCGAACGAAACAGACAGTTCGCGTCCGGAGCCAAAGAGGTTGCTCTGCGTCACGCTGGCATTGACGATCACGCCGTCCGTGTCCGAATAGCCTACGCCGAGATTGATGTTTCCGGTCGCACGCTCCTTGACCTTGACGTTGACATCGACCTGGTCCGGCGTGCCGGCCACCGGTGGGGTCTCGACGTTGACGTCCTCGAAAAAGCCCAGGCGTTGCAGGCGCGTGCGCGAACGTTTGATCTGCTCGGCGGAGTACCAACCGCTCTCCAGCTGGCGCGTCTCTTGTCGTAACACATCGTCGCGGGTGGCGGTGTTGCCGGAGAAATTGACGCGGCGCACGTACACGCGCTTGCCCGGATCGACGTGAAACGTGAAGAACACCTCGGACTTGGCCTTGTCGATCTCCGGTTCGGGATTGACGTTGGCGAAGGCGTAGCCGTCGTTGGCCAGCCGATCGGTAATGGATTTGGACGCGTCGGCGACCAGGCGGCGAGAGAAGACGTCGCCGGGCTTGATGGTGATCAACGCCGCCAACTCCTTCTCAGGTACCGGCAGACGGCCCACCAGGCGTGTGCCCTTGATGCGGTACTTCTTCCCTTCTTCCACGTTCACGGTGATGTAGATGTGCGATTTATCGGGGGTGATCGACACCTGCGTGGAGCTGATGCGGAAGTCCAGGTAGCCGCGGTCCTGATAGAAATGGCGAAGCCGCTCCAGGTCGCCGGTCAGTGTCTGCTTGGAGTACTGGTCGCGACTGGAAAAAACCGCCCACCACGGTCTTGGGCCGAGCGTAAACAGCTCGCGCAATTCCTTGTCCTTGTAGATTTCGTTACCGACCATGTTGATGGAACGGATGCGGGCGGCACTGCCTTCGTGCACGTCGATGGTGATATCTACGCGGTTACGTTCCAGCGGGGTCACCGTCGGTTTGACGATGACTGCATAGAAGCCGCGCGAGAAGTACTGCTGGCGCAGTTCCTGCTCGATACGATCGAGCAGCGACCGATCGAACACGCGTCCATCGGTCAGGCCGAATTGTTTGAGCGACTTCTTCAGGTCATCCTCGGAAAATTCCTTGGTGCCGAGGATGCGGATAGCGGCGATCGACGGGCGTTCGACGACCGTGACCACCAGCACATTACCCTGACGCGCGAGACGCACGTCCCGGAAAAAGCCTGTCTTGTAGAGCGCGCGGATGGCATCCTGCACATTCTTGTCGCCAATCGTATCGCCGACCTTGACCGGCAGGTAGTTGAAGACCGTGCCGGCGGCGATGCGTTGCAGGCCGACCACGCGGATGTCCTTGACGACAAACCTCTCGATCGCGGCCAGCACAGGCGGGGTGAGCGCCCAGCACAGCAGGGCCAACAGAAAGCGTTTCAGCATGGGATCGTTGTTCTAGTTTTGGTTAGCGGAAAATGCGGGTCAGGTCGTTGTAGATGGCCAGAAACATCAGTGCCGCCAGCATCGCCAGTCCGACCTGCTGGCCGATCGCCAGCACGCGTTCGGGCACCGGCCGGCGAATGATGGCCTCGATGGCGAAATAAAGCAGATGACCGCCGTCCAGAACCGGGATCGGCAAAAGATTCAGCACGCCGAGGCTGATGCTGATGATGGCCAGGAACAGGACAAAGGGCTCAAGCCCGATGCGCGCCGACTCACCGGCATACTGGGCGATGGTCAGCGGACCGCTGAGATTCTTCGTCGACACCTCAAGTCGTAACATGTGGTAGAGCATTTCCAGGGTGAGCCACGACATACCCCAGGTTTGACCGGCGGCGGCATTCAGGGCGGCGATCGGTCCGTGCTGGACGCGCGCGCGCATCTCTTCGGGAATCGGCGCGTATTGCGGGTAGACGTACAGGCGGCCGATGGTTTGGCCGTTGTGGCTGAACGCCTCCGGGGTAACCGTCAGCACCTGCGTCTGTCCGCCGCGTTCGATCGTCAGGCGTAACAGTTTGCCGGCCGAGGCGTTCACGCGCTCGACGAATTCCGGCCAGCGCCGGAAAGTCTTACCGTCCACGGCCAGCAGACGGTCGCCGGCACGCAGCCCGGCGCGCTCGCCGGCCTTGCCCTTCTCCACAGCGCCGATCTCGGGCAGGGTCGGCGGGATGTACCCGTACAGCCCGAGGCCCTGCTCCAGCAGCGTGGCGTTGACACGGCCGAGCGGGAAGTTCGTCAGGTCGATGGTGCGATCGTGCGTCACGCCTTGCGCGTCGCGGGTCACCACCTGCACGGGTTCGCGTTCCAGCGCGCGGCGGAAAACGTACAGACGGTGCTGATTCCAGCTCTGCACCGGCATCCGGTCGATCGACACCAGCGTCTCGCCGGCCTTGAAACCGGCGCGCGCCGCCAGCGAATCGGGGGTGACGTGCCCGACCACCGGCTTGATGCCCGACACACCGGCCATGAACAACACCCAGAAGACCAGGATGGCGAACAGGAAATTGAAAGCCGGTCCGGCCAGCACCACCAGTGAGCGCTTCCACAAGGGCTGACGGTTGAAGGCGCGCGGGCGATCGGCCGCCGCCACTTCACCTTCGCGCTCATCGAGCATCTTGACGTAACCGCCGAGCGGAATCCAGGCCAGGACAAACTCCATCCGGTCACGGCCGATCTTGCGTTGCCACAGCGGACGACCGAAACCGATCGAAAAACGTAACACCTTGACCCCCAGCAGGCGGGCCACCCAGAAGTGACCGAACTCGTGGACGGTGATCAGGACGCCCAGCGCCACGATGAAGGCGGCGATGGTCAGCGGCAGGCCGGTCATGACATTCCTCCTCCGGCGCGGACGTGAGTGTGCGGATGCATGCCCTCGACCAGCGACATGGCCAATGTCCGGGCGCGTGCATCTTCGGTCAGGATGCTGTCGAGCGAGGTATCCGGGCTGACCGTCATGCCCGAGCGCGTGCGCTCGATGATCACCGGGATGTCGGTGAAGCCGATGCGCCGGTCGAGAAAGGCCTGCACGGCCACTTCGTTGGCGGCGTTGAGCACGGTCGGGGCGGTGCCGCCGACGCGCGCCGCCTCGCCGGCCAGGCGCAGACAGGGGAAGCGTTGCCAATCGGGTGCCTCGAACTCCAGCCGTGCCAGCGTCAGCAGGTCGAGCGCAGGTACGCCGGCGTCGATGCGCTCCGGCCAGGCCAGCGCATGGGCGATCGGTGTGCGCATGTCGGGGTTTCCCAGTTGTGCCAGCACCGAGCCGTCGCGATAGGCCACGGCGGAATGAACGATACTCTGCGGATGAATCACCACCTCAACCTGATCGGGCGATACGTGAAACAGCCAGCAGGCCTCGATCAGCTCCAGCCCCTTGTTCATGAGCGTGGCCGAATCGACCGAGATCTTGCGCCCCATGACCCAGTTGGGATGCGCGCAGGCCTCGTCGGGCGTCACGCGCGCCAACTCGGCCGTCGGCGTGCGGCGGAACGGACCGCCGGAACAGGTCAGAAAAATCTTCTCGACCGGCTCGCAGGGTTCGCCGGGGCGATAACCGGGCGGCATGCACTGGTAGATGGCGTTGTGCTCGCTGTCGACGGGCATCAGCCGGGCGCCGCTGCGGCGCGCCTCGTCGATGAACAGCCGACCCGCCATGACCAGCGGCTCCTTGTTGGCGAACAGCACGCGCTTGCCGGCGCGCACCGCCGTCAGGGTCGGCCGCAGCCCGGCCGCGCCGACAATGCCGGCCACGACCACGTCTGCCCGTGCGTCCCCGGCCAGCTGCTCCAGCGCCTCGGCACCGGCACGCACTTCCGTCGGCAGGCCCGCCGTCCGCAGGCGCGCGCGCAGTTGTTCGGCCGCGTCCGTCTCCAACATCACGGCCAGGTCGGGACGATGCTGCCGGCATTGATCGAACAACTTGTCGACCTGACGACGCGCCGCCAGCGCCACCACCCGGTAGCGTTGCGGATGGCGGGCGAGCACGTCGAGGGTGTTGACACCGATACTGCCGGTGGAGCCCAACAGGGTCACTCCCTGGATCGTCATGACCACACCCGGTTGAGCAGCAGCGTTCCGAACACAAAGGCCGGTGCCGCCGCCGTCAGCGCATCGATGCGATCGAGGACACCGCCATGCCCCGGGATGATCGTGCCGCTGTCTTTGACGCCCGCCACACGTTTCACCTTGCTCTCCACGAGATCACCGAGCACCGATATCAGTCCCACGGCCAGACAGAGCATCAGCCACCAGAAAACCTTCACGCCGGCAAGTTTCCAGACGAACCAGTCGGCCAACACGGCCAGCAGCAGAACAGCCACCAGGCCGCCGAGCACCCCTTCGATGGTCTTGCCGGGACTGACCGACGGGGCGAGCTTGTGCCTGCCGAAGCTGTGACCGGCAAAGTAGGCAAAGGTGTCCGCCCCCCACACCAGCAGGAACAGGAACAACAACAGGGCCGGCTGCTGAAGATCATGGGCATGCAGCACAACGGCGGCCTGCCAGGCCGGGACCAGCACAAAAAATCCGCTCAACGCACGGCCCGCTATGCTGTGATAGAGAAATGAATTCTCGCGCCCGCGCACCATGGCGACCAATGCCGCCAGCCAGAACACCAGCACGACCCCGAAGTTGACGAGCAACAGCATCACCGGAATCTCACCGGGCGGAAGCAGGACGATCGGCGCGACCGCCAGAATCCCGGTCAACATCAGCGCGGCGACATAGGACATCTGACGACCGCCGTGAAAACCGCACAGCGCGCCCCACTCCCAGGCGCCGATCGCGATGATGACGCCGAACAGGGCGGCCAGGGCCGAGCTCGGCAGCCAGAACAGCGCCGCCAACAGCAGCGGGATCAGCACCAGCGCCGTCAGCAGGCGGGTCTTAAGCACGGCGCGCGGCCTCCACCTGATCGCCGGTCATGCCGAAACGGCGCTGGCGTCCGGCGTACCAGGTCAGCGCCTCTTCAAAATGTCCGCGATCGAATTCCGGCCACAGGGCCGGCGTGAAATAGAGTTCGGTATAGGCGAGTTGCCAGAGCAGGAAATTGCTGATGCGCTGCTCGCCGCCGGTGCGGATAAACAGATCCGGTTCCGGCAGATCGGCGAGCGCGAGATGCGGGGCCAGCGTTTCGCTGCTCACGGATTCCGGATCGATTTCGCCGGCGACGGCGCGCCGGGCGATCTCCCGGCAGGCCTGGGCGATGTCCCAACGCCCGCCGTAGTTGGCGGCGATGGTCAGGGTCAGGCGATCGTTTTGCCGGGTCAGGTTCTCGGCCTCGCGGATGGCCGCAGCCAGGGTCGGTCCGAAACCGTCGACATCGCCGATCACGCAAAAGCGCACGCCGTTGCTGTGCAGCTTGCCAACCTCGCGCTCCAGCGCGCTGGAGAACAGCTCCATCAGCAACCGTACTTCCTGTTCGGGGCGGCGCCAGTTCTCGCTCGAAAAGGCAAACAACGTCAGGTTGGCCACGCCCTTCTCGCCGCACACACTCACCAGTTCTCGCACCCGCTCCAGACCCTTGCGGTGTCCGGCGATACGCGGCATGGCGCGGGAGCGGGCCCAGCGCCCGTTGCCGTCCATGATGACCGCCACGTGCCGTGGGACCGTCACGTGGGCGGCCTGGGCAAGGTCCTGATCGTGGGAGCGTTCTTTCATGGCAGTCAGATCCTCATGGATCTGTCAGATCTGCATCAGCTCGGCTTCCTTGGCGGCGACCAGCTTGTCGACTTCGGCAATGGATTTGTCGGTCGCCTTCTGCACGTCGGCCTCGGCACGTTTGTCCTCGTCCTCGGTGATGATCTTTTTTTTAAGCAGATCCTTGATGTGCTGGTTGGAGTCGCGACGGATATTGCGCACGGCGATCTTGGTGTTCTCGCCCTCGGTGCGGGCATGCTTGCCGAGTTCCTTGCGACGCTCCTCCGTCAGCGGTGGCAGCGGCACGCGTATGACCGTACCGGAGGTGACCGGGTTCAGGCCAAGATCGGAATCGCGGATGGCCTTTTCGATCGCCGCCACCATCGATTTGTCCCAGGGCGATACCGACAGGGTGCGGGCATCGGCCACGCTGACATTCGCCACCTGGCTTAATGGACTCTTGTTGCCGTAATAATCGATGCGGATGTTGTCGAGCAGCGAAGCATTGGCGCGACCAGTGCGCATCTTGGCGAGATCGCCCTTGAGCGTGTCGATGGCCTTGACCATCTTGCTGTCCATGTCCTTCTTGATCTGATCCAGCGTCTGCATATCTATTCTCCTCCGGCGTTGACGAGCGTGCCTTCCGGCTCACCCAGCGCCGCCCGCACGAGCGCCCCCGGACTGTTCAGGTTGAACACCCGCAAGGGCAGTTGTTGGTCGCGGCACAGCACGATTGAGGCGGCGTCCATTATCCCAAGGCGTTTCTCCAAAACCTCGGCATAGGTGATGCAATCGAAGCGGCGGGCATCCTTGTGCTTGGCCGGATCCTTGTCGTACACGCCGTCGACCTTGGTGGCCTTGAGGACGATGTCGGCGCCGATCTCCAGGCCGCGCAGCGTGGCGGCGGTGTCGGTCGAAAAAAACGGGTTGCCGGTACCGGCCACAAAGATCACGACGTAGCCACGCTCAAGATGGCGCAACGCGCGCCGGCGGATATACGGCTCAACCACCTGATCGATGCGCAACGCCGACTGCACGCGCACCGGCACGCCGATTTTTTCGAGCGTATTCTGGATGGCCAGCCCGTTCATGACGGTCGCCAGCATGCCCATGTAGTCGGCGCTGGCGCGGTCCACGCCCTGCGCCGACAGCGCCACGCCGCGGAAGATGTTGCCGCCGCCAACGACGATGGCCAGTTGCACGCCGGCGGCGGTGATCTGGCGAATCTCCTCGCCGATGCGCGCCAGCACTTCCTGCTGGATACCGAAGCGCTCGCTGCCCATGAGCGCCTCGCCGGACAGCTTCAACAGCACGCGCCGGTAGGTGGAACGTGTCGTTGCGCCGCTCAAGGAATCAGCCCCCGCGGACCTGCGCCATGACCTCGGCGGCGAAATCGTCTGCCCGCTTTTCGATGCCCTCACCGACTTCATAGCGGGTGAAACCGAGCACGCGGGCGTTCTTTGCCTTCAGCAGCTTTTCCACCGTGGTGTCCGGGTCTTTCACAAACGGCTGACCGAGCAGCGTCACCTCGCTCAGGAATTTGTTGACGCGGCCCTCGACCATCTTGTCGACGATGTTGGCCGGCTTGCCGGATTGTTTCGCCTGCTCGGCAAAGATCTCTTTCTCCTTGGCGATCAGCTCGGCCGGCACCTGGTCCTTCGACACGCAGGTGGGTCGGCTGGCGGCGATGTGCATGGCCAGGTCCTTGGCCAGATCATCGTCTCCGCCCTCTACCTCAACCAGCACGCCGATCTTGCGGCCGTGCAGGTAGGTGCCCAGGCGCCCGGCGGTGGTGAGACGAACAAAACGTCGCAGGGTAATTTTTTCACCCAGCTTCATCACCATCCCCTCCAGCGACTGGGCGATGGTGGTGGCATCGCCGACCTTGAGCGGCAGCGCGGACAACGCCGCCAGCGTGGCCGGATTGGACGAAGCCAGGCGCGCGGCGACCGCCACGGCGAAGGCCACGAAGTTGTCGCCCTTGGCGACGAAGTCGGTCTCGGAATTGATCTCGATCATGGCGGCGAGTTTGCCGTCGGCCGAGAGGTGCAGGCCGATGGCGCCGTCGGCCGCGGTACGACCTGCCTTCTTCTCCACCTTGGCACCGGCCTTCATGCGCAGGATGTCTTCCGCCGACTGCATGTCGCCGTTCGCCTCGGTGAGCGCGGCCTTGCATTCCATCATGCCGAGCCCGGTACGCTCGCGCAGTTCCTTCACCTGTTGTGCAGAAATACTCATGTCCGGATTCCTCTGTATCTGGTCTTGCGGGGCCGTCTTGCCGGCGCCGGACAGGTCCCGATAAAACCAAGGGGGCAATGCCCCCCGGTTGTGCAACGTCGCGGTCGCGGTTACTTGCCCGCGCCGCCGCGCGGGGCAGGACGACCGGTGCCCGGCTTGGCCCGGCCACGGGGGGCCGCAGCGCGGCGCGCCGGGGCGGGGGCGGGCTTGGCGGCGTCACCCTCGGGCGCATCCGGCTCGGTGTAGGCACGACGCTTGGGCATCACCTTCACCTTGGATTCATCCTTCACCTCGACAAAGTCTTCTTCGCCAGTGGCCATGTTCACTTCACGGGCCGCGCGGCCTTCGAGGATGGCATCGGCCGCCGAGGCGGTGTACAGACGGATGGCGCGGATGGCGTCGTCGTTGCCCGGGATCGGATAATCAACCCCGTCCGGCTTGCAGTTGGAATCGACCACCGCCACCACCGGCACGCCAAGCTTGTTGGCCTCCAGCACGGCGATGGATTCATGGCCGACGTCGATCACGAACACCGCGTCCGGCATGCCGTTCATGTCCTTGATGCCGCCCAGGGTCTTTTCCAGCTTGACGCGCTCGCGGTCAAAATCGAGCAGTTCCTTCTTCTTGAAACGGCTGTGGGCGCTGGCGGGGTCGGTCTGCATCTGCTCAAGGCTCTTGAGGCGCTCGATGGAGCGATGCACGGTGCGATAGTTGGTGAGCATGCCACCCAGCCAACGGTTGCTGACGTAGGGCATGCCGCAGCGCTTCGCCTGTTCGGAGACGATATCCTCCGCCTGGCGCTTGGTGCCGACGAACAGGATGGTGCCGCCGTTGGCGGCCAGCCGCTTGAGATACGCCATCGCCTCGTTGAAGAGCGGCAGCGTGGCCTCGAGATTGATGATGTGGATCTTGTTGCGCACCCCGAAGATGTAGGGGCGCATTTTGGGGTTCCAGAATCGCGTCTGGTGGCCGAAATGCACGCCGGCCTCCAGCATCTGGCGCATGGATACGTCTGCCATATAGCCTCCGTCGGGTTGTTTCCGCCGCGGACCCCATGCACCAACCCCTGATCCCTACCGCTGGACAGGGGCACCCGGACGCATGTGTCGGTGCCGCGTGAGAGTTTAAGTGAAAAAACGAGCGCGCTTTATACCACGGCCAGCCTCTTTTGCACAATGTTTTCAAGGCCTTTGGCCCGGCCAGGGAGCGGTTTTGGCTTTGTTCCGCGGCCATAATCGCCGACAATAGCGCCCGCGCAGGGACCACATGGCCATCACTATCAAAACAGCCGAAGAAATCGAAAAAATGCGGGTCGCCGGCCGGCTGGCGGCCGAGGTCCTGAACATGATCGGGCCCCATGTCCGCCCGGGGATTACCACCGGCGAGCTGGACCGGATCTGCCACGACCACATCGTCAACGTCCAGGCCGCGGTCCCGGCCCCACTCAACTACCGGGGCTTCCCCCGCTCCATCTGCACCTCGGTCAACCACCAGGTCTGCCACGGCATCCCGGGCGACAAGCGCCTCAAGAAGGGCGACATCGTCAACATCGACATCACCGTCATCAAGGACGGCTACCACGGCGACACCAGCCGCATGTTCTATGTCGGCGAACCCTCGATCCAGGCACGTCGGCTGGTGGACATCACCAAGGAGTGTCTGCTGCTCGGCATCGAGCAGGTGCGCCCCGGCACGCGTCTCGGCGATATCGGCCATGTCATCCAGCGTCACGCCGAGGCGCACGGCTTCTCGATCGTGCGCGAATACTGCGGCCACGGCATCGGCCGGAATTTTCACGAAGACCCGCAGGTGCTGCACTACGGAAAGCCCGGCACCGGCATGGAGCTGGTCGCGGGCATGACCTTCACGATCGAGCCGATGATCAACGCCGGCAAGGCGGACATCCGCCTGCTGCCCGACAACTGGACGGTGGTGACCCGCGACCACTCGCTGTCCGCGCAGTGGGAGCACACCGTGCTGGTCACCCCCGACGGACACGAGATTCTCACGCGCGTACCCGGCGACAATCCCTGATGACCGCCGTTTTCGACGGCCCAGCACTCGACGAGCGGCTCGCCGCCGGTGTCCCGCCGCTCACGGCCTTCCGGGAACTTCTGCAAACCGGTCGCGAAACCTTCCGCCAGCGCTTTTTCGACAAACCGTCGGCCACACCCAGGCTGGTCGGCGACAGCGCCGCTTTCATCGATGCCCTGTTGAAGCGGGCGTGGGAGCTGCATCGACCTGCCCTGCCCGGGAAAACCTCGGTCGCCCTGGTCGCGGTTGGCGGATACGGGCGCGGCGAGCTACACCCGGCCTCGGACATCGATCTGCTGCTTCTGTTTGGGCGCTTCGACGCCTCTGCCGCGCAAGGATTCGTCGAAACATTCGTGCGCTTCCTCTGGGACATCGGCCTGGAGATCGGCCATTCGGTGCGCACAGTGAAGGAATGTGTCAGCGAGGCCAAAGGCGATCTGACCGTCGCTACCACCCTGATGGAAACCCGCTTACTCGCCGGCGATGAAGCTTTATGGAAGTCCATGCTCGCCAAGACAAGGCCAAACAAGATCTGGCCGAGTGGCAAATTCTTTGCCGGCAAGCTGGCCGAACAGCGCGAGCGTCACCGCCGCTTTGACGACACTGCCTATAACCTCGAACCAAACCTCAAGGATGGGCCCGGCGGACTGCGCGATCTCCAGACCCTGGCCTGGGTGACGCAACGCCACTTCGGCACCGCCGCCCTGCACGAACTGGTCACGCACGGTTTCCTGCGCGAGGACGAATACCGGTCGCTGATCCGCGGCCGCCATTATCTCTGGATGGTCCGTGCCGGCCTGCACCATCTGGCCGGACGACGCGAGGAGCGCCTGCTGTTCGATCACCAGCGCGAGCTGGCCAAGCTGCTCGGCTACCGTGACCGCACCGGTGCACTGGCGGTCGAGCAGTTCATGAAACGCTACTACCGCACCGTCAAATCGCTGCAACTGCTCAACGTTATTCTGCTGCAGCACTTCGACGAAGAGATCCTCACCAAGGGGAAACCGAAGGTACAGGCCATCAACCGTCGCTTCCACTCGCGTGGCGGATATCTGGAGGTGACGAACGCGCGCGTATTCGAACGCACACCCTTCGCCATGCTGGAACTATTTTTGATCCTGCAACAACGCCCAGCGCTCAAGGGCGTGCGCGCCAACACCATCCGTCTGCTGCGTGCCAACCTGAAGAAACTTGATAGCAAGGCACGGCGCGACCTGGCCTGCCGCAGCCTGTTCATGGAGATCCTGCGCCAGCCGCACGGCATCACCCATGAGTTGCGGCGCATGAATGCCTGGGGCGTGCTCGGCCAGTACCTGCCGGCGTTCGGACGCATCGTCGGCCAGATGCAGCACGACCTGTTTCACGTCTACACCGTCGATCAGCACACGCTGTTCGTGGTGCGCAACCTGCGCCGCTTCACCGTGCCCGAATTCCGCGCCGAGTTTCCGCTCGCCTCCTCGCTGATCGAGCGCCTGGTCAAGCCGGAACGACTGCTGATCGCCGGCCTGTTCCACGACATCGCCAAGGGTCGTGGCGGCGATCATTCCGCGCTCGGCGCCGACGACGCCGTCGCCTTCGGCCACGATCATCACCTGAGCGAGTACGACACGCGCTTCATCGCCTGGCTGGTGCAGCACCACCTGGTCATGTCGACCACCGCCCAGCGCCGCGACATCTCCGATCCGGACGTGGTGCACGAATTCGCGCGCCGCGTGGGTGATCTGGAGCATCTCGAGAACTTGTACCTGCTCACTGTCGCCGACATGCGCGCCACCAGTCCGGCGGTGTGGAACACCTGGAAGGACCGGCTCCTGCAGCAGCTCTACCACTCCACCGCGCGCCTGCTGGAGCGTGGGCTCGCCGAGCCCATCGACCGCGAGGCGCGCGCCGCCGACCTGCGTCGCGATGCACTGGCCCTGCTGCACGAATCAAAGATTCCACTGCCACCGATCGAGCAATTCTGGTCGCACCTCGATGCCAGCTACTTCCTCCAGCACGACGCGCCCGCCCTCGCCTGGCACGCCAGCACCATCGCCGCCGCCGGTTCCGGCGATCTGCCCGTGGTCGCCAGCCGTTTTCAACCGGAGCTGGGCGGCAGCGAGCTGCTCATCTACACCCCGGACCGCGACGATCTGTTCGCCGTGCTGACCGGCGGCATCGACCGGCTCGGCCTGTCGATCGTCGAGGCGCGCATCCATACCTTGGCGAACAAGCACGCCCTCGACACCTTCGTCGTGCTCGATCACAACGGCGCGCCGATCAGCGATGCACAAGAGCTTCTACGTCTGCAAAAGGAGTTGCGCGAACAATTGCTACAACCCCGGCCCGGTCGCGACTGGCGCGATTCGCCGTTGCCGCGCACCCTCCGCCACTTCCCGATCCAGAGCCGCGTGATCTTCACGGACGCGCCCGACAAGCCGCACACCGTCGTCGAGGTCATCGCCCAGGACCGTCCCGGCCTGCTCTATCAGATCGCACTGGCGCTGCGGGCCTGCGGACTGAACCTGGTGAATGCCAAAGTGGCCACCTACGGCGAACGCGTGGAAGACATCTTCTTCGTGAGCACGCGGGAGGGTGGACCCGTAAACAATCCGGAACAACGCGCCTGTCTGGAACGCGAAATCCTTTCGCGGTTATCGACAGGCGATGCGCCCGCCTCATCTGCTTAGACGCCCTCAGACCGAATGCGCAAGACGGCAACCTCTACATAACCCCAAATCCCCGTGGCGTGACGTTTAAGGCTTCCGTGCACTTGCATCGACCCGGCTGCCGCGAGATGCTGTTCGCTGCCAGGCCATATTACCAAACAACAACCTGATGTCCGGGAGGACCGCCATGAAACTACGTTTCATTCTTGCCGTACTCGCTGTGCTTGCCTCCACCCACGCCAGGGCCGATGACGCCGATGACTGTGTGAAGACAACTGGCGACACCAGAATCGCCGCCTGCACGCGGGCGATCGAATCCGGCCGCTGGCAGGGCGCCAATCTGTCCTGGGCCTATAACAACCGCGGTATTGCAAAGCGAGGCAAAGGGGACCTCGACGGAGCCATTGCCGACTACAACCGCGCGATTGAACTTAACCCGCAAAGCACCAAAGCCTATATCAACCGCGGTGTGGCAAAGCGGGGTAAAGGCCACGTCGATGGAGCCATTGCCGACTACAAACGCGCGATCGAACTTAATCCGCAGGATGCTAGAGCCTACGTACACCTCGGTGAAGCAAGGCGTGTTAAAGGCGATCCCGACGGGGCGATTGTCGACTTTAACCGTGCTCTTAAAATTGATCCGCAGTACGCGCGTGCTTACGGCGCCCGTGGCGCTGCAAAGCGCGCTAAAGGTGATCTTGATGGAGCCATTGCAGACTTTACCCGCACCATCGAGATTGATCCGCATCTAGCGTTGGCCTACAAAGCACGCGGCCGTACACGTTATTACAAGGGTGAGTTCGCGCTCGCGACCACTGATCTAGCCCGCTCTCTGGAGCTTAAACCAGATGCCTACACTCCGATCTGGCTCTTTCTCGCCCGAACACGCAGCGGGAGCGATGGCAAGAACGAGTTTGTAACGGACACCACCAAGCTCGATACCGCCAAATGGCCCGCCCCTGTAACAACGCTCTACCTTGGGAAAGGAACGCCCGCATCGGTGCTAAGCGGCGCCGAGAATCCCGACCCAAAGACCCGCCAAGAGCAAGTCTGTGAGGCCAATTTCTACGTGGGACAGTGGCACCTGCTGAAAGGCAATCGCACTCAGGCCTTGGCGTCCCTGCGTACGGCCCGGGACCAGTGCCCGAAGAACTTCGTTGAATACACCGGCGCTGTGTACGAACTCAAACGGCTTGGAGCACCGTAGCTCGCCGAGGGGCGCTCACACCATATCACTTTGGTTCAGATTCCCGCCACTAACCGCCGAGATAGGCGGCCCGCACCTGCGGGTTGTTGGCCAGTTC
>CAKKRZ010000005.1 GCA_919902925.1 Acidiferrobacterales bacterium | reverse complement strand
TGCGCCGTGATCAGCGAAGAGGCGAAGGACCACATTCACTTTCGCATCGACGTGAAGCCGCCGTATCCCGACACGCCGTCGAACTGGGAAGACCGGCTGGAAGGCGCCTTTGTCGGCATTCACTCCGTCACCCGCTGAACATGGCCTGACCAATTATGAAATACCTGAAAGATGAAACTTTTTTTGTCGACGCCGACAGCGCCGAAGACATCGGCGAGCCGACGATCATGCTGGAGAATCGTATCGGCGACCTGCGCCAGCAGTTAATGGCCACGCCCGGCGATCGCGATCCGCGCGGCCGCGCCAAACTGCTGCTCGAACAATCGCGCGTGTTGCTGCGGCTGGAGAAGGCGGACGAGGCCTGGGCGGCGGCGCGCGAGGCGTTCGATCTGTTCCTGTCCATCGACGGCTGGGAAGGGGCCATCCAGGCCTGCGACGTGCTGTTTGCCGCCGATCAACCCGACTCGCTGGCGGCCCTCGGCCAGGGTGTGTGGCTGGCGGTGAGTTTTCCGGTCGATCCGGAGCTGTCCGTCGCCATGCTGGAACACATCATCGAAGAGACACCGGACGATTCGCAGGGAGCGGCGGTGGCGGCCATCACGGCGCACTACGTCGTCGATATGCGGGCGCCGGAAGGCAAGCTGCGCGAGAACCTGTTGTTCTATACCAACCGTCTGCTCGCCACGGTGGCGCGCCGTCTCGCCAAGATCGAGGAACAGAAGGCCTTCGACCAGTGGTTCAAAAGTCTTGAGTTGGACGACCCGGCGAAATTCCTGCCGCGCCTGCGCAATATCGTCGACGTGCTGGTGCAGGATCAGTGGTGGTTCGATCGCGCGGCCTTGCAGTCGCGCATGCCGGTGAACTGAACGTGTATTGGCAGGAAAGCCAAGTCGATCAGCAGGCGAAGACACCGCGCCGCATGATTGACGTGGTTTACAACATCGACTGTCGCAGCCTGCCGGTCGATCACGCCTGGGCGCTGTCACACGCGGTGATCGCGGCCTTGCCCTGGTTGCCGGAGGACCCGTGTTCCGGAGTGCATACCATTCACGTCGCCGAATCCGGCAATGGCTGGATGCGCCCCGAGGCACCGGACGCGCTTCTTTATCTGTCACGTCGCACCCGGCTGGTGCTGCGCGTGCCGGCGGAACGCCTGAACGACGCCCGCCAACTGTGTGACCAGACGCTCGATGTCGCCGGCAACCGGTTGGCGGTCGGTGAGGCCGATGAGCGGTCGCTCAGCGATAGCACCACCATCTTTTCGCGCTATGTGCTTTCGGATGAGATCGGGACCGAACAGCAGTTTCTGCAGGCTGTCCATGCCTGCCTGGGGACGATGGCCATCAAGCCGTCGAAGATGCTGTGCGGCATCGAACACGGGCTGCGCACGCCGGAAGGCCTGCTGCCGGCCCGCAGCCTGATGCTGGCCGACCTGACGTCGGACGAGTCACTGCGCCTGCAAGAACAGGGGCTCGGACCGCGCCGCCATCTGGGTTGCGGCCTGTTTATCCCCCACAAGGGAGTCCGGGAATTGCACCCCGTCTTGGAATAGCCGGTCACGATTTGTATCATTCACCCGCCGGCGGTGCGGCGCCTGACCGCCCAAGGGCATCATTCAACAGGGGAACGACATGAGCATTGAGTTAAACGGAAAAACCATCGAAACCGACAAGAACGGTTATCTCGTCAACGCGGAAGACTGGAGCAAGGAACTGGCCGAACACATCGCCCAGTCCGAGGGTCTCGCGCTTACCCAGAAGCACTGGGACCTGCTCGAATACCTGCGCGACGAATACTTCAACAACAACGCCACCCAGCCTAACACGCGCCACATCTGCAAGGCGATGTCGGACAAGTGGGGCACCAGTGTGGCGCAGAAAGATGTGTACGACCTGTTCCCGAAGGACCCGAGCAAACAGGGCGGACGCATCGCCGGTCTGCCGGAATCGCGTCGCAAGGGCGGGTATTGATGCCGGCGAGGGTCGCCCATGCTGACGACTCTCGTTGATGTACACACGCTGGCACGGCACCTCGACGACCCGAACTGGGTCGTCGTGGATTGCCGCTTTGCCCTGTCCGATCCGGACAAGGGTTCTCGTTCCTATCTTGTCTCACATATACCCGGTGCACGCTACGCGCACCTGGATCGCGACCTGTCCTCGCCGGTCACGGCGGTGACAGGCCGGCATCCGCTGCCGGACCCCGCCGTGCTCTCGGAAAAACTTGGTGCGTGGGGGATCGATCACCACAAGCAGGTCGTGGTCTACGACGACAGCTTCGGTGCCATGGCCTCGCGCCTGTGGTGGCTGTTGCGCTGGCTCGGTCATCGGCGTTGCGCGCTGCTCGACGGCGGTTTTCCGCGCTGGCAGCGCGAGAAACTATCGGTGACAACAGAATTGCCGAAGGTACAGCCCGCGCGTTTCATGTCGGCGGCGAATCATTCCCTCGTGGTCGATGCCAACGAAGTGATGCGTGCGCTGGCGGCCGATGACCGGCTGATCCTGGATGCCCGCGCCGAAGAACGATTCACCGGCGATGTTGAGCCGCTCGACAAGGTTGCTGGCCATATCCCCGGCGCCGTCAACGCCCCGTACGAAGACAATCTCGATTTCAGCGGCGAGTTCATGTCCGATGAGGCGCTGCGCGAACACTACGGCGCGCTGCTCGCGGGCCGGCCCGCCGATGAAGTGATCGTGATGTGCGGTTCCGGCGTTACCGCCTGCCACAATCTGGTGGCGCTGGAACACGCCGGACTGACCGGCGCGAAACTCTACGCCGGCTCGTGGAGCGAATGGATCACCGACCCG
>CAKKRZ010000004.1 GCA_919902925.1 Acidiferrobacterales bacterium | reverse complement strand
TGTGGATGGCGCCGGCGGCCTGCGGCGCGTGGCTGCCCTGGCGCACCGTCCAGGCACGCACTTCTTTCACGCCGGCGGTGAAGAAGGTCAGCAGGCCGAGCAGGCCGTAGCCGGCGCGGATCACGCGGTTCAGGCCCGGCTCCTCAAGCCCCATGTCGGCCAGAAACGTCTGCTTCTCGGCATCCGACATGTCGGCCAGCTCCATCTCGATCGCCGCCGACACCGGCACCACCGGAGCGTGTTCCGCTTCGGCAATCTTGCGCACCCCATCGAGATACGGGTTGTTGGTGAAACCATTCTCAGCGACGTTGGCGATGTACATGAGCGGCTTGTCGGTGAGCAGACCGAGCGGCTTGAGCAGCCTGTGTTCCTCTTCGCTGAGCTTCAGCACTCGTGCCGGCTGGCCTTCGTTCAGTTGCGCGCGCACCCGTCCCAGCAGTTCGCGCAGCTTGATGTCATCCTTGCTGCCGGCCTTGACGCCCTTGTCGGTGCGCTGGATGCCCTTGTCGACGGTGTCGAGATCGGCCAGCGCGAGTTCGGTGTTGATGGTGTCGATGTCGGCTCCGGGATTTATGCGCCCGGTGACGTGCACGACGTTCTCGTTCTCGAAGCAGCGCACCACGTGCGCGATGGCATCGACCTCGCGGATGTGCGACAGGAACTTGTTGCCGAGCCCTTCACCTTTCGAAGCACCGGCGACCAGACCGGCGATGTCCACGAACTCGATGGTGGTGGGCAGGATCCGTTCCGGTTTGACGATCTCCGCCAGCTGCTGGAGGCGCGGGTCCGGTACCTCGACGATGCCGACGTGCGGATCGATGGTGCAAAACGGGTAGTTCTCGGCCGGAACCCCGGCCTTGGTCAGTGCGTTAAAAAGGGTCGACTTGCCGACGTTGGGCAAACCGACGATGCCGCATTTGAATCCCATAACGTAAATTACCCCAGCTATCCGCGGATGAACGCAGATGATTGAAAAAAAGATAAACGCGGATGTACTGAAGATGAAGTATCACTCATGAAATCTGCGTTCATCAGCATTCTTCATCCGCGTTCATCCGCGGATAAGAAATAATATTACTGCGTGTGCAGGCTGTTCATGACCTTCTCGAACTGCCCTTGTACAATCTCACCGACCAGCTGCACGGCACGCGCAATCGCCTCGTCGATCAGATCCTGCTCGCTGCGTGGCGCCTTCTTCAGCACGTACGACACCACCTGCGCCGCCGAACCGGGATGCCCGATGCCGATGCGCAGGCGCGCAAAATCCGGGCTGGCCAGTTGTTCAATGATGTCGGTCAGGCCGTTGTGGCCACCGGCCCCACCGCCCATCTTGAGCCGCACGGCCCCCGGCGGCAGATCCAGCTCGTCGTGCACCACCAGCATCTGCGCCGGCGCAATCTTGTAGAACTGGGCGAAGCGCGACAGCGCCCGGCCGCTGTGGTTCATGAATTCCGTGGGCGCCAGCAGCCACACCGGCTGACCGGCGATCGTCACGCGCGCCAGGTCGCCGCCGAACTTGGCCTCGTGCCGCAGTCGCTCGCCAGTCCCGGATAGCAGGGCGTCCAGAAAACGGAACCCGGCGTTGTGCCGGGTTTCCGCGTAGTCCGGCCCGGGGTTGCCGAGGCCGGCGATGAGAGTAATGCCATGGGTCATGCGATCGTTCTACCCTTGCCGTCCCACCCTCACCCTCATTCCGACCGGAATAGGGATTCTTACCAACTTCCCCTCTCCCTCCGGGAGAGGGCAAAGGGTGAGGGAGACTGGCCCTCATCTCCATCCCTTCTCCCGAGGGGAGAGGGAGGCGAGCCGATGCGCGCTACGCGCGCAGTCTTTCGGTCTGATTTACTTCTTCTTGTCCTCGGGCTTCTTGCCCTTGTCCTCTGGCTTCTTGCCCTTGTCCTCTGGCTTCTTGCCCTTTTCCTCGGGCTTCTTGGCCT
>CAKKRZ010000003.1 GCA_919902925.1 Acidiferrobacterales bacterium | reverse complement strand
GGTGCGACGCGGCTTGGTTCTCGCCATTAACGTTCCCCTGTCAAGACGGCGCCGCGCCGTCCGGCTTAGTCGTGGTGCTCTTCTCGGTCTTTGAGCAGTCGCCGCAAATCGTCCCATATTTCAGGCATAGCGGCCGCCCGCGCGAACTCCCGTACCCATCGGCGCACGTGGGCCACATCGAGACCCGGGTGCGCATCGAGGATCGCTTCGATATCGGTGAGATCGCGCGGGCGGTGGGCAACGGCCTTCATCACGATTAAATCCGCTGGCGTCGGAAGCGGCAGGGCCACACCGGCGACCGTCACGAAGGTTCGGTGTGCCACCGCTTCTTCCTCGAAACGCAGCGCGCCGAACATGATATCCACATCTACCCCGCTCGGTTCGTGGCGCATCAGCAGCACCCGGGTACGAGCGGCGAAGGCCAGGGCATCGGCGAGCCGCGGGTGGAAACCGAATGGTGCGCCGCGCTCCAGCAGTTCGTGCCAACGCCCTTCGTCCACCATGACCAGCGCATCCACATCGTGCGTCAGGCGTGGACGCCCGAGCAGAGATGCCGCCACGCCGCCGACCACGACGCCCGGGACGTTTGCCGACTCAAACCACCTTGCCAGGTCGGACAGTGCGGCAATGAGCGGCGCCAGTTCCTGCCGTTCAGTCATGCAGCGCGGACCGTATGCGTGCCCAGCGCTCGCGTACTTCGGAGTCGTCCTCGGTGCTCGTCCAGTTGAGTTGTTTCGCCAGCCGCACCAAGGCGCCCAACTGTTTGAGCTTGGCCTCGATCGGCAATGCGCGCAGCTCGGTCCGAAGCGTGCCGGAAACAACCTTCCACCGGGCGCGAAAAGCCGCCGCCTCTTCGGCGGTAATGCGGTGTTCTGCCGATTTTCCCATGGTTCGCTCAGTCTCGCTCTATCGTCGGTGAAGTTTAGCATGAGGTCATTTGCCACCGTTCAAGTATTTGGCGCGCGCAACCGCTTAATCAGGGTCTCCGTTTCCTCCGACGGAGCCAGACCCAGTTCACGCTTGAGGGTGTCGCGACAACGCCGGTAGACGTGCTCCACTTCGGCTGGCCGGTGCAGGGTTTGGTAACAACGCATGAGTCCCTGGTATAAGGTCTCGCGCAGCGGGTCGAGTTCGATCGCCTGCTCGTAGAGCGGGACGGCGGCGGCGGGATCGCCGGGGAGCAGGTTCTCGGCGGCGCGGGTGAGGAGGCGC
>CAKKRZ010000002.1 GCA_919902925.1 Acidiferrobacterales bacterium | reverse complement strand
TGGCGGAGGGCGTGGAAACCAAGGAGATGTTCGATGCCGTCGCCGCCCTCGGCTGTGACGAGGCCCAGGGCTATTTCATCAGCCGGCCGCAGGAATGCGAATTGCTGAAGGGCTGGTTCCCGGCATCACCCTGGAAGATCGGATTAGATCCCTAATCGAGGAAATGCGACACCAGCCCGTCGGCGAGCTTGGGCCATGCTTTAATACCAAGGAGAAACGCATGAGCAACAAGACCATCCTGCTGGTGGAGGACAACCCCGACGACGTGGAACTGACGCTGCGGGCGCTCAGGAAGAACAACATCTTGAACGAAGTGGACGTGGTGCACGACGGGCAGGAGGCGCTCGACTATCTCTTCAGCGAGGGCGTGCATGCGGCGCGCGCGCCGGGCGCCCTGGCCGTGGTGCTGCTCGACCTTGTTCTGCCCAAGATTGGCGGTCTGGAAGTGTTGCGGCTCGTGCGCGCCGATGCGCGCACGAGCGCCCAGCCGGTCGTGATCCTTACTTCTTCCAAGGAAGAACAAGACCTCATCAACAGCTACCGCCTCGGCGCCAACAGCTACATCCGCAAGCCGGTGGACTTCAACCAGTTCATAGAGGCGGTGCGACAGCTCGGACTCTACTGGCTGGCGTTGAACCAACCGCCGCCGCGAAAGGGTTAACCCGATGCCAAGCTCCCCGCTGCGCGCCCTGATCGTCGAGGACTCGGAAGACGATACCCTGCTGCTGGTCAAACAGCTGCGCGAGGGTGGCTTCGTGCCCGAGTACACGCGCGTCGAAACCGCCGAGACCATGCGCCAGCGCCTCGAACAAGGGGCCTGGGACATCGTCTTCGCCGACTTCACCATGCCGCGCTTCGACGCCTTCGATGCGCTCAATCTGTTGCACGCGAGCGGACTCGACCTGCCGTTCATCATCGTCTCCGGCACCATCGGCGAGGACCGCGCCGTTCAGGCCATGAAGGCCGGGGCTCACGATTACATCATGAAGAGCAACACCGCCCGCCTGTTGCCGGCGGTGGAGCGCGAGCTGCGCGAGGCGCAAGTGCGGCTCGAACGCCGGCAGGCGCAGGAGCGGGTTCAATACCTCGCCTATTACGACCCGCTCACGGATTTGCCGAACCGGACCTTGTTTGCCGACCGCTTGCAGCAGGCCGTGCTCATCGGGCGCCGCGAGAAGCAATGCTTCGCGTTGCTGGTCATGGACCTGGATCGCTTCAAGGACGTCAACGACACTCTCGGCCATCACGCCGGCGATCAGGCCTTACAGCAGGCGGCGATGCGCATTAAAACATGCATGCGCGAGTCCGACACGGTGGCGCGCATGGGCGGCGACGAATTCGCCATCTTGCTGCCAACCACCTCGCATCCGGACGGCGCCACCGTGGTGGCGCGTAAAATTCTGGCAACGTTCAAAAAGCCACTCCAGATCGGCGATCGAAATTTCGACATCGGCGCCAGCCTGGGAATCGCCGTGTTTCCCGAGCACGGCAACGAAACCGATATTCTGATGCGCGCCGCGGACGCCGCCATGTACGAGGCCAAACGCACGCAGAGTGGTTTTAAGGTTTACAGCCCCGATCTGGGCCGGAAATTCGAGACCGCCTGATATTGCACGAGGACCTGCGCCACGCCATCGCCGGCTCGGCTCAATCCAGCGCGTGCGACACCAGCCCGTCGGCCAGCTTCGGCTCGAACCAGGTGGATTTCGGCGGCATGACCTCACCGGCATCGGCCACGGCCATCATGTCGTG
>CAKKRZ010000001.1 GCA_919902925.1 Acidiferrobacterales bacterium | reverse complement strand
CCAGCGGCAAAAACCTGGGCGATACCGGCGGCCACGCGCTGCGGCTGCTGCTCGGCTTCGGCCTGATGCTGGTGGTGGCGAATCTGCGTCCGGAGACCCTGGAGCGCTGGTCGCCGGTCATTTTCGGCATGGCCGTGCTGCTGCTGGTCGCCGTGCTGCTGTTCGGCACGGTCGGCAAGGGCGCGCGTCGCTGGTTAAGCATCGCCGGCGCGCGTTTTCAGCCGTCAGAGTTCATCAAGCTCGCACTGCCGATGGCGCTGGCCTGGTTCTTTGCGCGCGACAGCCTGCCGCCGCGACTGTGGCGTTTCGGTGTCGCCGTGCTGGCGATTGCGCTGCCGGTCGCGCTCATCGCCCGCCAGCCGGACCTCGGCACCGCCGTGCTGGTCGCCACCGGTGGGCTGGCGCTGCTGTTCATCGCCGGCCTGAAATGGCGCATCATCGTGCCGCTGCTGGCCGGCGCCGTGGTCGCCGCCCCGATCGTCTATTTCCGCTTCCTGCACGAATATCAGCGCAGCCGCATCGATGTCCTGCTCGACCCGCAGTCCGATCCGCTCGGCACCGGCTACCAGACCATCCAGTCGATGATCGCCGTCGGCTCGGGCGGTTTCTACGGCAAGGGCTGGCTCAATTCCTCGCAGGCCCATCTCGAATACTTGCCGGAGTCGTCGACCGACTTCGTGTTCGCCGTATTCGCCGAGGAGTTCGGGCTGATCGGCAGCCTGGTGCTGATCGGTCTTTACCTGTTCATTATCGCCCGCGGCTTTCTCATCGCTTATCTGGCCCAAGACAGCTACTCGCGCCTGCTCGCCGGCGGCGTCACCCTGACCGTGTTCCTGAGTTTCTTCGTCAACACCGGCATGGTGCTGGGGGTGCTGCCGGTGGTGGGCGTGCCGTTGCCGGTGCTGAGTTTCGGCGGCACCTCCCTGCTCACCTTCCTGGCCGCCTTCGGCGTGTTGATGAGCATCCAGACCCACCGGCGGATAGTAGAATAGGCCGGTGATCGTCCGCACCCTCCGCCCGCTGCTGGCTGCCGCGCTCCTCGCCATTGCCGTCCACCCGGCGCTGGCGCTCGATGCGGGCGCCTGGCCGGAGGTGCGCACCTTCATCGACGACATGGTGCGGCAACACGGCTTCCAGGCGGCCGAGCTCGAACAGCTGTTCGCCGACGTGCAACTGCGCCGCGAGGTGGTCGAGGCCATTGAACGCCCCGGCGAGGCCCGCCCCTGGTACGAGTACCGCAAGCGATTCCTGACCGAACAGCATGTCCGTCACGGGCTCGCCTACTGGAAACTGCACCAGCCGGCGCTCGAGCGCGCCAGCCGCGAGTACGGCGTGCCGCCCGAAATCATTCTGGGTATTCTCGGCGTCGAAACCCAGTACGGGCGCAGCGCCAGCCGTTACCGTGTCATCGACGCGCTCACCACCCTGTGGCTGCAATATCCGCCCCGTGCCGATTTTTTCCGCCGCGAACTGGAGGAATTCCTGCTGCTGGCGCGCGAGCAGAAAATCGACCCACGCCAGGTGAAGGGTTCGTACGCGGGCGCGATCGGCATCGCCCAGTTCATCCCGTCGAGTTACCGGCGTTACGCGGTCGATTTCGACGGCGACGGCCGTCGCGACCTGGTGAACAGCCCGGCCGACGCCATCGGCAGTGTCGCCAACTTCCTGCGCGTGCACGGCTGGAGCGCGATGGACCCGATCAGCGACACCGTGCGCCTGGAAGGCACGCGCTATTTCTGGGTCGAGAAATTCGGCGTTCGGCCGGTGCTGAGCGTGCGCGAGCTGGTGCGCTACGGCATTTACCCGCTGCAACACACGCTCAACACCGACCGGCGCGCGGCACTGATCTCCTTCGAGGGCGAGGACGGGCCGTTCTACCGCCTCGGCTATAACAACTTTTACGTCATCACCCGCTACAATCGCTCCAAGCTTTACGCCCTGGCGGTCCTCGAACTCAGCGATAAACTGCGCGAGGCCCGCGCGCAACAAAAGGAACCATGAAACGCCTTGTCCTGCTCATGCTTGCACTGGCACTGGCCGGCTGCCAGACGGCAAAGCGCGGCGGGTATTACCAGGACG